>SKJG01000180.1 GCA_007116035.1 Thioalkalivibrio sp.
ATGATGGCGTCCTGCAGCAGGCTGTAACCCAGGCCCTGCATCTGGTAGTCCAGGTCAACAGCCAGTCTCGCCAGGATGACCAGTGGGATCGGGTACCGCCCCATTCCGCGCCGAACCCGCTCGGGGGCTTCCAGCGTGTCAATCTGTCCTACCGTCAGACTGTAGTACCCGGCGACGCGATCCGAATCGCAGGCAACGAAGGTTCTCGCCGAACCACTGCCTTGGGCCTGCAGCGCATGTTGTAGCAGCCAGGCCGTGAGCGCGGGTTTGCCGCAGTCAAATTTTTCCAGCCGGTGGGATGCATCCAGCGCCTGCGGCGCCGAGAACCTCATTTGCTGGGCCACACCGGTTGGCGAGAAAACAGATCCGCCAACCCCGGGTTTACCGTCTCGGGGCGATCGAGCATCTCCAGGAGGGCCTGGTACTGACTGCCAGAAACCATGAACAAGCGTTGATCGAGCAAGGTCTGTTCGGCAGCCTGATAGGCGGCGTCGAGAATGAAGTCCGTCAGCGACTTGTGGGCCACTTCGGCAGCACGGCGCAGCACCGTCTCCTGCTCGGGGGTTGCGCGCAGGCCAAGACGGGCGGAGCGGTGCGTGGTGTTGGCAGCGGGCATGGCGGGACTCCATCGGGTGTACGAATGACGCCATGTTAGTACAAAAGACGCATCCCTGACTAAGGTCCGTTTCGAAAGAGCTCGCTCCCACGGGGGGCGGGACGGGCTGGTTAGGCATGGCTGGGACTGCCACAAAGCGGCACAGATTTCTTTCCCGTCGGGCTACGGGCTACGGGCTACGGGCTATGGGCTACGGTTTCAGGATTCAGGTTTACGGAAAAGCGCTGTTCTAATGGTTTTTCTGTGTACTTGTCGGCTATGGAGCAGTCTGTTGCGATCAAGACATTGGCCGAGTGGGCCCGGGCTGGGCGCGTCGTGTTTACCGTGGTTGACATCCTCCACCCGGCTTTAGCCGTGGGGAGGATGTCAAGATGATCCACTCCTCGCGCGGAAAACGTCGACCACCATACGATTGGATCAGGAAATCGTCGCCGCTTTCCGCGCCAGCGGTCCCGGGCAAACGCGCATGAACGCGGCATTGCGCGATTGGCTCAAGACACACTCCCCTGGCTGAGGGGCTTCGAACCGGGGTCAGACCCTTGGATATCGTGTCCTCGGGGCACCGGCACGCCATTCTTCGGCCAGCGTTTTCAGGTGTGCGGCGTCGCCTTCGAGACCCTCGAAGGCGAAGGGATTCAGGAACTGTCGGCCCCGGAGCAACGTCCGATCGACAGCACCGAGATCGGCGTCGTCACAGGTACCGTTCCAGTGTTCGACGACCGCCCTCACCTGCCGGCCGACCAGATCGATCGCCTCGTCGCGCGAAAGCAGAAAATGTCGGGCCGCGTGCAGGCAGGAGGAGATCCGGCTCAGGCGTTCCGCTCCCGTGATGAGCATCGCCTGCGAGGCCTCGTTGCCGGTACGATTTTGCGGACATAGGTCGAACGCCGGCGTCAGGCGCAGCGACTGGCCGTCCCAGAATGCTGCGTGATTGCGCGCATGGTCGTCGGTATTCCCGCACAGGATATTGAACACGAGCCGACCGAAGAGCTCCCGGAGGGTTGCGGATGCATCGGCAAAACGATGGCGCACGCGTTCCGCGAGATCCTCGTAGCTCGCGTAGCGCGCCATCATCTCGTCGAGTTCCAGCAGCGTGAGCGCCGACACCATCAGCCTGCGCTGCCATCCGGCCGACGCAGGCACACGGTCGAAGCGCTCGACGAGCAGCACGTCCTTGTTCAGCGAGCGGTCCAGTGCCACCGTCGCCACGTTCAGCCCGGCCCGAGCGGCCAACCGCATCGCAACGAACTCCGCCTTCACCACCGGGAAGAGGTCGCTCGTCGAGGAAAACTTGGCGATGTACTTTTTCCCTTCACCCTCGATCTGGGCCTTTGGCCGGGCGCCACCGAGCGACGTTCCGTGCTGTAACGCCTGAGCCAGTTCCACGCTGAGCGACAGTCCCTGATCGACGCGCTCAGCGGCTTCCCGCAGTTGTTCGAGCGGTGCCGGATCCGATTCCCGAGGCACGTATTCCGTGGGCGAGCGCTGGAAATCCAGAGCTCCCGCGCGGTCGGAGCCGGATTCCAGAAGATACGTGACTTCGTCGAGTTGGCCCGTATCGGCGCTCGCCCCCCGGGCCCCAAGCATCCGGTTCACGATCACCCGGCGGCCCCAGGCATCCGGAGACGCGTCCCGGATGCAACCCGGCAGGCTCAACCCGGAACGCAAGGGAAGCACTCCGGATCGCAGCGGCAATTCAGGTTCGTAGAGCGCAATCGCGTCATCCCGTGCGAGATAGCTCCGGCCGTAATGGAACAGGAACCGGTTCCCCGCCGCGGTGAGCTTACCGGCCACCACCGGTTCGACTGCGCCGGGCAGCCACACCCAGACGAAGACTTCCGTGTGCGGTCCTTCAGAACGCATCGTCCACCGGCTTTCCCGGTTTGCGCACGGTCGCCGGCAACAGGGCGAGCTTCTCATCGGCACGGGCGGTGTGCCGGGCAAGCGATTCCCGGTCCGCTTCGAACAGGACCACGCCGACCAGGGCAGCGACCTCAAACACCAGGCCGATGGCGACCGTCAGTTCCCCCTTCTCGATCTTCTGAAGCGTCGCCCGCGAGATCCCCGCGCGGTCGACCAGTTCCTGCTCAGTCCATCGGCGCTCCAGGCGCCCGAGCCGAATCCTGCGCCCGAGCAAGGTCGTCGCCTCGCGCGCATACAGGGAAAAGGTTCGCTCCTTTCGGCTCATCCGCTACGCCCCGAATGCCTATTTAAATCGTCACGAAATATACTTATGCCTATTTTAGCAGTCATTTCGTGAACGTGCCGCAGGCGTGCCCAACGCAAGGCCCAGCGCGGCTTGCTCGGCGACGTTGCACCGGTGGGCGATGGCGTCTACGAAATGCGCGAGTTCTTCGGGCCTGGCTGGCGCATGTACTACGTTCAGAGAGGCACTGCGCTGATCATAATGCTCGGCGGCGGTGACAAACGCAGCCAGACAGCGGATATCGCCGCTGCACGAGCGCTGGCCACCCGACTTCAGGATTGACATCCTCCCCACGGCTAAAGCCGGGGCTTCTCGCGCAATTTTGGTGATTTGGCCAAGCTGTTTCCTGCGGATCAGCGGTGGACCCTGCTGGCTGCGCTCGGGAGGTTGGTGGACGAAGGTGTGCTGGCGCGGGCGTGCCGCGGTGCGTATGTGTATGTATTGACAAGTGATCCGGGTTCGGATGTGATCGAACGCATTTCGAAACCTGTCCAGGACCTCAACCACAAACCGCGACAGCCTGCGATTCGGTGTTGCGCAAGGTGCCTGGGCGATCGCCGTCGAGGCCGGGTCCCGCGCGCCTCGGAATACCGAGTCGTTCGCGCACCGACCGATCGAGCGCCTGAGTCGTGGGCCGGTTCCGCTGCATCGACGCACGCCTTGCGCTCGCCAGGACGGCCCCGTGCGATGGCCTCTGCGGCACCTGCACCGCCGTACGCCCTTCATGATTCCGGACGCGGTCGGACCCGACCTTCGGCGGAGCCAGGATCGGCATCCGTGCTGACGCGGGTGCGGCCGCCATCGGATGCCAGCGGCGCATCGTCGACCGGTAGCGTGCAGGGGCTGTAGACGCTGAACCGGCGCGGCTCGCCGGCCGTTGCCTCGGAGCGGGCCTTGGCGGTGAAACGGGTCGCGGCGCCCGGGAGGTATTCCGCATTGATCTCCACGCAGGCCCACTTTCG
>SKJG01000101.1 GCA_007116035.1 Thioalkalivibrio sp.
CGCTGACACCGAAGCGAACACCCAGGTCCCTTCGGTAGTTGTCGTCGGCGATCACGACCCGAGTTTCGATCAAGACCTGCTGGGTCGGCACGTCCAGCCTCGACACCAGTCGGCGTATCGCCTCGATCTGGTCCGCGGTGTCGCGAATGATCAGGGTGTTGGTGCGCATGTCGACCGCGACGCTGCCCCGGTCGGACAGGAAGGACATCCGTCGATCGACGCCGGTGGCGCCTCGCGCGTCCCGATCATAGATGAGCTGGCGGATCGACTCCGCCTGCGTGAAGTTCACCGATATGAACTCGGTGCGCAGCGGTGCCAGATCCTCCTGGTCGCGCAGGGCCTCGAGTTCGAGGCGCTCGCGGGCGGCGATCTCCTCGCGCGGCGCCACGTACATCACGTTGCCGGTCACGCGCTTGTCCAGCCCGCGGGTGGTCAGGATGATGTCCAGCGCCTGGTCCCAGGGGACGTTGTTCAGACGCAGCGTGATATTGCCGGTCACACTGTCGCTGACGACGATGTTCAGGTCGGTGAAGTCGGCCAGCAGCTGCAGCACCGAGCGGACCTCGATGTCCTGGAAGTTCAGGGACAGGCGTTCACCAATGAACTCTTGGCGCTCCAGGCGCAGCGCTTCGCGCTCCGCCTCGCTCAGGGGGGCAACCTCAAGCACGTAGGTGCGGTCGGTCTGGTACGAGAGCACGTCGTACTCGCCGGTCGTATTCACGACCATCCGCACGCGGTCGTCCCGCTCACGCACGGTGTCGATGCTGACGACCGGGGTCGCAAAATCGGTGACGTTCAGACGGCGTGCCAACTGGTCCTCCATCAGCACGCGCGGGAAAATGAGTTCGACGCGGCCAGCCTGTTCGCGGACATCCACGGTCACGCCGGGACGTGAGAGTTCGACCAGGAGGCGTCCCTGACCGTCGACGCCACGGCGGAAATCGATGTCGGTGATCTCCGGGGGCCTTGCGCTGCGAACGCCCGGCGGCCGGGCCGGGGGGGCCTCTGCGACGGCTGGCGCAGGCGCCGGGGCGGCCGCTTCGGCGTGGGCGACGCCCGTCCCGACCGTCAGGACGAGGTTGTTACCGTCGACGTGGCTGCGGTAATCGGAACTGGTCGAGAGGTTCAGGATCACGCGGGTGCGGTCCCCGGACTCGACGGCCGTCACCGAGAGCAGCGCCCCGAGGTTGAACTCCGTGGTGCGGGCCGCCAGCCGGTTCGATACACCGGGCAGGTCCAGGGCGATCCGTGGCGGGGAATCGATCGAGAAGATGCTGGCGTCGGGCGGGGTATCCGAGAACTGCAGTGCAAGCTGCGTCTGCCCCGAGCCCAGATTGGCCGCCCGGAGATCCTGCAGCTCCTGGGCCGACAGCACCCCGAAGGAGGCCAGCATCACCAGACCCGCCAGCCAGGCCAGGAGCCTTGGAGGCGCCGATACTCCCGATCGGGCAGCGGCGTTGCGCAGTTCGGAATTCGCATTCTTATTGAAATACATGGCTCTTTCCCCTAGAGATTTCATTCCGACAACGCAACGGAGTTTTCGCGCTCCATGTAACCGCCAAAGGCGTCCGGAACCACCTCCACCAAGCGGATTTCCCGTGGCGTGATCTCGGTGATCCGTCCGAAATTCTGCCCCATGTAGTTGCCCGGCCGAACACTGTGAATCGTCCTATCCGGGGTCCGCACTAGAGCATAGCGCACACCCTCCTGCTCCAACGAACCCACCAAGCGCAGCGAATCCAGCGGGAAGCTCTCGAGAGGTTCCCGGGGCCGGTCGAAGTCGATATCCACGGCTCCGGGGATTCCGACGCGTTCCGCCGGAAGCGGCCGTGCGATCACGGAGGAATCGAAGGGTGAGCGATCATGGCCCGGGTAGATGTAGGGGTCATGCGGGTCCAGCGACGGGATCGGCTCGATGTCCCCACCGGGGCGTGCCTTGACCTCTTCGACGTAGCGCTGCAGATCCGCGGTGTCTCCCTGGCAGCCGGAAAGACCCCCTCCCAGCACAACAGTGAACAGCACAAGCCAGAGCGACGAACCGCTGCGGGTGATGACCATCAACTCCCCTCCAGATAGCGGTAGGTGCGTGCCAGGGCATCCATCAAGAGGTCCGTGTCTGCTTCGCCCGGGCGGATAAATACGTCATGGACGGTGACGATACGCGGCATCTCGGAGACCCCGCTGACGAACTCCGCAAGCTGTTCATAGTTCCCGCGCACGCGTAACTGGATGGGCACCTCGGCATAAAAGGTACGGTTGGCCTCGGGACGCGGTTGGAACAGCTCGATCTCGAGACCGACCGAGAGCGCCGTTTGCGATATGTCGACCAGCAGGCTGGGAATCTCCGCGGTACTTGGGAGCAACTGCAGCAGGGAGGCGAACATGCGCTCCATCTCTTCCAGCTGTGCCTCCAGCGCCGGAAGGTTTGCCGCGCGCCGCTGCTTTTCCTCGAACTCGGCGCGCAACGCCAGTTCCCTGGCCTCGCCCCGCTCGAGTTCGGCCATCTGGTCCTTGATGAAATACCAGTAGCCGGCGCCCACCAGCGCCGCGATGATCAGAATGATGATGCCGCCCTTGACGACCCCGGGGGCCTCCCCGAGGTTGCGGAAGTCGACTTCGTTGATCGCTCTCAGGTCCATCAGGAGGCCTCCCCGTCGCTGCCGGCTTCATCGTTGGCGCCCGGTCGCGTCTGCAACGCCTCCAGCCGGAAATCGCGCACCTGGAGCGGGCCTTCCTGGCGGGTCTCGATGATCTGCAGGGTCGAATCGCGCAGCCATGGCGAGCCATCGACCCGCCGCATCAAGGCCGAGATGCGGGCGTTGGACTCCGCACGGCCGACGAGCCGGATGCGGTCCCCTTCCTGTCGCAGTTCCTGGAAGAAGGTGCCCTCCGGGAGGGTGCGCACCATCTGATCGAAGAGGTGCACAGCCTCGGGGCGGCTCGCCTGCAGCGTCTGGATCACCTCGATGCGGTCGATGACGTTCTGCCGCTGCCGGTCGATGTCGCGAATCCTCGCGATCTGCCGGTCTAGCACACGGATCTCGGACTGCAGCATCTGGTTGCGCGCTTCCTGGTGATCGATGCGGCTGTTCATGTAGGTGACACCGGCGAGAACCAGTGCCGCGCCGACGATGGCCGCCACCACCGCGGTGGCGTAGAACTGCTTCTGGCGCTGGGCCCGGCGCTGGGCCCGCCAGGGCAAGAGGTTGATGTAGATCATTCCACGAACCCCCGCATGGCCAGCCCGCAGGCCGTCAAGGTGGCGGGCGAGTCATTCTCGAAGCGCTGCTTGTTGACCCGCCGGGCGACGGACATGCCACGAAACGGGTTCGCGATGGAGACCGGCGTACCGGTGGCGTCCTCGAGCATCTCGTCGATGCCGGGAATGACGGCGCAGCCACCCCCGAGAAAGATGTGGTCGATCGTGTCCTGCGGGCGCGTCACATAGAAGTACTGCAGCAACCGGTGCACCTGGTCCATCATGTTCTGCTTGAAGGGTTCGAGCACCGACACCGCGTAATCCGGGGGCAGTTCGCCGTGGATCTTCGCGTTGCCCGCCTGCTGCATGTCCATGTCGTACCGGCGCATGATCTCCTCGGTGAGGAGGCGGCCACCGAAGTCCTGCTCGCGGGTGTAGATGACGCCCTGCTCCTGGCTCATCACGTAGACGCCGGTGACCTGGGCTCCGACATCGACCACCGCGACGATGGGCTTCTGTTCGCGGTCGGGCAACTGGTCCAGCAGCAGACTGGTGGCGTGTTCGATTGCGTAGGCCTCGACGTCGACCAACTCCGCGGTCAGCCCGGCGACCTGTGCGATGGCGATGCGCGATTCCACGTGTTCCTTGCGCGACGCCACCACGAGTACGTCGATGAGGTCCGGGTTCGCGGTATTCTTGCCCAGCACCTGGAAATCGATGCTGACGTCTTCGAGGTTGTAGGGGATGTACTGGTCAGCCTCGACGGAGACCTGGCCCTCGAGTTCAGCCTCACTGAGCTTGTTCGAGAACCGCAGCGTGCGAGTGATGATGGTCGACGACGGCACGGCCATCGCACAGTGCTTCAGCCGTGTGCCCGAGCGCTTGACGGCTCGCTCGAGCGCTGCCCCGATCGCCCCGGCATCGCGAATTTCCTTGTCGACGACCGCGCCGTCGGGCAACGGTTCGACGGCGAAGGCCTCAACCTTGTAACCGCTACCGCTTCGCCCCAGCTCCAGCACCTTGATAGCGGCGGCGCTGAAATCCACTCCGAGCAAAGCGTGGTGCTTTTTCCCCAGACCTAGCACACTGCCCCCCTGATGTTCGCGTGCTGCAGCGCTTATACTGTAGCCACAACCGAGCGTTTACACGCATTTGCATTGGATCATAGTCTGCGTGAACAGGTAGCCGCAAGCGCCTTTCGCTTGGAATCATTCCCCAGCCGCAAGAAATCGCCAAATCATGCCCCTCTTTGTTCGCATCATCCTGTCCCTTTTGTCCCTCGCCGTGGGCGCGGGTATGGCGGCGGTCGCTGTCTTTTTGGGGCTGTATCTCTATTACGCCCCGGGCCTGCCCGCGGTCGATTCGCTGCGCGACGTGCGGCTGCAAACCCCGCTCCAGATCTTCACCCACGATCAGCGGCTGATCGGCGAATTCGCGGAACAGCGGCGTGAACCGACGCCCATTGCCGAGATGCCCGAGCAATTGCTGCAGGCCTTCGTGGCAGCGGAAGATGAGCGTTTCTTCCGGCACCGCGGAGTTGATCCGGTCGGCCTGCTGCGCGCCGGGATCAACCTGTTCAGCACCGGTGAGCGCACCCAGGGCGGCAGCACGATCACCATGCAGCTGGCCCGTAATTTCTTCCTGACCCGCGAGCGCACCTACGAGCGCAAGATTCGCGAGATCTTCCTGGCGCTACAGATTGAACAGGAATTGTCCAAGGAGCAGATCCTCGAGCTGTATCTGAACAAGATCTACCTCGGGCAGCGCGCCTACGGTGTTTCGGCCGCAGCCCGCGTCTATTTCGACCGCAACCTGGACGAACTGGAGCTCGACCAGATGGCCATCCTGGCCGCTCTTCCGAAAGCACCCTCGACCACCAACCCCGTCACCAGCCCGGAACGCGCGCAGAACCGGCGCAACTACGTGCTGCGGCGAATGCTCGAACTCGGCCTGATATCCCCTGAAGAGCACGCCTCTGCCGTGGCCCGCCCGGTACTCTCCAGGCTCCATGTCAGCGCGACCGAGGTCGACGCTCACTGGGTCGCAGAGGCCGCGCGTCAGGTCGCGGTCAACGTCTGGGGCGAGGAAGCCTATGTCCGGGGTCTGCGCGTCTTCACGACGATCGACGCCGCTGCCCAGGAGGCCGCGAACGCGGCGCTGCGCGATGGCCTGCTGGAATATGACCAGCGCCATGGCTACCGCGGCCCCGAACGGTCCCTGGACGAGGCCGT
The DNA here is from genome assembly GCA_007116035.1 of Thioalkalivibrio sp. GTDB lineage: Bacteria > Pseudomonadota > Gammaproteobacteria > Ectothiorhodospirales > Ectothiorhodospiraceae > Thioalkalivibrio. The sequence continues at coordinate 5,431 of SKJG01000101.1, forward strand.
CTGGGGCGACCCGGAGGCTCGGCAAGGTGCGCTGAGGAGCATCGGGGTCAGCGGCCGCATGCTGTTCCCGGCGCTGGTGCTGGAAGCGGGCGAGAACAGCATCGTCGTCGACACGGCGGGGCTCGGGGAGAGACGCCTGGAAAACGATGATCTCGCCTGGGCACGTCCGGCCCGGACGCGGGTCTCCGACTGGCTCAAGCCGGGCGATGTGGTGCGTATCCAGCCAACGACCGGGGGTGGCTGGCGCCTGAGCCAGGTACCCGCGGTTGCCGGGGCCCTGGTCGCCCAGGCGCCCGACGACGGGGCCATACTGGCGTTGGCTGGAGGCTTCGACTTCTTCGCGAATCGATTCGACCGGGCGCTGCAGGCTGAACGGCAGCCGGGGTCCGCCTTCAAGCCACTGATCTACAGCCTCGCCCTGCAGAACGGCATGACCCCGGCCAGCACCCTGGTCGACGCGCCGCTGGTCTTCAGCGACCCGGCCCTGGGCGCAGAATGGCGGCCGGAGAACTATTCCCGCAGTTTCCGCGGTGCCACGACCATGCGCGAGGCCCTGGCCAATTCACGCAACCTGGCCTCGATCCGGCTGCTGAACAGCGTCGGCGTCAACCAGACGCACGACGACCTGGGCCGCTTCGGCCTGAACCTTGCGCAACACCCGCGCAACCTGTCGATGGCGCTGGGCACGGGCACCCTTACACCGGTCGAACTGAACAATGCCTACGTGGTGTTCGCCAACGGCGGACGCCTGACCACTCCCTGGCTGATCGGGCGCATCGAAGAGGTGGACGGAACCCTGCTGTACCAGGCGCCGACGGCTCGGACCTGCCCGGAACCCTGCACCAGCCCGGCCGGGCAGAATCTGCAACTGGCCACCGCTCGCGGGCCGCTGCAGTATGCCGACCCCGTACCCACACTGGAGCCTGGCGTAGCCTGGCAGATGAGCCAGATGTTGGGCGGCGTGATTCGTTCCGGCACCGGCCGCCGGGCGATGGAACTGGGCCGCGCGGACCTTGGCGGCAAGACCGGCACCACCAACTCTTACCGCGACGCCTGGTTCGCCGGGTTCAATGCCGAACTCGCAGCGACCGCCTGGATCGGCTTTGACGACAACCGGGAACTCGGGTCCCAGGAGACCGGCGGCCGCGCGGCCCTTCCGATCTGGATGGGCTTCATGCAAAGGGCTCTTGCAGGCCGACCGGAGGCGCCCGTGCCGCGGCCGGAAGACCTGGTCGAGGTCGCACTGCTGCCGGACACCGGAGAACGCACCACCGCTGACGACCCGCGCGGCCGCAAAGAATGGCTGTTGCCCGAGCAGATTCCCGAGCGCAGCACCCGAGTCCTCTCGGACCCGGACGATGGCGGGACCGGCGGCCGAAGAGACGCACAGCCCGAATTCATCTTCTGAGCCGAGACGATGGCGATCCCCGAGTCCAGAACCCGCCAGCGCCTCGCCGAGGAGGCGGCGCGCATCATTCTCGAGGAGGGCGTGCGCGACTACGGCCTGGCCAAACGCAAGGCCGCCGACCATCTCGGGATGACGGGGCGGCCTGACCTGCCCACCAACACGGAGGTTGAAACCGCCCTGCTGGAGCGCAACCGGCTGTTCTCAGACCCTGAAAGCCGACGCGAGTATGTGGACCGCCTGCGCGCCGCAGCGCTGGTGATGGAACGCCTGGAACACCTGGAGCCGCGCCTCGTCGGCCCGCTGCTGCTGGGCATCCTGGAACCGCAGCCGGTGATCAACCTGCATGGCTTCGCGGAGACCGTCGAAGAGGTCATCATCGACCTGGGCGAGCGCGGCATCCAGTGCCGAAGCGGCGAGCGCCACTACCGGGGCGGAAGCACCGGCATCCGCGCGCCGTTCCTGTCTTTCCGCGGACCCGAGGGCCTCGACATCGAGCTCACCGTGTTCCCGAAGGACGGCATCCGCCAGGCACCCCCGTCCCCCATCGACGGCCGTCCGATGCGGCGCCTGAACCTGGCCGGCGTCCGCGGACTGCTCACAGAGGCCGAGGCCGCCCTCGACCAACCTTAGCGCGAAAGTCACAGGCCAGTAGGTCGGGTTCGCGCAGCGTAACCCTGCGACGTCCCGGGAACGACGCCATTTTGCGCCCATGGGTGGGGTGGGAGGCCCGTCGGGTTACGCCCTTTGGGCTAACCCGGCCTACAGTTTGTTGCGGCTTTTCCTCATCAGGGGTGCCACGCCCCACAACGACATGAACGTTAGCGACGAATCAGGCAGCCCATGGAGAATCTGCAGGCACGGGCTCCGGATCAGCTGCCGCGGTAAGCGTGCACCGTCTCGACCAGCGTGGCGACCCGGTCCGGGTCGATGCCGGGATGGATGCCGTGACCCAGGTTGAAGACGTGCCCGGTCTTGCCCTTGAAGCCGTCCAGCACGCGTCGTGCCTCGGCCCGCACCACGTCATCTCCGGCGTACAGCACCGATGGATCCATGTTTCCCTGCAGCGCAACCCGATCCCCGACCCGGGCCTCGGCCTCGGCGATCTCGATGGTCCAGTCGAGACCCAACGCATCGGCCCCCGTGTCCGCCTGCCACTCGAGCCAGGATCCGCCGCCCTTGGTAAACAGGATTACCGGCACACGCCGCCCCTCGTGCTCCCGGGTCAGTTCATCAACGATGCGCTGCATGTAGGCCAGCGAGAACTCGCGGTAGAGCCGTGGCGAGAGCGTGCCGCCCCAGGTATCGAAGATCATCACCGCCTGGGCGCCGGCCTGGATCTGGGCGTTGAGGTAACTGGCCACCGCCGCAGAGACCTTCTGCAACAGCGCGTGCATCGCCTGCGGCTCCCCGTAGAGCAGGCGCTTGGTCTCGGCAAAGTCTTTCGAGGTCGCGCCCTCCACCATGTAGGTCGCCAGCGTCCAGGGACTGCCGGCGAAGCCGATCAGCGGCACGCGACCCTGAAGTTCCCGCCGGATCAAACGGACCGCGTCCATCACGTAACGCAGTTCCTGCTCAGGGTCGGGAATCGGCAAGCGCTCGATATCCGCCAGCGAACGGACCGGATCGCGGAAACGCGGTCCCTCCCCGGTCTCGAAATACAGGCCCAGGCCCATCGCGTCGGGGACGGTGAGGATGTCCGAGAACAGGATCGCCGCATCCAGCGGAAAGCGCGCCAGCGGCTGCATCGTCACTTCACAGGCCAGTTCCGGGTTCTGGCAGAGATCCAGAAAGCTGCCAGCCCGCGCACGGCTCGCGCGATATTCCGGCAGATATCGCCCGGCCTGGCGCATGATCCAGATCGGCGTGCGGTCCACGGGTTCGCGCAGCAGGGCGCGCAGGAATCGATCGTTGGCCAGCGGTGTCGTCATCTTCATCCTCGGAACGGGTCTGGCAACCATCACCCGGCTCCGGGAGCCGCGCAAATGGACATGGAGTTGACCATGAAGGCGGGGTGGGCGAAACGACTCCGTTCAACCGCCAGCGCGCTCGGCGAGCACTTCCCGAACGGCCCGGCTGACTTCCGCCATGTCGGCCCTTCCGCTCAGCCTGCGCTTCAGGATCGCCATCACCTGCCCCATGTCCTTCGGCCCGGCGGCACCGGACTCGCGGACGGCCGTCTCGATCAGCGCCGCCACGGCGTCCGCGCCCAGCGGCTCGGGCATGTACTCCCGAATGATCGCGACCTCGGCCTCTTCGCGGGCGGCGAGGTCTTCGCGCTGGCCCTTGCGGTACTGCTCGATGGAATCCCGACGCTGTTTCAGCATCCGGTTCAGGATCGCGAGGATGACCGCATCGTCCGGCTCACGGCGCTCATCGACCTCGAACTGCTTGATTTCGGACTGGATCAGCCGCAGGGTCCCGAGGCGCTCGCGGTCGCGTGCGCGCATCGCATCCTTCACCGCTTCCGCGATGCGGGTCTTCAACACCATGGGGCGTGCCTGGGGCGGGGGGGGGTCAATACATCCGCACGCGGCGGGTGATGTCCCTGGAGTTGCGCTTGAGCTGACGCTTGACGGCCGCCGCTGCCTTGCGCTTGCGCTCGGTCGTCGGCTTTTCATAGTACTCGCGGCGCCGCACCTCGGAGACCACACCGGCCTTTTCACAGGTGCGCTTGAAGCGACGCAGGGCGACTTCGAAGGGCTCGTTTTCGCGTACTCGAACGTGGGGCATATCTTCTCCGTAACTGATCTTGGTATCGAATCCTGGGCACGCAGGATCGTTCGCTCTGCCGAGGCAGAACCCGTAATGATAGATCAAAGCAATGCAAAGAAAAACCCAGGGGCGTGTCTACGCATGCCCGGGCGCTCACGTTATCATGCCGTGGATGAAGACCCTGAACGTCGAACTCGGCACACGCAGCTATCCGATCCACATCGGCAGCGGTCTGCTGGGCCGCCCCGAGCTGTTGCAGTCCCATTGGCATGGGCAGCGACTGTTCGTGGTCAGCAACGAAACGGTGGCGCCACTGCACGGCGAGCGCCTGCGCACGCTGCTCGACGGACAGCCCGTGACGTGGATGAACCTCCCGGACGGCGAACAGTTCAAGACGCTGGCGACGGTGGAATCCATCCTGACCCGGATGCTCGAGGCCCGCCTGGACCGCGGCAGCACCCTGATCGCCTTCGGGGGAGGCGTGGTCGGCGACATCGCCGGGTTCGCCGCGGCGATCTACCAGCGCGGCATCGATTTCATCCAGGTGCCGACCACCCTGCTCTCGCAGGTGGATTCGTCCGTGGGCGGCAAGACGGGCGTCAATCACCCGCTGGGCAAGAACATGATCGGCGCCTTCCACCAGCCTCGCGCCGTGCTCATCGACACCGATACCCTGCAGACATTGCCGGTGCGAGAGCTGCGGGCCGGCGCGGCCGAGATCATCAAGTACGGCCTGATCCAGGACGCCGGCTTCTTTGCCTGGCTGGAGCGGCATATCGAGGAACTGCTGGACCTGCGGGAAGAGGTCCTGATCGAGGCCATCTATCGCTCCTGTGCCTGCAAGGCCGAGGTCGTGGCGGCCGACGAACGCGAGTCCGGGCGCAGGGCGCTGCTGAACCTCGGCCACACCTTCGGGCACGCGATCGAGGCCGGTATGGGCTACGGCCGCTGGCTGCACGGGGAGGCCGTCGGCACCGGCATGGCCATGGCCGCGCGCATGTCGGAACACATGGGCTGGCTCAGCCGCTCGGAGCGGGAACGGGCCGAGGCCCTGATCGCCCGCGCCGGGCTGCAGGTGTCGCCGCCGCCGGAGGTCGGGGCCGAGCGTTTCCGCGAGCTGATGGCCATCGACAAGAAGGTGATGGACGGTCGCCTGCGGCTGGTGCTGCTGCAGTCGATCGGCGCCGCGGTGGTGACCGGCGAGTTCCCACGCGAGGCGCTGGAGAACACCCTGCCGCCCCGCGAGAGGCGCGAGACCGGCATTGGCTGAGCCCGCGACCGAAACGCCGCCCACAGGGCCCGGGCTCGCGCCGTACGCGGCTGCGCCAGCGCATTCCCGTGGCCGCCGCCATCCCGAGCCGGCGCCGAACCACCGCGGCGAATTCCAGCGCGACCGCGACCGCATCGTGCACAGCACCGCCTTCCGACGCCTGAAGTACAAGACCCAGGTCTTCGTGAGCCACGAGGGCGACCTGTTCCGCAACCGGCTCACCCACTCGCTGGAGGTTGCCCAGATCGCGCGCTCCAGCGCCCGCGCGCTCGGCCTGAACGAGGATCTGACCGAGGCCATCGCCCTGGCGCACGATCTCGGCCACACGCCCTTCGGCCATGCCGGGCAGCGTGCCCTGAACAACTGCATGCGCGACCGCGGCGGCTTCGAACACAACCTGCAGTCTCTGCGTATCGTCGACTTTCTCGAGCAGCATTACGCCGAGTTCGACGGGCTGAACCTGACTTTCGAAACGCGGGAAGGCGTCCTGAAACACTGCTCGCAGGAAAACGCAAAGCGTCTCGGGCCTGTCGCCGAGCGTTTCCTGAAGGACGGGCAGCCGAGCCTGGAGGCCCAACTCACCAACGTCGCCGACGAGGTCGCGTACAACAACCATGACATCGACGACGGCCTGCGCGCGGGTCTTCTGACCATGGAGCAACTGTGCGAGGTCGAGCTGTTCCGTGTCCACTACGAGCAAGTGCGCTCCCGCTACCCGACACTGGAGGCGCGCCGGGTGCAGCACGAGACCGTGCGCCGCATGATCGATGCGCTGGTGTCGGACCTGATCATCAGCAGCCGCGTGGCCGTGTCCGCAGCCGGGGTCGACCACCCCGATGCGGTGCGCGCATTCCCCGAACCGCTGATCCGGTTCAGCCCGGAAATGGCCCTGCAGAATCGGGAACTCAAGCGCTTCCTGCGCCAAAACCTGTACCATCACCATCGGGTTCACCGGATGACGGTGAAGGCCCAGCGCATCGTGCAGGACCTGTTCAATGCCTTCATGGACGACGCCAAGCTACTTCCCGAGCATTTCCAAGCCCATGGCCGCCGGCTCGCCGAGCACGACGAACATGGGCTGGCGCGGGGCATCGCCGACTACATCGCCGGCATGACCGACCGCCACGCCATTCGTGAACACCACCGGGTCTTCGACCTGCGCACACTGATCTGAGTCTGCCGCCATGTCCCTGCATCCCGACTGTCTGGTCGAACTGAAACTGCGGTACCCGCCGTTCGACTCGCTGCCGACCGAGGATTTCGTCTACACCGACGACCGGCTGGAAGCCCTGATCACTTCCGCAGGGGAAGCGATCGAAGCACCTGGCGCGATCCTCATGCTCACCGGCGAGGACGGTTCCGGCCGCAGCATGCAGTTGATGCGCCTGCTCGGATCCTTGCCCGACAATTACGAACTGATCGCCTTCCGGGCGCGGCTGAACACCCAGTTCGAGGCGGTGGACTTCACCATCCGCAATCACCTGCGTGCCGGTGGCCACGACGACCCGGATCGGCCGCTGAGCGATCTGCTGGCCGGTCGCATCCGCGCCGGTTTCGACCCCGTGATCGCCGTGGACGACGCCCACCTGCTGGGGATGGATCTCATCAACATCCTGCTGCGCATCCGCAGCGAGATCCTCAGTGCCGAGGGCCGGGCGCCGCGGCTGATCCTGGCCGGTGATTCGGTACTGCTGCGCCGCCGCCTGCAGCTGCGTTCGTCCGACGAACAGCAGACCGCTCGCATTACCCTGCGCCCCTTCAGCCTCGAACAGACCGAGGCCTACCTGCGTCAGCGCCTGCGCGCGGCCGGCATGCCCGATCATGGCGCCCTGCTGACGGAGGACGTGATCGCCGACCTGCAGGCCGAGAGCAAGGGGCTTCCGGAAGGCCTGAACATTTCCGCCAACGAGTGGCTGGAGCGCGTTTGCCGGGCACGCATGGGAAAATCCGCTGCGGCGGGCTCCGCCGCCGGTGCGCATGCGAACGGGGGCGAAAGCACGACGTGGCCGACCTACCCGGCCGCCCTCGGCGTGACCGGCGACCCGCCCGAGGCGACGCCACTCGACAGCACGCCGGGCCACGAGGCATCCGACCGGCAGTACGACGAGCAGTACGACGGGCAACATGAGAAACGGGACTTCGCGGATCTGCGAGCAGATGAGGACGATCGCAATCCGGAGCCGCGGCAAGGCCAACCGGATCGCGAGCAGGAGGGCTCCCCGATCCCGTTCTGGAGCCGGACCTGGTTCGTTCCCGCGGTTGCCGCATTGGTCGCGTTCCTGATCCTCGCCCCGTTCGCACGACATCTCTTCGACCGGCCTCCGACGCCCCCCGTCAGCACGGTCGAGTTGCCGCTTCCTGTGGTTCCGGCCCCGGCGCCAGAGCCGGTCGAGCCGGGACCCGCCTGGGAGGATCCGCTGGCCATCGCACCGGGGCCGGAGGACGATCCTCGAATCGTGGACGTTCCGTTCGACGACCGCCCCCCGGCGGAGATGACCCCACCGGACGAAGCCCCGGCGCCGCCGCCGGATGCGCCGCCGGCAACGGCCCCGCAGCCCGAACCGCGCCCGGAACCACCTGCCGAGCCGGCGCCCCCGCCCGCTCCGGTCGAGCCGCCTCCTGCCGAGCCC
>SKJG01000125.1 GCA_007116035.1 Thioalkalivibrio sp.
ACTGAGGGTCTACGCTGACCAGCAGGTGGATATGGTCCTGATCGGTTTCCATCTCGATGATGTCCACATCCATTTCTTCCGCCACTTCACGGGCTATGGCTTTTAGCTGATTCGCCACCTCATCCACCAACACCTTGCGCCGATACTTCGGGCAGAAGATGACATGGTACTGACAGGCGAACACCACGTTGTTGTTGGAGCGGTATTCCATTGAGCGTATTATACATAGGATTACCGCATAATACAAGCACTCACCGCCTTCGGCGGGCGCTATCCCTCCCCACGGCTAAAGCCGGGGGCTTCTCGCGTAATTTTGGTGACACCGGCCCAAGCGATCATCGGTCGTATATTGCCATCAGATACAGTCGAATCCAACGCGCCGGGTCACTAGGGGTGGACCGCTCCGAAGTCACGCTTGGGGAGACCGCGGTACGTCGCGGCGCTGGCAGCGGCACTGCGCTCAGATCGAAGAACCAAGAAACCCTCATCTCAACCGCCTACAGCGGTTAGGTGCTGGGAGTGGGAGTCAGAGCGCCTTAGCAGCAATACTGTTTAGTTAGAGTGCTATGTGAGAAAATACTCGCCAGGTCAACTGCGGAGGGATGGCCATGGCGAGGACGAAAGCAACGCTGTCGACGGGAGCACGGCTGGCGGATTATCTGACGATCGGGTTCCTGGGGATGCATTGCCCGGTGGACAAGGTGCGGGCCGTGCTCGAGGCGCACAACGCGGAGAGCAAACGGCGGCGTGGCCTGCCGCATGAAGTCCTGGTGTACTTCGTGATGGCGATGGTGCTGTACGCCAACGTCGCCTACGAAGAGGTTCTGCGGCTGGTGGTAGAAGGGCTGCGGGAACTGCTGGGGGATGCCGGGCCGATGCAGGCCACGGTGACCAAGGGAGCCATCTCCCAGGCACGGGAGCGGGTCGGGGTGGCGCCGCTGCGCCAGCTCTACCAGGAGCAGGTGCGCCCCCATGGTCCGCAGGCCATGGCCAGCGTCTGGTATCGCGGTCTGCGGCTGATGGCCATCGATGGCTCCACGCTGGACATGCCGGACGAGGCTGCGAACGCGGCGCACTACGGCTATCCCGGGTCGTCGCGCGGGCGCACGGCCTACCCGCAGATGCGGTTCGTGGCGATGGCGGAGTGCGGCACGCATACGCTGTGTTTTGCCCAGCCCGGGCCGTGGCGGGTCAGTGAGCGGGTGCTGGCCGAGGCGGTGATCGACCATGCGGATGCCAGCATGCTGGTGCTGGCGGATCGCAACTTCTACAGTCTGGCCTTCTGGCAGCGGAGCTGTGCCACCGGAGCCAAGTTGCTGTTTCGGGTGCGCAACGACCAACGCCTGCCGCGGGAGGTGCAGTTGCCGGATGGCTCCTACCTGAGCACGTTGTACCCGACGGAGAAGGCGCGGCGGCAGCGCACGGAGGGCGTCTGCGTCCGGGTCATCGAATATGCGCTGGACGGGATCGAGGAGGCCGAACCGCTGTACCGCCTGATCACCAACTGGCTGGAACCGGATGCGGCACCGGCCGCGGAACTGGCCGCGTTATACCACCGGCGCTGGACCATCGAAGAGGCCTTCGATGAGTTCAAGGTGCACCTGGCGGATCGTGCCGTGGTGTTGCGCAGCAAGCGCCCGGAACTGGTCGAGCAGGAGTTCTACGCCCTGCTGCTGGCCCATGCGGCGGTGCGGCGCTTGATGACCGAGGCCGCAGCGGCCAGCCAGGTCACCGCGGAAGCGCTGTCCTTCATCCATGCGGTGCGGGTGCTCAGACGGCGACTGCCGGGTTTCGGCGCTATCCCCCCCTGAGCGGCGCAAAGTCTGGTTCGCCAGCGTGCTTGCGGAAATCGCGTCCGGCCGGGCGGTCCGCAGCCGCGGCAAACGCAACCCGCGTGGTGTGCGACGGAAGATGACCGCCTATCATGTGCGCAAGCGCGGCGATCCCATCAATCAACCGTGCGACCCCGCACCACGACTGATCGTTAAATAAACAGTATTGGCCTTAGCAGGGCGATTCTGGAGCCAAAAACGGGCGTATAAGGCGAAAAATCGCCCCGTTTTTGGGAGCCGTTTATCGACTTTTCAATGGTTTGGCTTGGTCCGACCCCGAAGGACTCCATCGGATGTCACCCGCTGGGAGTTCATCATTCTGGCGTTTGAGCTACAATGTAGCTCAGCACGTTTCCACGGAGAATGCCGTCATGTCCGCCAATGCCGTCGTGCGAGCACGAATCGACGAGAAGACCAAAGAAGAGGCAACCGTCGTCCTAGCGGCGATGGGGCTCACCGTATCGGATGCTTTCCGGATCATGTTGACTCGGGTGGCGCGCGAGAAGGCGCTGCCCTTCGAACCCCTGGTGCCGAACGAGGAGACGATCGAGGCGATGAAAGAAGCCCGTCGCGGCGGCTTGAAGTCCGCCGGCAGCGTCGAGGAGTTGATGACGGAACTGCATGCGGACGATTGAGTACACCAGCCAGTTCAAGCGTGATTTCAAACGCGTGCGCAAAGGCCCTCACCGGCGAGCGCTGGAGGCCGACTTCGCAAGCATCATCAAGGCCTTGGCAATGGATCAACCGCTCGCAGCAAAGCACCGCGACCACGCGCTCACCGGTGAATGGAGCGACCATCGGGATTGTCACATCAAGCCCGATTTGGTCTTAATCTATCGCAAGCCAGCGGAACGCGTCCTGCAACTGGTTCGTCTTGGCTCACATAGTGATCTCGGGTTGTGATGGGAGAGAGTCCTGCGCGGTCCGGGCAATAGAGCGTGCTGAAATCATTCAAGGGTCCCGGGAATCTTATGCCGCCTGCCTCTCAAACAGTGCACGGGCCGCCCGCATTCCCCGCAGGTAGCGCGTCTGCCGTGCGACGCACAGACTGGTGATGTGCGCCGGCGTGCCAATGGCGCTGCCGAACTGCCGCAGCATCCGGCCTGCGGTCGCGATGAACTGTTCCGGATCGATCTGCAACCGCTCCAGGATCCGCGGCGTCCCGCCGGGAATGAAGCCACGCTTGTCCTCCCGGAGCACCCGGCCGGTGGCATCCACCAGTTCCAGGTAGCCGTCGAAGGCGAACGGAATGGCGGTCGCCAATCGTTCGGTGACATCGAAGGGCATCAGCAGTGCGCGGTCCTCGGGGCGCGTTTCGGCTTCCTCCGGTTTCTCCCCGAGCCCCGCGATGCGTTCTGCCACCGAGGTGTAGTCGGAGGTCTCGGGCGTGTCCGCCATCTTCGCGCGAATGGGGTTCAGATCCACAAAGGCCATCGCCGTCAGGATGGCCTGCTCGTCCAATAGCGCCTGGCTCTTGAACCGGCCCTCCCAGAAGCGCCCGGTCACACCGTCCTCGGCATTCGCCTGCCGGGCGATGGGTTCGTGCAGCACGCGCATGAACCAGGAAAGATCCATCAGGCGTTCGCGGTAGGTGGTAACCCAGAGGTCCACCCGCGCGAGTTCGGCGGCGCACAGCCCTTCCGGGTGCGCCCGATAGCGCTGGACCCGTTCCGAGCGGCCAAGCAAAGTGGCTGTCCCGGGGTTTCCCCGGGGTTTCCCCGGGGTTTCCGGTAGGGGTTTCCGGTAGGGGTTTCCGGTACTGAAGTGGCTGTCCCGGGGTTTATCCCGGGGTTTATCACCAAAATTGCGCGAGAAGCCCCCGGCTTTAGCCGTGGGGAGGGATAGCGCCCGCCGAAGGCGGTGA
>SKJG01000146.1 GCA_007116035.1 Thioalkalivibrio sp.
AGAAGCCGAACCTCCGACCCCGCCTCGATGTCGTTCCGGCCCGTCATCCAGAGCAGGCGGATCACGCCGTCGTCCGGCGTCTCGACGATGACGCGCAGCCACTGCGCATCCCCGCGCTCGCGTTCCACCTCGATCACCGGCACGGAGATCACGTTCGTACCTGACACCTCCGGCGCGGACCAGCGTCCATACAGCAGCACCCCGAGTACCACCAGCATCCCGAGCGCCGCCAGCGCGGCCCGGGTATTGCGGATGGCGTAGGCCATGTTGTTCCAGAAACCCATGCCCGCACCTCCATTGGCAGACATGCCCTGCAACGGATCGACTCCGAATGCCGGAGAAGCGCCGCCGGGTCAGACCGAGGTGGGGCTCAGGGCCGCGGTGAGCGCCCGCAGCCGGCGCCGCTGCATCTTGAGCCGGTATTCGAGTTCCTTGAGCGAGGTTCTCAGCTCGGTGCGCAGCCAGCGGTCGCTCATGGCCTCCTTGCCGGCCTGGACCTTGCGCGCCTGCACTTCCTGCCATTGGTTCACGGTGTCCCGGAAACGCTGGTATTCGCGCTCGATGGCCTCGCGCCAGGTTTCCTGAACCGCCCTTTCTTCCGCCAGCTTGGAAAGCCGGAGCAGGTCCATTTGCAGCCGGGCCCGCTGGATCTTGAATGCGGGGGTGCGGCGACGATCATAGACCAGGCCCGTCCACGCGCATACATTGATCAGCCATTTCGAGGGATCGTATTGCCACCATTGCACGCCGTTGCGGTAATCGGCCTGGAAGGCGTGGTGATAGTTGTGATAGCCCTCACCCCAGGTCAGCAACGCGACCATGCCGTTGTCCACGGCCGTGTTCTGGTCGCTGTAGGGTCGCTTGCCCCACATGTGTGCCAGCGAGTTGATGAAGAAGGTGAAGTGATGGCTGAGCACCAGGCGCAGCACGCCGGCAAGCAGCAGCATTCCGACCAGATCGCCGAACAACACGCCCAGGACCAGCGGCAGGCCCAGGTTCGTGGCCCAGACCAGGGTCCAGTAGTTCCGATGCTGCCACATCACGATGGGATCCTTTTCCAGATCCTTGACGCGCGAGTAATCGGCCTGGGTGGTGGGCCACTCGCGCAGCATCCAGCCGATGTGGGCGTGCCAGAAGCCGCGCTTGATGGAGTGGGGATCCCGCGACACATCATCGACATAGCGGTGATGCACGCGGTGCCGGGCCGCCCAGTTGAAGATGCTGTTCTGCAGCGCCATGGCACCGAAGATCGCCAGCACCAGACGCAGCGGCGCCCGGGCCTTGAAGGTGTGATGCGCCCACAGGCGGTGATACCCGACGGTGATGCTCATGCCACCCAGGACGAGAAAGGCGGCGAAGAAGAACCAGGCCGCGCCGCTGTAGCCCTGAGTCATGCCCCACAAGGGGACGAGGGTGACGGCGGCCACGTTGGTCAATGCGAAAAAGATCGCGTTCGACCATGCGACCGGAGGTTTGGGTTCAGCCATGGGGATTCCTGTAGGGGTTCGCAAGCGACGCTGTTGCTCGCGCCTCGATACCATTGTGCACAACTAATGAGACCAGCGTAAGCGTGAAAGATGCGCCTGAAGGCGATCTTTTTTCCATGCGCGTACTCAGGTTGTGTGGCTTCCGCACATCTGCGGGGAACCCGATCAGGATTGCAGCCCCTGGATGCGGATCTGCAGGCGGCGTTGCCCCTGCCACCAGTTGGCTTCGGGAGTGAACACCAGGCGCGCCTCTGCGCCCACCGGGACCGGGCAATCGCGGCCCGCGTTGAACCAGATGGCGTCGACGCGTTGGCTGCCGTGACTCAGCGTCAGCTTCCAGTGCCCCCCGTCCGCCCCCACTTCACGCGCCTCGTGCACCAGGAAGAACGAACGCAGCACGGGTTCGGGGAACTCCCGGCCATAAGGCCCGATCGCCGCGAGGCCATCGAGCAAAGGCCAACCCAGATCACCGGGGACCAGGTCCACGTCCACCAGGATCCGGGGAGATAACGCGATCCCGTCCAGGCGCCGGGCGACCTCCCGCTCGAAGGCGGCCTCGAAGCCTGCCAGCCGTCCTTCCTCGATGGTCAACCCCGCTGCTCCGGCGTGACCGCCGTACTTCAGGAACAAACCGGGTTCTGCCCGCTCCAGTGCCTGCAGGACCTCCAGCATCGGCAGCCCATCGATGCTGCGGCAGGACCCGCTGAGGATCCCGGGCATACCCTGCTGCGCCGAGAGGCACACGGCGGGCCGCGCAAAGGCCTGCATCATCCGGGATGCCACGATGCCGTGCACCCCGGCGTGGCCGTCGATCAGGGCCACCACCAGTGCCGAGCGCCCGGCCTCGACCAGCGCCTCCGCCGCCGCCAGGGCCTCGACCGTCAGCCGCTTCTCGATCGCGCGCCGCGCCTCGTTGGTGCTGTTCAAGACCGCTACACCCAGGTCTGCCGCGGCATCGTCTTCGGCCAGGAGAAAACGTACGCCGGCCATCGCATCGTGCAACCGGCCGGCCGCATTCAGGCGCGGACCGACGCCGAAGGCCAGGTCCGAAGCTGTCAGCGGCTTGTCAGGATCACCCAGGTGTGACCGCAGGGCTCGCCAGCACGGGTGCGTCCCGGCCTCGATCTGGGGAATCCCGGCGCGCACGACGATGCGGTTGTTGCGGCTGCGGGCCAGCGATACGACATCCGCAACGGTCCCGGTCGCCACCCAGCCGAAGAGCGTACCCAGGCTGGGTGTCCGGGAAGGCAGGTGGCCGATCTCGATCAGCCGCCGGCGGACCGCCCAGAGCACCAGCCATGCGACCATCACGCCGGCGATCAACGGGTCCGGGTAGCGGGCCCCGGGCCGTTGCGGGTTGACGAAGGCCAGCGCCGCATCCGGACCACCTTCGGGTGGAATGCCGTGATGATCCGTGACCACGACGTCGATCCCTGCCTCGGCAAGACGCGCGATGCGCGGGCCGTCCGAGGAGCCGATGTCCGCGGTGATCACGAGGGCCGGTCGCGGATCGGCCGCCAGAATGCGCTCGCAAACCGAATCGGACAGCCCGTAGCCCTCGGTCAGCTTCAGCCCGATGTAGTGCTGGACCCGATCCACCGGGTGCCCGAAGTGCTCCGTGAGTGCGCGGGTGAGTACCGCGCTGGCGTTCACCCCGTCGGAATCCGCGTCGGTCGCGAGAGCGATCACCTCCCCAGCCACCACCGCATGGGCGATCCGCTCGGCGGCGACGTCGATGTCCGGCAGTCCGTCCGGCGGATCCAGGGAATGCACCGAGAAGTCCAGCAACCAGTCCGGTGCCACCCCGGCCCGGCTCGCCCGGTTGGCAAGGACGCGGGTCACGACCGGATGCAGGCCCAGCCGCTGCGCCTCCCGCAGGGTGTCGGGATCGACCGGGCAAAGTTCGATGATGGGTTCCATGAGCCGATCCGGATGACCTGCAGTCGCGTGGCGCCGGGACATCCGTCAGCAAGGGGGCGGGGCCGCACGGACCCGCCCCGAAGCCCCGATCACTGCTCGTCCGAAGGCCCCTTCTCGTCGGCGTCCTTGCGGGCCGCCTCTTCGCTCTGCTCCTTCATGTACTTCACCTTTTCCTTCACCAGCACCCCGGCCAGCAGGATCAGCGCGAGCAGGTTGGGCGCCGCCATCAGCCCGTTCAGGGTGTCGGCGATATCCCAGACCGTGGTCAGTCCGCCGATCGCGCCCAGGAACAGGAAGCCGATGAAGATCAGCCTGTAGGGGGTGACCACCTTTGGCCCGAAGGCGTATTCCCAGCTCTTTTCCCCGTAGAAGTTCCAGGTGAGCATGGTGCTGTAGGAGAAGAGCACGATCGAGACCAGCACGATCCATCCGCCGAGGCCCGGCAGGCCGCTGGCGAACGCGCTGCTGGTCAGTTCGGCGCCGGTCTGACCGGTCTGGATCACGCCGGTCACCAGAATCACCAGGGCGGTCATGGTGCAGACAACCAGGGTATCGATGAAGACTTCCCACATTCCCCAGAGGCCCTGCGCATAGGGCTTGTTCCTGGCCTGGGCATGGACGATGGACGCCGATCCCAGTCCCGCCTCGTTCGAGAAGATGCCGCGGGCAATGCCGTAGCGAATGGCCATCGCCATGGTCGCTCCGGCGAAGCCGCCGATCGCGGACGAGGTCGTGAAGGCACCGGCGAAGATCTGGCCGAAAGCCGCCGGTATCTGATCGTAGAAGCTCACCAGGACGCCGATGGCGCCGATCACGTAGATCAGGGCCATGGTCGGAACGATACGCGCCGCGGTGATGGCGATGCGCTTGATGCCACCCAGGGTCACGAGGCCCACCAGGACCATCACCACGATGCCGGTCACCCAGTTGGGGATGCCCATGCCGGTCTCGAGGGCATGGGCCATGGTATTGGCCTGCACCATATTGCCGATGCCGAACGCGGCCAGGCCGGCGAGGACTGCATAGAGCAGGGCGAGCCACTTCCAGCGCTTTCCGAGCCCGTTTTCGATGTAGTGGAAGACGCCACCGGAGATATTGCCCTCGCTATCGACCTGCCGGTACTTCACACCCAGCGTGGCCTCCGCGAGTTTGGTGGCCATGCCCACAAGCGCGACCATCCACATCCAGAAAATGGCCCCGGGTCCGCCGAGGGCGATCGCGGTAGCGACCCCCGCGATGTTGCCGACCCCGATGGTTGCGGCCATCGCCGAGGTGACCGCCTGGAAGGGCGAGATCACGCCCTTCTCTTCCTTCCGCCGGCTCCGGAACAGCGTGGCGAAGGTGCGTTGCCAGGCGAAACGCAGGTGGGTGAACTGGAAGAACCCGAGCCGAACGGTCAGGTAGACGCCGGTGCCCACCAGCAGGATCATGAAGGGCGGGCCCCAAACGATGTTGTTGAGCCAGTCGTTGAACACCATGAGTCCGTGGATCATGACTTCCCCCCTTCTCGATCCGGTCTGCGGGTTCGCGGGTCGTCCTTCCGAGCCGCATTTTCATTGTTCTGCTGCAGGCGTGACGCCCTGCACCTCTGCCCTGCAAGCGGTGGGCCAGCGGTTTTTCGGCGTACCCGGTTCCCTTTTCGCCCAAAACGGGGGCCCTGTCCAGCGGTGCGGCGCGTTTATGGTGCACTCCTCGCGTCCGGCAGCACCATCAGGGTGCGATGGGCAGACTTTGGATCCTCGGCGGTCGACGGCCGAAAACCGCTATTTTCCAGCAGGCCTTGGAGGCTCGGCCTTGCCTGCCGTGGGCATCTCGTCTACGGTGCGCGTGGCCTGGCCTTTCGGCTCTGGCATATCGTATCCGCCCGTCACTCACATCAGCGAATTGGGCCAGCCATGCACCGCGAGCCCCAAAGCACCGAATCCCCGGCCATCGAATCCCAAGCGGTCGAGCAACTGCTCCCGCGTGGGGTGATGCTGAACGCCTACCCCGACAGCGTCGGCGGGAAGCTGTCGGACCTCGTCACGTTGCTGAAGCGGCCCGAGCTTGCGGACACGTTCTCGCTGCTGTACATCCTGCCGACCTTTTTCAACAGCGATCTCGATCGCGGCTTTTCCATCATCGACTACGGCATCAACCAGGAACTGGTTGTGCCGCAGGATCTGGACGAATTGGATCGGCTCGGGATCACGTTCAAGTTCGACCTGATCCTGAACCATCTCTCGGTCGCATCGCCCCAGTTCCGGGATCTGCTGGAGCACGGCGATGCCTCCGAATACAAAGACTTCTTTGTGGACTGGAACGCGTTCTGGAGCTGTTGCGGCAATCCGGGCGACGACGGATACGTGATACCGCACGACGAGCACCTGCAGAAACTCTTCCTGCGCAAGCCCGGCCTTCCGATCCTGAAGGTCGGCTTTCCCGATGGCTCCGAGCGGCCCTACTGGAACACCTTCTACCAGCAGGTCAACTACCGGCCTGTTTCCGCCACCGCATTCACCGGCCTCAGCGGCGTCACACCGGAGACGGCCGCGCAGATCGCGACCCGAATCAATGCAGCCATCGAGACCGAACCGAACATCGATCGAATCTATCTCGATGGCCACGACTATCTGCGGGATGAGATCCACGCGATCCTGAAAGGTCACCGCTCCTACCTGGGACAAATGGATCTGAACGCCCGCTCGGAAAAGGTCTGGGAGTTCTACGATCAGACGCTGCGGCAACTGCATGAGTATGGTGCCAGAATCATCCGTCTGGATGCCTTCGCCTATCTGCACAAGGAACCCGGCCGGCCCAACTTCTTCAACAAGCCGGGGACCTGGGACTACCTGCAGCGTCTGCGGGACATGGCGCGCAAATACGACCTGGTGATCTTTCCGGAGGTGCACGCAGAGTACGGCAAGGGCCTGCATCGGGAAGTCGCTCACGAGGGCTACCCGATCTACGACTTCTTCCTCCCGGGCCTGGTCATCGACGCGCTGGAGCGGGCCGTCAGTGCGCCGCTGCTGCGCTGGATCGAAGAGATCAAGACCGAGCGACTGCAGACCATCAACATGCTCGGTTGCCACGACGGCATCCCGGTGCTCGACCTGCGCGGTGCCGAAGTCGACGGCAAATACCAATCCGGACTGCTCGGGGACCCCGAGATCGAGGCGGTGGTGCAACAGATCATCGCCCGCGGCGGCCGGGTCAAGAACCTGTACGGACCCGACGGCAGGAAGATCGCCTACTACCAGGTCAACGCCACGTTCTACAGCGCCCTGGGAGAAGACGATCGCAAGCTCCTGCTGGCCCGCGCCATCCAACTGTTCATGCCCGGCATCCCGCAGATCTGGTACCTGGATCTGTTCGCCGGGCGTAACGATCATGTCGCCGCAGACAGCGGTGGGGCTGCCGGGCACAAGGAGATCAACCGCACCAACCTGAGCAACGAGGAGATCGAGGCCCGTCTCGCCTGGCCCGTGGTCCAGGAGCAACTGACCATGATCCGGCTGCGCAACACTTCGAACGCGTTCAACGGCGAATTGACAGTCCACCCCGCCGCGCCGGACTGTCTGCATCTGTCCTGGCATCATCAGGGCAGCACCGCCACGCTTCGGGCCAACCTGCGCAGCTTCGCCTTCACCATCAGCGCGCGCGGTGCCTCCGGCGCGGAGACCCTGATCTCAGATCAGCAGGCGGAACGCTGAACGCCCGGATGCCGTTCGTGGGGACGCTGGCGAACCAGGGATGGAACCCGGTTCTTGCCATCCTTCCCGGGCTGGCCGACGGATTGGCTCAGGCCCTTACTGCCGGGGCCTGCGTCGTTCAGAAGAACCGCACGATCAGAAACAACCCCAGCATCGCGAAGCCGAGCGCGAGTTTGGCAGCGGTACCGAGTGCCAGGCCCAACGTAGCGCCCCAGCCAGCACGGCCGGCGGCGAGGAGGTCCCGGCGCGCCGACAGTTCGCCGAGCAGGGCCCCAATGAACGGTCCGAGCAGCAGCCCCGGCAAGCCGAAGAAGATGCCCACCACCGCACCTGCGGCCGCACCCACGACCGACCGGGGCGAGGCCCCGTAGTGGCGGGCGCCGAAGGCGCCAGCGACGAAGTCCGCGACCGACGCCAGTACCGCCATCAGTCCCAAAGCGATGAGGGTCTTGACCCCGACGTACACGAAACCCTCGGCCCACGCAGCCGCCCACAGCCCCGCGAACAGCAGCAACGGGCCTGGCAGCGCGGGCAGCACCAGCCCCGCGATACCGACGACCACGAGCACTGCGGCGAGGATCCAGAGGAGGATGGTCATGGACTGCCGATGATATCGTGAATCGCGGCAGTGCCTGGCACCCCGGCATCCCGGTCCGGCTTGAACAACGCCTGCCTGACCGCGAAACTGGGACCGTCGAACCCCTCGATCACGGCGACGTTCACCAGGGTTGAAGCAACGCGCCACCCCGACGTCCAAAACAGGAGCAGTGTCATGGCAAGATCCGCGGTGGGCATCATCGGTACTGGCCATGTGGGCGTAGCGGCGGCCTACGCCATGTTCCAGCGTCAGCTTGCGAGC
The DNA here is from genome assembly GCA_007116035.1 of Thioalkalivibrio sp. GTDB lineage: Bacteria > Pseudomonadota > Gammaproteobacteria > Ectothiorhodospirales > Ectothiorhodospiraceae > Thioalkalivibrio. Next base: position 7,959 of record SKJG01000146.1, read on the forward strand.
GAGATCATTCTGGTGGACAAGAACCATCAGCGGGCGGAGGGCGAGGCCATGGACCTGATGCACGGCCAGCCCCTGGTAGGCCGCGTATCCGTTCGCGCCGGGGACTACGAGCATCTCGCCCATTGCCAGGTCATCGTGATCACCGCCGGCGTGAACCAGAAACCGGGGGAATCGCGCCTCGACCTGCTGAACCGCAACGCGGCGGTCTTCCGGGAGATTGCCGAGGAACTCGATCGCCACGCCCCCGAGGCCATCCTCGTCATCGCGACCAATCCGGTCGACATCCTGACCTACGTGATGCAGCAGCTCAGCCATCGCGCGCCGCGCCGGGTGATCGGCACGGGCACCATGCTCGACACCTCCCGCTTTCGCGCACTCCTGGGAGACAGCTACGAGGTCAACCCCCGCTCGGTGCACGCCTACATCCTCGGTGAGCACGGTGACTCGGAGGTGCCGATCTGGAGCAGCGCCATGATCGGCGGCCTGTCGATCATGCACCACGTGATCAACGGACGGCGTTTCGAGCACGAACCCATGGACGCGCTGTTCCAGCGCGTTCGCAGTGCCGCCTTCGACATCATTTCCCGCAAGGGCTACACGAATACCGCGATCGGCCTGGTCATTGCCTACGTGGTCCGGGTGATCCTCGAAGACCAGCGCAGTGTGCTGCCCGTATCCGTGAACCCCGAGGGCGATTACGGTCAGCGCGACGTGTGCTTCAGCGTACCCTGTGTCGTGGGAGCGCACGGCGTGGAGTACCGCCTTCCCCCGGAAGCCAACGAGGCCGAGCGGGCGGGGCTAGAGTCCTCCGCCGAGATCCTTCGCAAGAGCCTGCAAGGGATGACCATCGTGCCTTAGGCAGCAGGCCGAGGGCGCGTGTGGCCACCGGTCCGAGGACGCAGCAAGGCATAGCCCGGACCGCATGGGCCGGAAAGGCGTACGCAGTGAATGCGAGAGAGGCAGACATCGGGTTCGTAGTTCTACCCATCGAACAGCAAAGTCGACTAAGTGCCTGTCCACCCGTCGCGACGGCGCCTGCAGACGGTTATGCACAAGGTTCGTGCCAACGCGGAAAAATGCGAGTTAGCCTTCATTTCTTCTCGCCATCCACATGAAAAAATCGCATCTATTTGTTTTTGATGCACAAATGAAGATTGAACGTTTTTTGACCAGTCCGACATAAGTCCTTTCAGGACAGGAGACTGGGGACAGGAGGCAAGTTCTTTCCACAGACTTATCCACAGCTTTTGTGGATAAGTCTGCCACCTCCCGAAGGCCCTCTGTTTTTTCCTAAGGGTGTAAAAACCCCCCAGTGGGGCATGGCCCACTAGCTTCTGGCAGAGAGCTTGGCCCAGGTATCACGGAGAGTGATGGTGCGGTTGAAGACCAGTCGCTCCGGGGCGCTATCTCTGCTGTCTACGCAGAAGTAGCCCTCGCGCTCGAACTGAAAGCTTGCGCCCGCGGATGCCCCGGAAAGCATGGGCTCCACCACGGCCTGCAGGATGATCAGCGACTCCGGGTTCAGGTCGTCCCGCCAGTCGTGATCCCTGACCGCACCCGGGTTCGGAACCGTGAACAGGCGATCGTACAGCCGGACTTCGGCGGGAACGCCGTGACTCGCCGAGACCCAGTGAATCACCCCCTTCACCTTGCGGCCTTCCGGGTTGGCGCCCAGAGTCGCCGGATCGTAGCTGCAGCGCAGTTCGACGACATCGCCGGCTTCGTTCTTGATCGCCCGGTCGCAGCGGATGACATAGGCGTTGCGCAGGCGCACCTCGCCGCCGAGCGCGAGCCGTTTGTACTTGTTGTTGGGCGCGACTTCCATGAAGTCGTTCCGGTCGATATACACTTCGCGGGTGAAGGGGATCAGGCGACTGCCCATGGCCTCGTCCTTGGGATGGTTCGCCGCGACCGCTTCTTCCACCTGTCCTTCCGGGTAATTCTCGATCACGACCTTCAGCGGATTGAGCACCGCCATCGCGCGCGGCGCGGTGGCGTCGAGCGCTTCCCGGACCGAGTTTTCCAGCAGCGCCATCTCGACCATGCCGTCGGACTTGGTCACGCCGATCCGGTCACAGAAATCCTGCACCGCTTCCGGCGGGTAGCCGCGCCGGCGAATGGCCGCGATGGTGGGCATGCGCGGGTCGTCCCAGCCCTGCACGTGGCCTTCCGCGACCAGCTCGGTCAACTTGCGCTTGCTCAGTACGGTGTATTCGAGGTTGAGGCGGCCGAACTCGTATTGCCGCGGCTGTGCCGGAACGTCCAGATTCTCCAGGAACCAGTTGTACAGCGGCCGATGGTCCTCGAACTCGAGCGTGCACAACGAGTGCGTGATGCCTTCCAGCGCGTCGGAGAGGGTGTGGGTATAGTCGTACATCGGATAGATCGGCCACGCCTCGCCGGTCTGGTGATGCACGGCGCCGCGACGGATCCGGTAAAGCGTGGGGTCGCGCAGGTTGATGTTCGGCGACGCCATGTCGATTTTTGCGCGCAGCACGCGCGCGCCATCCTCGAACTCGCCGGCACGCATGCGCCGGAACAGATCCAGGTTCTCCTCCACCGAGCGTTCCCGGAAGGGACTGTCGCGACCCGCCTCGGTGAGGGTGCCGCGGTAGTCGCGCATCTGCTCGGCGCCGAGATCGCACACGTAAGCCTTGCCGGCGCGAATCAGGTCCTCGGCAAAGCCGTACAGCGGCTCGAAGTAGTCGGAGGCGAAAAACAGCTCGGTCCAACGGTAGCCAAGCCAGCGCACGTCTTCCTTGATCGCCTCGATGTATTCGACGTTTTCCTTCTCGGGGTTGGTATCGTCGAAGCGCAGATTGCAGGTGCCGCCATAGTCCTGTGCGATACCGAAGTTGAGACAGATCGACTTGGCATGCCCCAGGTGCAGGTAGCCGTTCGGCTCCGGCGGAAAACGGGTGGCGACGCGGCCGGCGTTGCGGCCGCTTTTGAGGTCTTCGTCGATGATCTGGCGGATGAAGTTGCTGGCCGCCGCTTCGTTGTTGCTCATGCAGTGCAGTCTTTGTCGCAGGGCCCGGACGGGCAAGTGCCGGCATTATACCCGCACCGCTTGCGCCAGACATGGCACAATGACCCCAGTGCAGGGATGATGATCGCAGCGAACCGGTTTCCCCTGCACGCTCTCTTCTTCGCCCCCAACACGGCGACCCGTCCATGATCGAACCCCTTCTGCTGACCGCGGCGCGGATCTCCACCTTCGACCAGCAGCTGTTGCTGACCAATGCCAGCGGCTTTTTCTTTGCCCGTGGCGAGCGTCTGTTCCTGGTCACGAGCCGGCACGTGATGTTCGACGAGCCCAGCAAGCATTTCCCGAACCGGATCGAGATCGAACTGCATATCGATGCGGACAACCTGGCTCGCTCCACGGGATTCTCGATTCCCCTGTACCAGGAGGGCCAGAGCGTCTGGCGCCAGGCCCTGGACAAGTCCGGGGAGATCGACGTCGCGGTGATCGAACTGGACCGTAACGCCCTGCCCCCGACGACCCACTACAGCGCATTCACGCCGCAGCATCTGCTGAGTCCACTGGATCAGATCGAGGTCGGCACTTCACTGTTGGTGGTCGGCTTTCCACTGGGTTTTCACGACACGCTGCATCACATGCCGGTCGTCCGCCACGCCGCGGTCGCTTCCTCCTTCGGTCTGCGTTTCCAGGGCGAGGGGTATTTCCTCACCGACGCCCGCACCCACCGCGGGACCAGCGGAGCACCCGTCGTGATGCGGGTACCCAACCCGGATCCTGCCCATGGTGGCCCGCCGTGGCTGCTGCTCGGTGTGCACTCGGCACGAATCGATGTGGGTACCCGCGATCTGGTCCTGGACGAGGCGCTCGGACTCAACTGCGCCTGGTACGCAGACATCCTGCTGACGCTGACGGAAGCCTGACTGCGCCCGACGGCGTGTCAGGGCCCGGTGCGCTCCCCCACAGGGTGGGCTGGTGGCCCCGACCCCAACGAGAGACCCGCGCGATTCCCTGGATGCATGGCTGTTGCGGCGACTTCCTGAAACGATTGGGATCAGACCTGCAGGCGGGGCTGGTCCCGGTGGAAGAACCAGCGGTTGAGCACCCAGTGGCGCACGAACCATTGCGAAGCCAGCAGCCGGGCCGCCAGACTCCGTTTCACACGAGCGGGGAGACCCGTCGTGACCGCCGCCGCGACACGGCGGTCGCGCGGGCCGAAGCGCTGCACCAATCGATCCGCGTAGGGCTGCAGTTGATCACTGTCGAAACCAGCGCGGCATTGCGCGACGACGCTGGCGGCGAGCAGTGCCGATTCGATCGCCGGCCGGATACCTTCTCCGCTCTGAACGTAGGCCAGCCCGGCGGCGTCGCCCACCAGCAGCACCCCGTCGTCGACGATGCGTCGGGGGGTGTCTCCGTAGAGCAGATAGGCGTGTCCCTGAAATCCGCCGGGGACCGGTGACGGGATCCTGCCGGTGCGCGTCAGCATGTCCAGGAAAACGTCCAGATGATGGCCGAGCCGGTGACTGTCCTGTCGACCCAGGCCGATGTTGAGCCAGTTCCCCTTGCGGAAGACCCAGCCATAGCCCTTCAGGTCCTCACAGAAAAACAGTTCCGGGACGTCGGCACGAATGCCGCAGTCACGGCCCTGTTCCGGGGTCATCTCGAACTCCGTTTCCTTGGCGAGCACCGCCGCCTCTGCGCTGCCCGGTCTGGCGCCCAGCAGCCGGGCCACGGGACAGAAGTGTCCACCGGCACCGATGACCAGCGGGGCGCGGATGTGGCCGTTGACCACCCAGTTTCCGTCTGCATCACGGCGCATGTCGTCGCAGGCTTCGCCAAGGAACAGCCGGGCCCCGCTGCGCATGAGCAGGTAATGGTCGAACTCGCAACGGCGGATACCGTAGCTGACCGGCTCGTCGTAACGCACCTCCGCTTCAGGGCGTCCCATCATGCCGATGCGGAAACCGGTCAGGGGTTGCAGGGTGCGCTCCCGGCCATAGTCGTCCAGATCCATCTCGAGGGCTTCCACCACGGCCGGGGTGATCCAGCCGGCGCAGACCTTGTCGCGGGGGAACGCGCGCTTGTCGAGCACCGCGACATCCAGACCGCTGCGGCGGAGTTGCCAGGCACAGGTGGATCCCGCCGGCCCGCCGCCGATGACAAGAACATCCACGCGGTCCATGCTCATGCTCAGCCCCGCCCTTCGGCCCGGTATACCTGTTCGCGGGTCGGTGGGAGCACGTTGCAGTCGGCACGGTTGAACACCACCTGGAAGAGCTGCAGTTGGCCGGTATTGAACGCCGCAATGGAACCGCAGAGATACAGGCGCCAGGCACGCTCGAAACGTTCGTCGAACATTTCCCGCACTCGGTCGGCATTGCGCTCGTAGCGTTGCAGCCAGTGGCGCAGGGTGGAGGCATAGTGCAGGCGCAGATTCTCCACATCCAGCACCGAAAGGTCGCGGTGCTCAAAGATCGTCATCATCTCGCGCAGCGAGGGCGGATAGGCGCCGGGAAAGATGCGCTTCTCGATCCAGGCGTTCATGGGGCCGATGGCTCGATTACGGCCGATGCTGTGGATCAGGCCCCGGCCGTCGGGTTTGAGCACCCGATCGATGACCTCCGCCATATCCGGGTAATGCTCGGTGCCGACGTGCTCGAGCATGCCGACCGAGACGAAGACGTCGCAGTCGCCACTCACGTTGCGGTAGTCGTCCTCGATGTACTCGACCTGATCCTCCAGACCTTCGGCCCGAACGCGTTCCCGGGCAAACAGCAGCTGTTCGCGGGAGATGTTGAAGGCCCTGACGCGGGCGCCGTAATGCCGGGCCATGTGGCGTGCCAGGCCGCCCCAACCGCAGCCGGCCTCGACCACCGTGTCCCCCGGCTGCAGCTGCAGCTTGCGGCAGACGTGATCGAGCTTGGCCACCTGCGCCGCCTCCAGCGTGGCATCGGCCTGCGGAAAGTACGCGCAGGTGTACTGCATCGCTTCGCTGTCCAGCCACAGTTGATAGAAATCGTTGCCCAGATCGTAATGGTGATGGATGTTACTGCGGGAACCTTCGAGGGTATTGCGCCGGCGGCGCGTCAGGCCGCCATCAGCGAGGCGGTTCCTGAAACCCTTTCCCCGGAAAGGCGCCCGTGCCCGGTAGACCGCCTCCAGGAGGGCGACCAGATCCCCCTCGACCTCCAGTTCGCCGCTCATGTAGGCCTCGCCGAAGTACAGATCCGGATAGGAGAGCAGACGCAGCAGGGTGCTCAGGTTGTGGATCCGCACATGGGCCAGCGCGGCGCGCCCCGCGGCTCCCGCCTCGGTCCCGTCCCAAAGGCTCAGGCGTGCCGGCGGACGGCCCGCGCCCTGATAGAGTTTCTTCAGCAGCCAACGGCTCGCGGCACCGGCCTGTGTACTGCGCAGCGCCGGCCTTCTGGGCACCGCCGTGGTGGCTCCTACGTTCTTGTTGTCCGCGCGCATGGTGCAAATTCTCCTCTGGATTCAGGTGGCGGCCGCAAACGGGCCGGCACCTTTCGCCGCGATGTCTGCATCCACTGAAAGTATAGGCAGAACCAACGCGTTTTCCCCACCGGCACGTGGGCGCGGAGACTGCGCGCTCGCCCTGAACGCAATGCGCCATGCCTTCTTTCCGCCTCCTCACCCCATCAGGGCGACCGATTTGATCAGGGCGTAAGGCTCCATCCCGGGCTCCAGCCCGAGTTTCTCCACGGCCCACGGCGTGACCTCGGCGAGGAGCAACTGCTGGTCGGCGGTGCGGGTGGCCACCACGCTGCGCCCGGCGCGCGGCGAACCGATCCGCTCGATGGTGACCCTGAGGTGGTTCTGTATGCTGATGCGACGGGGGTCATCCAAGGCAAGGCTGACATCGCGCGCGTGGATGCGCACACGGAGTCGCTGTCCGGAAGGCACGCTATCCACGTTCGGCAACCACAGACGCGCGGACTCGACACCAAACGGCCGCAGGCCATGTTCGTTGAGCGGCCCGAGGACACCCTCCAGCACAGAAGCCGCGCCGTCGTCGGCGAACAGCGGCGAGTCCGGGCGGGCCAGCGCCTGCCGCAGCGGCTCGCTGCACTCCACCCGGCCGTCGCGCATGAACACCACGCGGTCGGCGAGACGCTCGACTTCGTCCGGAGCATGGGTGACGAGCACGATCGGCACTCCCGCCTCACTCGCCATACGCGACAGGAAAGGCATGATCTCGCGCTTGGTCTGCGAGTCCAGCGCCGCCATCGGCTCGTCCAGCAGCAGGAGTTGCGGGCTGGTCAGCAGCGCCCGGCCCAGCGAGACGCGCTGGCGTTGGCCGCCGGACAGATGGTCGATCGGGCGGTCGAGGAGTTCGCCGATGCCGAGCATGTCCGTGGCCTCGCGCAGGTGCAGCCGCCGGAGTTCCTTGGGCGTGCGCTTGTAGCCGTAGAGCAGGTTTCCGCGCACGGACAGGTGCTGCAGCAGGCTGTGCTCCTGGAACACCAGACCGATGCGCCGCCGGTGCAGCGGCACGAAATGCCGCCGCTGCTGCCATACCTGGCTGCCGAATCGGACCTCTGCCCCGCGCACCCTCTCCAGGCCGGCGATGATGCGCAGCAGCGTGGTCTTGCCGCAGCCGGAGCGCCCGAACAGCGAGGTGACCCCCACCGGTGGGAGCTCGATGTCGACATCGAGCGTGAACGCCTCGCGCTGGAGCCGGGCTCGAACGGACAGGGTCATAACTTCGCCACCCCGAACCGCCGGGTGATGCTGTACACGACGAACAGGGTCAGAAACGCGAAGATCACCAGCATCAGCGAGAGCCGGTGCGCGGCCTCGTAGTTCATCGCCTCGGCATGATCGTAAATCAGCACGGAGAGCACCTTGGTCTCCCCGGGGATGCTGCCCCCCAGCATCAGGATCACGCCGAACTCGCCGACGGTGTGGGCGAAGGTCAGGGTCGCGGCCACCACGAAGCCACCGCGTGTCAACGGCAGAATGACGGTGAAGAAGCGGTCCCAAAGGCCGGCGCCGAGGCTGCTGGCGACCTCCACCGGGCGCCGGCCGAGGTTGTTGAACGCCTCGGTCAGCGGCTGCACCGCAAACGGCATCGAGGACAGCACCGAGGCCACCAGGATGCCCTCAAAGGTGAATGCCAGGTGATGCAGACCGATCGACTCCAGCGTGCCACCGACGAACCCCCGCGGACCGAGCACGATCAGCAGGTAGAAACCGAGCACGGTGGGGGGCAAGACCAGCGGCAGGGCTACGACGGCCTGCACGGCCACCCGCGCGGCCGAGCGCCCGTTCGCGAGCCACCACGCCACCGGGGTGGCGAGGATCAACAGGATGATGGTGGTGTACAGGCAGAGCTTGAACGTCAGTTCGATCGCCTGCCAGTCCGCGGGCCCAAGTCCCAGCATACCGTTACCCCCTCCTTCGATACGTACTGCGGAAGAGGCCGAAGGCCTGCATCCGCCGCAACGGCGCGGGCAATCCCGACGCGCGTTGATTCCGGTAAACACCCATGACGAACGACGCCGCGCTCTTCCGTCCTACCGGTTGGCATCCCGGCCGGGGATCACGAATCCGTAGCGCTCCATGATCTCGTGGGCTGCGTCGGTCTCCATGAAGCGGGCGAAGATCCTGGCGGCCTCGTTGTTCTCGGCGCGCTTGGTCACGATATAGGCCTGCGTCAAGGGTTCGTGCAGCGTGGCGTCGATCAGGGAGTAGGGGTGTCTGGCCATCGCGGGGAACCTGGCAAGGGACAGCGCAATGAACCCCACATTGGCAGCCCCGGACTCGACCATCTGGGCGGTATGGGCGATGTTCTCGCCGAAGACCAGACGACGCTGGACGGCCTCCCAGACCCCGGCCGATTCCATGGCCTCCTGCGCACGCAGGCCGTAGGGCGCGTGGGAAGGCTGAGCGATGGCGATGCGGCGGATCCTGGGATCCGTCGGCAGATCTTCCAGTCGCAGTTCGGAGGCGTCGAGGGTGTTGCTCCAGATTACGATCCGGCCGATGGCATAGACCTCCGGGTCAGTGGCCGTGAAGCCCGCCGCCTGCAGCCGTTCGGGGAAGGCGATGTCGGCGGAGAAGAAGATGTCGTAGGGCGCGCCGTTCATGATCTGGGTCGTCATCTTGCCGGACGACCCGTAGATGATTTCGAACGCGTGATCCGGATGCTGCTCGCGGTAGATTTCCGCGATGTCTTCGAGCGCGAAGCGCAAATCCGCCGCCGCTGCGATGGTGAATTTCTGAGCATGGGCGGGGAGCGCAAGGGCCACCAGCAGGATGACAAGGACAAGCAGGAACCGGCGTAGCATGAACTCACTCCTTTGCTGGACCGTAAACGCCAACGGTTACTGTGAACAAAGCCACGGATGGACACGGACAACACGGAAAACGAACTTGCCCCAATCCCTTTTCAGAGTGTTTCCGTGCTTTCTGTGGCTCGCATTCTTCCTCCCGAGTGGCCGCCACCCATGAAAGCCCGCTGTATTGTGTGGGGCGGTACACTCGCGCCCCGCCCTGTGCAAAGCGGCGGCTGCCCGGCGACCCGGCGAGGCCAAACGGCACGCTCTCCCGGGGCATGGCGCACCGCACCGACCATCGCGTTAACCCGGTCGAAAGACGGCCTCAGCGGTTCAGTCCGTGACTGCAAGGATCACGTGCGGGGCCTTGATCAGCGCACAGGCGCGTCCGCCCTCCTTCAGCCAACCCTCACTCACCGCATCCATCGTCACGATGGCCGTGAGCGTGCGGCCCGCGGAAAGGTCGAGCTTCACTTCTGCGTTCACCGCACCGGGCTGGATCCGGCTCACCGTGCCGCAGAGGCGGTTGCGGGCGCTGTAACGCATCCCTTCGACCTCCTCGCAAAGAATCACGAAGGAGGCCTTGATCAACACCTGGACTTCGCGCCCTTCGCGCAGCAGATCGAGCGACTGCGCCGCCTCGTGCGTGATCACCGAGGCGATCTCGATCCCGCTACCGATGTCGACCGTGACCACGTCATTCACCGCTCCTTCTCCGAAACGGGTCACCCTGCCCTGAAACTGGTTTCGCGCCGACGTGCGCATCGCGAATCTCCTGATGAAGTCGAAGCCGTCCGCGGGATCCCCCTCGCCCAGTTGTTCGAGGTTCTCGCGCATCAGCTTCATGAAGCGCTGGTATTCGTGTTCCGCGGCCCGGTACTGGGCAATCACCCGCTTTCCGTACGCGGTGAGCTTCGTGCCGCCGCCATGGCGGCCACCCACCTGCCGGATCAGCAGGGGCTCTTCCGCGAGGTTGTTCATCGCGTCGATCGCATCCCAGGCGGCCTTGTAGCTCATGCCCATCGCCCTCGCCGCGGCGGAGATCGAGCCCGAAGCGTCGATCTGCTCCAACAGCTCGATGCGCCCCAGCCCAAGGAAGCCCTTGCCCTCGACATTCAGCCAGAACCGGCCATCAACATCGGGCTTCATGCCTGCCCACCCTTCGTCACTGCTCGAAGACCGTTATATAGGACAAGATATAACGACCTGCAAGCGGCGAGAGCGAGTACCGGCGCGGGACCGTCGCGGCCTGAACGCTTGCATTTCTTGTGGACAAACCGCCGCGGATGAACTATCCGAAACATATGGATGAGCGTTCCCCGTGTATCGCCTCATCCTTAAATAAAATAAAAACATGGGTTTGGAGGAGTATTATGATTCATAATCGAGTCATGACCGGCGTCATTTGGACGGTGCTGCATCCCTTGAGCATGCAGAATCTGCGCAGGATCTTCGACATCCGGGATCGCCTGCGACCGAGCGAGCGCGTGAGTGACGCGCAGTTGCGTACGCTGCCGAACGGTGCCTCGAATGCCCTTCCGGCGAAGCCGTTCTTCGACGCAAATCCAGAACCTGCGCGGGTTGGCGCGAGGTGGGGCACGTTGTACCGGGGCATGCCCCTGAAGGCGTTGGGTCGCGAGTGCTCTTGGCCCGCGTAGGGCGAGAACCCGGTTTGCCCTCCGACACCAACAGGATTGGAGGCGCGGGACGACGCCGGAATCGGGCAACCCCGGCTCCTTCGTTCCGGCCGGGTCGTTCCCGATGAGCGTGGCCCCAGAGGTGCAGATCAGCCCCATTGAGGCTTATGAGCGTTACATCGTTCGCAGCCTGCTGGGTCCTTGGTCCCGCGACCTGGTCGCCCGTGCCGTTGCCATCCAGGGCGGACGCTACCTGGACCTGGCCTGCGGTACCGGAATCGTGGGCCGTTCGCTGAGTGAGCAGGTCCCCGAGCCCGGGTGGCTCTACGGCCTGGACGTCTCCCCCGGGATGCTCGCCAAGGCAGAGTCACTGAGCGAAGGACTCGAGGAACGGGGCTGGGTTCTGGAGTGGCACGAGGGCTGTGCCTGCTCCCTGCCGTTCGTCGACCAGGCATTCGATCAGGTGCTCTGCCAACAAGGTCTGCAGTTCTTTCCGGATCCCTCGACGGCCTTGCGCGAGGTGCAGCGTGTGCTGCGCCCTGGCGGGCTTCTGGTCGCGAGCGTGTGGGGTGCCCTGGAGGGCAACCCGTTCTACACCGTGATCGATGAGCTCGTGTCCAGACATCTCGCCAAAGGCGCACTCGCCCGCCCTTTCGCACTCAGTGATACCGAGAAACTCCGGAGCCTCGCGCAGGGCGCTGGCCTGCAGGACGTGGCTGTGTGGGCCGTTCCGCTCACCGTCCACGCGGAGGAACCGGAGCGATTCGCTGCCATGTGCCTGCGCGGAGCCACCGCCGTATTGCCGGAATTCGCGGCACTTTCGGGGCTCCTGCGCGAGGAGGTGATGGAGCGGATGAACGGAGACCTCGAAGAACTCGTGCGACCGTTCCGGAGAGGCAAGGGGCTCGAGTTCGGGACCATGGCCAATGTGCTTACGGCCCGCGCTTAAAGTGAGAATACAACTACGGAAGGAAACGTAAATAACGGAAAAAAGGACATTCAACCTCTTGTCCGCGTCTTTCCGTGGACCTCCGTGGCGCGCTTTTTCACCGTCAGGGGTGGTCGCAGGGGATGACAGCTACGTGAAAAAGCCATCCCCGTTGCACCAGTGACCGTCCATGCACGGGAACCGGCTGCGTTCCCGCAGCCGCTGTCCACTGCCCATGAACCGGGTCGGTTTTTCGGAGCGGATCAGCCGGCCGGTCCGGCCGGAAAGGAAGATCCGCCCGCGATGGGCCGGAGCAGTCGCCTGGCGACCTGATCGGCCCCGCGGGTGGCGGCGGGGCGGCGGCGACCCAGCGCCAGCAGTCGTGGCAGGTGGTCGATCCATGCGCCATCGTCCCAGTCGGAAGGCTGGAGCCTGATGCCTGGCATTTCCCGTTCGATGAAGGCATCGAGCACGGGCGATTCGGGAAAGTGTTCGCGCGGGAACCAGGCCAGCGGCACCCCCGCCTGACGCGCCTCGGCGAGGGTGCTGTAGCCGGCCTTGCAGACCAGGGCGTCGCAGGCGTTGACGAGGTCCGGATGGTAGAAGTCGGACCGCGCGGGCAGCGCCAGCAGCGCCCCTTCGCGCCGCGTTTCCGTAGCGGCACCGGGAAGCAGGCAGACACAGTCACGGCGACCACGCAGCCGCGCCAGAAAGGGGTACTGCGCCGGCACCCCGCCCATACTGACCAGCACCAGCGGCACGTCCAGCTCGACGCCCAGGCGATCGCGCACCGCCGAGCGGGGCTCGCGCAGCTGCCGCGCGATCGGCGCAACGGTCATCGCAGCCGGGTCCGGCCGGCAGACCGGTTCGGTCTGTACGTGGACGTCGGCCCGGCTGTTGATTGCCGCCATGGCATCGACATACGGCGCCAGCGCGGGATGGGCGTCCAGGTAGGCACGGTAGATCCAGTCCCAGGTGAAATTCTCCAGCAGGACCGAGGGCACGCCGGCTGCCGCCGCGGCAACGAGGCCCAGGGGTGAGATGTCGCAAACGACCACGTCCCGGTCGGCGATCTGCCGGGCCAACTCGTTGACCAGTGCCGGGCGAAAGGGCAGGAAGGCCGCGAGTTCATTGAGCGTGGCCGGTATATCCTCCAGCATCGGAGACCGCTGGACCAGACCGATGTCCGCGCGCAACGGGCGGTAATCCACCTCGCCGACCGAATCGCGGAAGAACCATGCCGGGGTCTCGGTGTACACCCGCAGTTCGCTGTCCGGCCGCAGCCGCCGGAGGGACTGCATGACCGCGCATGTGCGGGCGGCGTGGCCGAAACCGTGAGAGGACACAAAGAAGGCAATGCGCGGTGGCTCGGTATCTGGCATCGGGATCGGTCGGTTGGGTTCTGCACGTTGCATGGCAAACGGCCTGGGACACGAAGCATGAGGAGTCGGCGCCCGGAGTGCAAAAACCGAAGCGCCGATTCCCCCCCCCGCACCGGTCACGCGCGGTCCGTATCACCCGGTAGGCAAGCCAATGTGCACCTGAGCCTCGTGAAGGCGATCGCCGCGGTCTACCCCGCCGTGGAGCGACTGGAACCCCGCCGCTCCCGCGACGACACGGTCTTTCGGTATGTGCCTGCCGGGGTTTTACGGCAGACTGAGGACATACCGGAATCGCGGGCGGTACATCTTGTGGAGGCAGGATCCGAACGATTCATGCCGCACGATTGCCTCACCAAGACCGATCATTTCGTGCGGGGACCCGCACCGCCGCTGCACAACACGCCAATACCAAGAAGGAAAGGGCCCATGAAGGCATCGGATCTATTCGTTCTCGCACTGGAAGCCGAAGGAGTCGAATACCTGTTCGGAGTCCCCGGGGAGGAAAGCCTGGACCTGCTCGAATCCCTCCGTGAATCCTCGATCCGGCTGATCCTTACGCGGCACGAACAGGCGGCGGGGTTCATGGGGGCCACCTACGGGCGTCTGACCGGCCGCACCGGGGTATGCCTGTCGACCCTGGGGCCTGGCGCCACCAACCTGGTCACGGCAGCCGCCTATGCGCAGCTCGGCGCGATGCCGCTGTTGATGATCACCGGTCAGAAACCGATCAAGGCCAGCAAACAGGGTGAATTCCAGATTCTGGACATCGTCGACATGATGCACCCGATCACCAAGTACACCCGGCAGATCAGCAGCGGCGCCAATATCCCCGCCCGGGTGCGCGAGGCCTTCCGGCGTGCCGAAGACGAGCGCCCCGGCGCGGTGCACCTGGAACTGCCGGAAGACATTGCCCGCGAGACGACCGATGCGCCCGTGATCCCGCGAAGCCGGTTCGAGACCCCCTGGGCCAGTGACGGGTCCCTTGCCGCGGCCGTGGAGATGATCGAATCGGCCCGGCACCCGCTGCTGCTGATCGGCGCCGGCGCCAATCGCCAGCACACCTGTCGTGCGCTCCCGGCTCTGGTCGAGAAAACGGGCATCCCGTTTTTCAGCACGCAGATGGGCAAGGGCGTGGTGGACGAGCGCCACCCGCTGTTCCTGGGCAATGCCGCCCTATCCGGCGACGATTTCCTGCATCGCGCGGTCGAGGCGGCGGACCTGATCATCAATGTCGGTCACGACGTCGTGGAGAAGCCACCGTTCATCATGGGCCGACCGGAAAATGCGCCGCCCCACGTCGAGGAAACCGCCCATGTCGGGGAGGCCAGCGTCATCCACGTGAACTACATCACCGCTGCCATCGATGCGGTCTATTACCCGGATCAGGGAGTCATCGGCGACATCACCAACAGTGTCGAACGGCTGACTGCCGCCGTCACGCCGCAGGCGCACTGGGATTTCTCGCGATTCATGGAGGTGAAGCGGCATCTCGACGCACACCTGTCCGAGGGGATCGATGACGACCGGTTTCCGGTTTATCCGCAGCGGCTCGTCGCCGATGTGCGCAACGTCATGCCGGACGACGGCATCATTGCCCTGGACAACGGGATCTACAAGATCTGGTTCGCCCGCAACTACAGGGCACACCAGCCCAACACGGTCTTGCTGGACAATGCGCTGGCCTCGATGGGAGCCGGTCTGCCGTCGGCGATGGCCGCCAAGATCGTGCACCCGGAACTGCCGGTGATGGCGATCTGCGGCGACGGCGGCTTCATGATGAATTCCCAGGAATTGGAGACCGCCGTCCGGCTGGGCCTGGATCTGGTGGTGCTGATCCTGCGCGATGACGCCTACGGGATGGTTCAGTGGAAGCAGGCGGCGATGGGATTCGGCAACTTCGGCCTCAGCTACGGCAACCCCGACTTCGTTCAATACGCCCGCAGCTACGGTGCCCACGGCCACCGCATCGAATCCGCCGCAGCACTGGTGCCGTCATTGGAACGCTGCTTCGCGACTCCCGGTGTCCACGTGATCGACGTCCCGGTGGATTACCGCGACAACGACCGCATCCTGAACCAAGAGATCAAGGCGAAGAGCCGCGGGATTTGACCTTGGCGGCCGCTTGCCATGACCGTCAGCCGAGCACCACCACCGTGCGTCCACGCAGCTTGCCGTTGAGGATGCGATCCGCGTAGTCGGGCAATTGCGCGAGTTCGATCTCTGTCGTCATGGCCTCCAGCGCGGAACCGGGAAGCAGGCGGGCCAGCCGCTGCCAGACGCGGACGCGGCTCTCGAAACCGCACATCACCGAGTCGATACCCAGCAGATTCACGCCGCGCAGCAGGAAGGGCAGCACCGTGGTGTTCAGCGTGGCACCGCCGGCCAGGCCGCAGGCCGCCACCGACCCGCCGTAGCGCATCTCGGCCAGCACATGGGCCAGCATGTGGCCGCCCCCCGCGTCCACACAGCCGGCCCAGCGCTCACTCAGCAGCGGCTTCCCGGGCGCTCCCGAGAGGGCCTGCCGCGGGACGACGGCGCGCGCACCCAGATCCTCGAGGTAGCCCTGGTTTTCGGGACGTCCGGTCACCGCAGCCACGTGGAAGCCGAGACGCGCAAGCAGTGCGACGGCAACACTGCCGACGCCGCCGGACGCCCCGGTGACGAGCACCTCCTCCGCTTCGCCCGCCAGCAGGCCATGATCCTCCAGCGCCTGCACTGCCAGCATGGCGGTGAACCCCGCCGTGCCCACGGCCATCGCCTGTTTCGGGGAGAGGCCATCGGGCAACGGCACGAGCCAATCCGCCTTGACCCGCGCGAGTTGCGCATAGCCACCCCAATGCGCCTCCCCGACGCGCCAGCCGGTGAGCACCACCGCGTCGCCGGGCCGGTATCGGCCGTCTGAGGACTCCAGCACGGCCCCGGCGAGATCGATGCCCGGCACGTGGGGGTATTTCCGCGCCAGGCGCCCGAGCCCCTTGAGGATCATGCCGTCCTTGTAGTTGAGGCTCGAGTGGGACACGCGCACCAAGACCTCGCCATCCGGCAGGCCCGCTTGCTCGAGTTGCCGAAGCGACGCGACCGGGGCCTTTTTCCCTTCCTCAAGCACCAGCGCCTTGAATGTCTCGCTCATCTGGAAAACGTCCTCCGGTTCTTTGGCACCCTGCCTTGCTCGCGTCCTGCCCTCAACCCCTGCCCGTCCGGGTCCCGTCAGGGATCTGCCTGGTCGAGCCAGACCTCCAGTCCCTGCACATTGAGTTCCACATCGGGGTGCAGGAGCCTGCGCATCTCGTCCTCGGGGAGCCCGCAGCCGTGGTCGCGCAGCCGCCCCAGCAGCAGTTCCATCATCTCCGTGTACAGAGCCTCGTGACGCAACGGGCCATCCTTCGCGTGGACCCGCGCCATGGCCACGAAGGCGTCGATCAGTGTGTGCATGTCCGCCTGCAGGCGCGGCAGGTCGCCCACGCGACTGTAATGGGTGAGGTACATGTACCGGAGCCCTTGCGCCACCAGACGGTCCACCGACGCGTGCAATGCCTCGGGGTCGAACTGCACCGGGGTGGTGGTCGGCAGCACGAAGGGGCCGCGACCGGTATCGAACTCCCGGTAGGAGAGGCCAAAGGTATCGCCCGTGAAGATGCCGTCGCCGGTCTCGTCCACCACGCAGAAATGATGCCGGGCGTGCCCCGGAGTATCCATGAAGCGCAACCGCCGGCCGTTGAAGTCCAGCTGGAAGCCCTCATCCGCCTCGATGACCCGCTCCTTCGCAACCGGCACCACGATGCCGAACAGGCGTTCCATTTCCGTCTCGCCATAGACCGCCGCCGCACCCGCATTCAGCTTGGCGGGATCCACCATATGCCGGGCGCCGCGCGGGTGGATCACCAGCCGCGCATTCGGAAGGTGGCGCATCAGTTCCCCCGCACCGCCGGCATGGTCGAGGTGCACGTGGGTGGGAATCACGAAGTCCACGTTCTCCCGGGGGATACCCTTCCAGTCCAGGACCTGCAGCAGCGCGGGCGCGGAGTGAGCGGTACCGGTCTCGACGAAGGTCGCACGGTGGCCCTCCACCATCAGGTAGGTCGAGACCTGGCCCTGCCGGTAGAGCTGGGCATCGATCATCGTGATGCCGTGACCCAGATCCTCGAAATACACGTTGCTCATCGTCAATTCCCGGAAGTAGGTCGGGTTAGCGTAGCGCAACCCGACGTGCCGAGGTGCCGGGGACGACGCTGTTTTGAAGCCATGGGTGGGTGCGAGACCCGTCGGGTTACGCCCTTTCGGCTAACCCGACCTACAGTTTGCGGCTTTTCATCGTCAGGGGTGGTCCAGGGCCATGCCCGTTAGACCAGGAACAGGTCGACGAACTCCTGCACCGGCGTCGCCGACAGGCGTCGTGCATCCTTGCACAGTTCGAAGATACGCGCCGCCTGGCCCCGGGGGAACCGGGTGCGCAGCGCGTCCTGGAACTTGCGCTCCAGCACCGGGATGCCCTCGGCGCGGCGGCGACGGTGGCCGATGGGATATTCCACCTCCACCTTATCAGTGCTGCTCCCGTCCCGGAAGAACACCTGCACCGCATTCGCGATGGAGCGCTTCGCCGGATCATGGTAATCCTCCGAGTAGCGGGGATCCTCCACCACCCGCATCCTGTCCCGGAGTGCGTCGATGCGCGGGTCGGCGGCAACTTCGTCCTCGTAGTGACCGGCGGTCAGCGCACCGAAGATCAGCGGCACGGCCACCATGTACTGCAGGCAGTGATCCCGGTCCGCGGGATTGTGCAGCGGGCCGTCCTTGCTGATGATCCGCACTGCCGACTCCTGGGTGGTGAGCTCGATCCGTTCGATCTCGTCGATCCGGTCCTTCACCTCCGGGTACAGACGCAGCGCGCACTCCACCGCGGTCTGGGCGTGGAATTCCGCCGGGAAGCTGATCTTGAACAGGATCTGTTCCATCACGTAGCTGCCGTAATCGCGCTGGAAGCGGAACCGCTCGCCCTTGAACAGCACGTCGTAGAAACCCCAGCGGGGGGCGGAGAGCACGCTGGGCAGGCCCATCTCGCCCTTCATGACCATCAGCGCCAGGCGCACAGCGCGGCCGCAGGCATCGCCGGCCGCCCAGGACTTGCGCGACCCGGTGTTGGGCGCATGACGGTAGGTACGCAGCGCCTGGCCATCGACCCACGCCTGGGACACGGCGTCGATCACCTGGTCGCGGGATGCGCCCAGCATGTGGGCAGCCACGGCCGCGGAGGCCACCTTGACCAGCACCACGTGGTCCAGGCCCACGCGGTTGAAGCTGTTCTCCAGCGCCAGCACGCCCTGGATCTCGTGGGCCTTGATCATGTAGCGGAGCACGGCATCGATGGTCAGCGGTGCCTTGCCCTCGGACACGGCCTTGCGGCTCAGGTGGTCGGCGAGCGCGAGGATGGTACCGAGGTTGTCGGAGGGATGCCCCCACTCGGCGGCGAGCCAGGTATCGTTGAAATCCAGCCAGCGCACCATCGCACCGATGTTGAAGGCGCCCTGGATGGGGTCGAGCTGGAAGGAGGTTCCCGGAATGCGCGAGCCGCTCGGCACGATGGTACCGGGAACCACCGGACCCAGGTGCTTGGTGCACTCGGGATACTGCAGCGCCAGCAGGGCACAGCCCAGCGAATCCATCAGGCAGTTGCGCGCGGTGTCCAGGGCCTCCGCGGAATCGATGTCATGGTCGCAGACATAATCTGCGATCGCGACCAACTCCGGATCCGGGTCGGGTCTCACGTTGGCATCGGCGATGTGTTGGCTCACGGCTTGGCTCCTGGTTCGCAGGGATTGACGAAACGGCATCGTATCGGGCACCAGCCACGCGTGGCGCTCATCGTGGGGCGCCGAAGTCGGCCACGAGTGGGCGCCCCGCGGTCAGCGGTCTTCGATCGGGATCCAGGGCTGGTTCTCGGGTCCCGTGTAGTTGGCGCTGGGCCGGATGATCTTGCCATCCTGGCGCTGCTCGATCACATGGGCCACCCAGCCGGTGGTGCGGGAGATCACGAAGAGCGGCGTGAACAGCGCGGTCGGGATACCCATCATGTGATACGACACCGCCGAGAACCAGTCCAGATTCGGGAACATCTTCTTGAGTTCCCACATCACCCCTTCCAGACGCTCGGCCACGGCATACATGGTCGGGATCCCCCGGTGCTCGGACAGGCGGCGCGCGACGTCCTTGATCACTTCATTACGCGGGTCGCCGATGGTGTACACCGGATGGCCGAAGCCGATGATGATCTCCTTGCGCCCCACCCGCTCGCGAATATCCGCCTCCGCCGTGTCCGGGTCCGGATACCGCAGCTGGATATCGCAGGCCGCCTCATTGGCGCCGCCGTGTTTCGGGCCGCGCAGCGCGCCGATGGCGCCGGTGATGGCCGAGTAGATGTCCGCGTTGGTGCCGGCGACCACCCGGGCGGCGAAGGTGGAGGCATTGAACTCGTGCTCCGCATAGAGGTTCAGCGATGTATGCATGGCGCGCACCCAGGGCTCCGGCGGCTCGGATCCGTGCAGCAGGCGCAGGAAATGCCCGCCTACGCTATCGTCGTCGGTGTCCACCTCGACACGCCGACCGTGATGGGCAAAGTGATACCAGACGAGCAGCGCGGGCCCGAGACAGGCCAACAGCCGGTCGCCGATCGCCCGGGCGCCGGCGACGGACATGTCCTCCTTTTCCGGTTCCAGCGTACCCAGCATGGACACCGCCGTGCGCATCACGTCCATGGGGTGCGCCGACGGCGGAATCCTCTCGAGCACGTCGCGCAGGGCCGCAGGCACGCCGCGCAGGGCGCGCAGCCGTTGCTTGTAGTCCAGCAGTTCCGCGCGGTTCGGCAGGCGGCCGTGGATCAGCAGGTGGGCGATCTCCTCGAACTCCGCCCGGTCGGCGAAGTCCAGAATGTCGTAGCCCCGGTAGTGCAGGTCGTTGCCGGTGCGGCCCACGGTGCAGATCGCGGTGTTCCCGGCGACCGTGCCCGAAAGGGCCACGGATTTCTTCACGCGCGGCGTCGCGGCCCCGGCATTTTCGCTGTCAGTCATCTTTGCTTTTCCTTGCTGTAGAGCGCGTCGAGTTTCTCCTCGTAGGCGTGATAGCCCAGGTGCTCGTAGAGCTGGTTGCGGGTCTGCATGGAGTCCAGCACCGCCTTCTGGGTACCGTCGCGGCGGATGGTCTCGTAGACCCGCAGCGCCGCCTGGTTCATGGCACGGAAGGCGGACAGGGGATAGAGGGCCAGTGCGACGCCGGCATCCCTCAGCTCCAGCGTGGTGAACAGGGGCGTCTTGCCGAACTCGGTGATGTTGGCGAGCACGGGCACACCCGTGGCCTCCACGAAGCGCCGGTACTGCTCGAGCTCCGTCACCGCCTCGGGAAAGATCATGTCGGCGCCGGCCTCGACACAGGCCACGGCCCGCTCGATGGCGTCCTCCAGGCCCTCGCTGGCGAGCGCGTCGGTGCGTGCCATGATCACGAAGTCCCGGTCACGCGCATCGGCCGCGGCCTTGATCCGGTCCGCCATCTCAGCCTTGGTCACGATGGCCTTGCCCGGGCGGTGACCGCAGCGCTTGGCCTGCACCTGGTCCTCGATATGGCACCCGGCGGCCTCGGCACGAACGAGTTCGCGCACGGTGCGCGCGATATTGAAGGCGCTGGAACCGAAGCCGGTGTCCGCATCCACCAGCAGGGGCAGATCCGTAACGTAGGTGATGCGCCGGACATCCTCCAGCACGTCATGCAGCGTGCTGATGCCAAGGTCGGGCAGACCCAGTGAACCGGCCGCGACGCCGCCGCCCGAGAGGTACAGCGCGCGATAGCCGCTCTGTGCAGCGAGGGTGGCGTGATAGGCGTTGATCGCGCCCATCACCTGCAGGGGCCGTTCTTCTTCGACGGCGCGGCGCAGGCGGTCGCCAGGGGTCGTGGCCGGTGATCCGGTGTCGTTCATGCGGGGCTCCTGTAGGGACGGCTCAGACTTCGCCATCGGCAGACACGTTCGCGTACCCGATGGTCCTGAGACGGGTGCGGATCTCGTCGAGGATGGCCGGGTCGTCGATGGTGGCGGGGGTCTGGTAGGCCTCATTGTCGGCAATCCGGCGCATCACGCCGCGCAGGATCTTGCCCGAGCGCGTCTTGGGCAGCCGATCCACCACGACCACCTTCCGGAACGCGGCCACGGGGCCGATTTCGTCGCGCACCTTCGCGACCAGTTCCCTGCACAGGTCGTCGGGCTCCTGGGTCACGCCGCTCTTGACCACCACCAGCCCGAGGGGCAACGAGCCCTTCAGGTCGTCGGCCACTGCGATCACTGCGCATTCGGCCACCGCCGGGTGCGCGGCAAGGATCTCCTCCATCGCGCCGCTGGAGAGCCGGTGCCCGGCCACGTTGATGGTGTCGTCGATGCGGCCCATCACGTACAGGTCGCTGTCCTCGTCGAGGTAGCCGGAGTCGCCGGTCAGGTAGTAGCCGGGGATGTGGTCGAGGTAAGCCTCCCGGAAACGCCGGTCGTTGTTCCAAAGAGTAAGCAGGCAGCCGGGCGGCATCGGCAGCCTGAGCATGATCCGGCCCATCGTGCCGGCGGGAACCTCGTCGCCCTGGTCGTCCAGGATGCATACGTCGTATCCGGGCACGGGCCTGCCCGCACTGCCGGGCTTGACCGGCAGCCGTTCGATGCCCAGGAAGTTGCCGGCGATCGGCCAACCGGTCTCCGTCTGCCACCAGTGGTCGATCACCGGGCGGTCGAGCATCGCCGCAGCCCAGTTCAGGGTGTCCGGGTCGCAACGCTCGCCCGCCAGGAACAGGGCACGGAACCCGGTCAGGTCATGGCGCGCGAGGTACTCGGCCCTGGGATCTTCCTTCTTGATCGCTCGGAACGCGGTGGGTGCCGTGAACATCACCGAGACCCCGTGCTCGGCGATCACCCGCCAGAACGCGCCCGGGTCGGGCGTGCCCACCGGCTTGCCCTCGTAGACGATCGTGGTGCAGCCGTGCAGCAACGGGCCATAGACGATGTAGGAGTGGCCCACCACCCAGCCGACGTCGGAGGCGGCCCAGTACACCTCGCCGGGCTTCACGCCGTAGACGTGTTCCATGCTCCACTGGAGCGCCACCGCATGGCCGCCGTTGTCGCGCACCACACCCTTGGGCCGGCCCGTGGTGCCGGAGGTGTACAGAATATAGAGGGGATCGGTGGCTGCCACGGATACGCATCCTTGAGGCTCGGCGCCCACTAGCGCTTCGCTCCATTCCAGATCCCGACCGGGCACCATCGTGGCCGGCCCCTGGGGCCGCTGCAGGATGATGCAGTGTTCGGGCTTGTGCTCGGCCTGTTCGATGGCCCGGTCCAGCATGGGCTTGTACGGCACCACCCGGCTGGGCTCGATGCCGCAGGATCCCGCCACCACCACCCGGGGCCTGGCGTCGTCGATGCGGGCCGCGAGTTCGTGGGCGGAGAAGCCACCGAACACGACCGAGTGCACGGCACCGATCCGGGCACAGGCCAGCATGCTGATCAATGCCTCGGGTACCATCGGCATATAGATAATCACCCGGTCGCCCTTGCCGACGCCCAACCTGGCCAGGGCGCCGGCGAACAGCGCCACTTCGTCGCGCATCTCCCGATAGCGGATGCTTCGTTTGGTTCCCGTCACCGGACTGTCGTAAATCACCGCCGGCTGGTCGCCCCGGCCGGCGTCCACGTGCCGGTCCAACGCGTTGTAGCAGGTGTTCAGCCGCCCGCCCGGGAACCAGCGGTAAAACGGCGCCCCACTGTCGTCGAGAACCTTCTCCCAGGGCGCATCCCAGTGAATGGCACCGGCGGCCTCGCCCCAGAAGGACTCGGGATCGCGCAATGCGCGGTCGTAGATCTCGGCATATCCCATGGCTTGCATCTCTCCCTGTCCCTGAGAGGACATGACCCTTGGACCAGCCGCCCCTGGACCTCCGACAACAACCGCGCAAAGAACTGTCCGGACCGGGCGCAGAGGCGGACCCGGATCCAATAGACGCTAGCCCATTCGTTCGAAGTGTCAACCGATTTTGGCACCAGCATGTAATAACCTATTGGCAACGCGAGCGATTTTCCCAACGGCCCGGATCGTGCCGAATGGCTGGAAATCGGTCGGTGCGCCTAGCAGCCCGTCGGGCGAAACACGCCGCGTTCGATCAGCGGTCGTCGGAAACCTGGAGCAGTTTGTGCAGGTTCGACACGAGGTCCGCTGCCTGGAAGGGCTTGTGCAGGAGGACAATGTCATCCATGTCCTCCGTCAGGTCCGCGTAACCGGTCACCAGCATGACGGGCAGGTCGGGCCTCAGGCTGCGGGCCTCGTCAATCAGCTCGACCCCATTCATGCCTTCCATGGCGTAGTCGGTCACCAGCACATCGACGTTATCGGGTCCGCGCAGAATCTCCAGTGCGGCTGCACCATCGGTCGCGGCCAACACGCGGTGGCCGAGTGCCCGCAAGGTCATCTCCAAGGCCTTTCGCACGAGCTCGTTGTCATCGACGATCAGGACCGTCCTGCCGACGACCGGCGACGTTGCCACCGTCGGTGCAGACCCAACCGACGAGACAACCGGCACGGCGCGCGGCAGATACAGCGTGACGGTCGTCCCCTGGCCTGGTGCACTCCTGACAGAGACTGCGCCCCCCGACTGCACGGCCATGCCATGCACGATGGCCAGGCCCAGCCCCGACCCGTGACCGAATGCCTTCGTGGTATAAAAAGGCTCGAAAACCCGCGCCAGTGTCTGCTCGTCCATGCCGCTACCGGTGTCGGCGACGCTGATGGTCACGTACTCGCCCACCGAAAGCTCCGGTGGCAGGCCACGGTCATTCTCGCTCACGCGCTCGGCCGCGGCGCGCACGGTGAGCGTGCCACCGGAAACCATCGCATCGTGAGCATTGATCGCCAGATTCATGATCGCCGACTCCAGCTGGGCGCGATCGGCCAGGACCGGGGCTACGGCCGGCGATACGTCGATCTCGATGCGAATCTTACCGCCCAGGGTGCGTTCCAGGAGCGGTCCGATTTCGTCGAACAGGTCGCGCAGGTCGATCGACTCGGGCACGAGCGCCTGGCGCCGCGCGAAGGCGAGCAGTGCCTGCGTCAGCCTGGCACCTTGCTCGATGGATTGCTTCGCGGCATGCAACAGGTTTCGTGGAGCACCCTCGGGCACGTAGGGGTCGATCACGAACAAACAGTTCCCGAGTCCCTGGAGCACGTTGTTGAAATCATGCGCCACGCCGGCGGTGAGCTGACCGATGGCCTCCATCTTCTGCAACTGCAACAGCTGCGCCGTCCGTTCCCGCACCTGCCCCTCCAGGTCGGCATTGAGGCGCAGGATCTCGGCCTCGGCTGCCTTGCGGCGGGCGATGTCCTCGACCACGGCGATGAAATAGTCCGGCGCACCCGTCTCGTCCCGCACCAGGGTACCGGTGAGATTGATCCAGATAGGGCTGCCGTCCTTGCGCAGGTAGCGTTTCTCCATGCTGTACTGTTCGATCTCGCCCGCAAGCAGCGCCTGCATCTGTTCCAGGTCGGAATCGAGGTCCTCGGGATGGGTGATGTCCTGGAAACTGCAGTCCATCAGTTCGTCGGGCGAGTAGCCGACGATGTGACACAGCTTCTCGTTGACCCGCAACCAGCGACCGTCGGTCGCCACCTGGGCGATGCCCACGGCCGCCCGTTCGAAGGTCGTGCGAAACCTTTCGTCGCTCGGAGACTCGCTTCGCCCCCGGTTCCGAACGAGCCCGGCAGCACTCTCTCTTTCCTTGCTCATCATTGAGCTCCTTACATCCGGCAGCAGCCACACTTCTCTATATCACAGCGAGTGCGGGAAGGCGCCATCATCCCACTTTGCCCGCGAACGGTATTGCCACACGCCAAGATTGGAGGATCGCCCCCCAGGGATTCAAGCCAGGGCAACAGGAAGTTCCGGGATGCAGGCTGACGTTGCGACCATCCGTCTCGACGAAGTAGCGGGAGGCAACCAGAGCCATGGTGGCGCAGGCAACCAGAGTCCTCGCCGGAGCGAACCAAGGTGGATCTCGCCCGTGGCTCGGCCGTACTATCGCGTCCAGAGAGCGCTGGATGGAGGCAGGATCTGGCCGCGACGTCTGGCGCGAACGTCTGGCCTGGGGGCCGGTTCCGCTGCTGACGCTGGTGGTTTTCCTGATCGCCGGCGCACAGGTGGGTGTCGTCCGGGATTCGGGTCCCGTGCTGTTGCTGGTATGGCCCGTTTTCGTCGGCTTTGCGCTGGCGGCTGCACTGCTCGCACGGCTGTTGATGCACTGGTTTCGTCTGCCCGTGACGTCCGGACGCACCCTGGCCTTCCGTCTCGGAACACGCAACTCGTTCGTCGTCCTGCCGTTCGCCCTCACCCTGCCCAGCGGCTGGGAGGTAACCGTGGTGGTGATCGTGTTCCAGACGCTGGTGGAACTGTTCGCCACGGTCTTCTACCTGTGGTGGATTCCACGCCGGCTTTTCCGAGCCTGAGCCGGCAGGTTCCCGAGCGCTGGCGATGCATCGTTTGCACGCTGTCGCGAAGGCTGACATCGGGTCGCGGCGGGAACCCGGTCTAGATTCATGCCCGGATCGGAACGAGTGACTGCTCTCAATCCTGCTGCCGACGGTGCGCCCAACGGGATGCTGTGAATCGGTTGACCTCGTCGTTCTCTCCGTCTAGGGTCAGGCTATCCGTCACAGCCCCGCAGTCTTCTCAGCCTTTCAACCGACAGGATCGTGATGTCCATCACCCGAAACCACCTGCCAGGACCGCTATTCCTGCTTTTCCTGCTTGCGCTGCTGAGCAGTGGCTGCACTGCCGTCAAGGTTGTTGACGCTGCTGCGAGTACCGCGATCGGCGTGACCAAGGGCACCGTGAAGACCACCGGCAGAGTCGTCGGAGCGGCCATTCCAAGTGGCAAGGACGAAAAAGAAGACGGCGAGTAAGCTCAGGAACCGAAAGACATCCTGTGGGTCCAGGCCGTTTTGGAAGGCCGATCGACCGCCTTTCCTCCGAACGCACCTGCGCTCGCTCTCGTCGGCGCCCGAGTTGACCGGCAGATTTTCCATCGACCTCTCCCTCCAGGGGCCGCCAGGCCCGCCCATGCATCGAGGCGCATGATCGCGGTGCAACGGTGCAAAGGCTTGCTTGCGGACGATCCGGGCCGGGATACTGGCGCAGGGTTTTCGGATCGGATTGGGGGCGGCAGCGTCGATGGAAAACGGGGAACGGATGGAATTTTCAAGGGAAACATCAGCAGTGCGGGGGTTCAGCCGCTGGGTGGCCGTCGTCGGACCGTTCATCATCCTTGTGTTGACGGGTTGTGCTTCGTTGGAAAAGGACCGTCGCGCGATGGGACTGGAGGCCGCAACGAATGCCTATCAGTCCGCGCTCCGTTGGGGTGATTTCGATGCTGCCATGGGCCTTCTCTCGCCGGAGCTGCGAAGGGACGAGGAACTGCCGCAGGATCTCACCGATCTGCGCATCACTCGGTACGAGGTCGTGCAACCACCCGTCATCCGAACCGACGATAGCGCGACCCAGACCGTGCATATCGAATACCTCTTCGAGTACAACCAGATCGTCCGGCGCCTGACCGACCGCCAAGTCTGGCGCTGGGATGAACTGGACAAGGCCTGGTGGCTGCAGTCGGGACTGCCGGCGTTCTGACCCGCACACCACGGGGACACCCCTGCGTCGTTGCTCCGGACTCCAGGAGGCTTCATCATGAGGGGCCAACAACACCCTGATACGGTCACCTCCAGCACCCGCACGGCGATCACAGCGATGACCACAGCCCAATACAACGCGGGCCAATACAGGTCGTCGGCGAACCGGCATCTGGGGAAAGCACCCCCGATCGTGGACGGTCCGCGCCGTCGGGCGGCTGGAGCGTAGGGCGGCCACCGTCGGGTCCCTGCTCCGGCCACGGGTCCACTCAAGGATCCACTCGAGAGGAATACCGTGCACCGAAGCCTCACGAAGGAGGAAACCATGATGAAAATGAAATATGTGCTGCTGCTTCTGCTCGGAATGATCCTGTTCCCGTTCGCCACCCTGGCCGGGCAGCCCGATGACGCGGCAGCACTTGAGGGGGTCGAGCGCGGCAAAGTCGTCTTCGACATCAACAACTCGAGCGCGAGTTCTCTGAACCTTTACCTGGCAGTCATCCGCGAGACCCACGACGACTTGGTCAGACAGGGCGTTGAACCCGACATCCTGCTCGCCTTCCGGGGGCCCGCCGTGACCCTGGTATCGACGGATCGGGAACGGCTCGATCTCACCGATTTTGACGCGCTGGACCAGATTGCCGATCACATCGCGGATCTGGAGATGCTCGGCGTGCGGATGGAAGGCTGCGGCGTTGCCACCCGATTGTTTCAGGTCGACAACCAGACCCTGCTGGACGGCATCGAGCCGGTCGGCAACACGTTTGTATCGCTGATCGGCTACCAGGCTCGGGGATACGCGGTCATTCCAATCTACTGAGCATCACGCTCATCCACACGAACGGTCAGGCACGTCGGGGAACCCGACCGACACACGCTTGCTTCCCGGAAGATTGATAAATGCGAATCGTTCCTATTGACATTCCTATTCGCTACGCTTACCGTTTGGGCCATGCGCGGGATCGCGCGGAGCGGCCCATCGGCCGGTGGCGGCAAGTCCTGCGGCAGCAATTTACAACCAAACCCAATTTCCTGGAGAGTCGGAATGTGGGAACACCATCAGCCAAAATCCGAACGCCCGGGTTCGAACGCCCCGAGGGCCAGCACTGAATCCCAGCGAATCAACAGCGCGGCATTGTTCTCTTCGGGGGACGTGGTCCTGATCCACCATCAGGGAACCGTCTACACCTTGCGCAAGACGCGCAACGGCAAGCTGATTCTGACCAAATGAGACCAAACGCAACCATTCTTGATCGATACCGCCCTCCCACGCGTATCGCAACCTTCAAGCCTGCTGCCATCCGGCAGGATTCGGCGGTTCCCTTCTCAGCTGCCCTGATTGCGGCGTCTGCGGACAAACAGCCACCGACCTCGACCACATGATTCTGCGCGCTCACAGGTTCCGGAAAGGAACCGACTCGAAACAACGGGCGCTGGGATCGCTTGGTGTCTCGCACCGCGCGCAGATCCTGGACGCAGCCGATTCCGCGGCCCTGCGCGCTCTGGTCCTTCTGGGGTTGATCGAAGGCTCGGAGATCCGCGTCGAGGCCCGGGATTTCCGCGGCGGCGTCACCATCGAAGCGGGGGGTCGACGGATGCACATCCCCGCCTACCTTGCGCAACGGATCTGGGTTCAACCCGTGTACGCGCCTGGAATCATTGGATAGTGGACCACCTGGGATCCCTTCAACCCCTCTTCCTGCAACCCGCCAAAGCCCTGGAATGAAGGGATACCGGAGCGAATCATCCCTGCCCTGCCGAAACAGCAATCCTCCCGGGCCCCTCCCCCGGTCGGCAAGCTTTTGCCCCAGGCTTTAGGGCCTGCCCCCTGCGCTGCACTGCCCGGCCATCGCTGTAGATTCCTGTCCTCCACCGGACGGCCAGGCTGCTGACTCCCCTGTACAGATTTTACTACCCCCCCCTTGCACTTGCAGTTACGCTGGCCCTGTCGGGCTGCGGCAGCAGCAGTAATGACTCGCACCGAGGCGATGATCCGCGTCGCCCCGGAAGCCTCCGCCTTGAGCGAAGCGGATATCCTCACCCTGCCTGCGCGCCAGTGCGGCTATGCGATGCGCGATGACCACGGCAAGGATTTGCTCGTGCTGACTGTGGACGGGTATCTGCATAGCGTGGATTTGGCCGACTGGGAA
>SKJG01000172.1 GCA_007116035.1 Thioalkalivibrio sp.
CACCGCGCCCAGCAGGGCCACCATGTTCTGCAGCGAAGGCTCGATCACGATCGGCACGACCCAGATCGCGGCCGCCACCAGGATCAGCAGGCGCGCGAGCGGTATCATCGCAAACACCAGGGAGCGCGCGGAGATCCTTTTCTGCTTTCGCATATGCTTCCATCGGCTCTCGCGAGAGCCGGAACAGGTTCCTCAACGAGCGCCATTTTTTTCTCGCCGCATTCAATTGGGTGTCTGACGGGAGTGTGAAATCCCCGATGGGCACGACCTCCCAAAGCGGGGCATTCGATCCTTCCTGCGTCTCGGTGGTCATGATCTGGGTGGGCCGCCGCTCACCTGTCTTCCCCGGTATGTGTTAACGGATGCGTCCCATCGGAGGAAGGACTCCCGGATTCGAGTTGCTCCCGGATACGCCGTATGTCACGCCAATACTCCAGTTTTGCGATGAGCACTTCAGCGAAAAGGTAGGCACCGAAGAGGAAGAAGCCACCCGCCACCAGGCCGGCCACCGGCCATAGGAGTGCGGTGATCGCGGCGAGCCCGTAGGTCGTGGGCTCGACAATCTCCGCTCGCAGGTCCAGCCAGGTCAGGGCGGTCTCCGCGGCAAGATCTGCCGCAACCAGGGACGAGATCGAAAAAGCGAGGGAGCTGAGCACGAACAGGATGGCGATCAATTCACCCAGAAGGCGCATGCAGAGGGCCGTGCAGGTCATGACAGGATAGTCCTGCGCGACGAGGTTTCGCAGCATGCCGGCGCGACGCCAGAGCAACCCGAACCAGGAGACGATCGCCACCGCGAAGAGGATCTGCAGCAGGATGACGGCGGCGAGCGGCCAGGGAAGTGGCGGCGTCTGCCATTCGACGATCCAATAGATCGCCGATACCAGGAGGCCCCCAACGAGGATCATGACCGCGAGGACCCGAAGCCCGGCGGCGGCGAGCCGATGGATCGGAATGGTCTGATCGCGCGCCACAATACTGGTTTGGTCCATCGCGCCCTTTTTCGTAGCCGTCATAATCGGTCCAGTCGTTCGGGATCGATGGCAATGCCCCGTTGACCGATCGCCTTGAAAGGATCCTCCCTCTGGGCGAGTCGCCGGAAGATGTTGCCAAGGGTCCAGCGGTCGGGACGCAGACGCGGATTCAGTTCATTCCATTCAAGCGGGGCCGCGACCGGGGCGCCATTCAGCGTGCGTAACGAGTAGGGGGCGATCGTCGTCTGACCGTAGGCATTACGAAGGTAATCCAGGAATACGCGACCCTTCCGCGCCTTCTTGCGCTGTTCGACCGTCAGCCGGTCCGGATATCTGGCCGCCAGTTCCTCGGCCAGTCGCCGCGCGAAGTCCCTCGACTCGTCAAAGGTTGCCGATCGATCCAGGGGAACCACCACGTGCAGCCCGCGGGAACCGGTGGTCATCAGGAGACTGGGCATCTCCATGGTATCAAAGGCCCGGCGCAGGACTCCCGCCGCCCAGCGGACCGGGCTGAAGTCGTCGTTCGACGGATCGAGATCGAAGACCAAGCGATCGGGGTATTCGGGACGATCGACGCGCGATAGGCCCGTGTGCAGCGCGATGGCCGCCTGATCGGCGATGTACAACAGGGTCGGGAGGTCCTGAACCGCCAGATATTCGACCGTCTTCCCTTCGGCTGGCAGGTTCACCCGGGCGATCCATTCGGGGAAATGATCGGGCACGTTCTTCTGGAAAAAGCAGTCATCGATTCCGTCGGGGCAGCGCTGCAGGCTCACAGGGCGCCCATCCAGGTGGGGCAGCAGGGTTTCGGCGATCCGTCGATAGTAGTCGACTACCTGACCCTTGGTCACCGCATCCATCCCTCGGTGTGATGGGAACAGGGTCTTGTCCGGACGCTTCACCGTGATGGTGTGCGGACCAGGCCGGATCCTGCGTTCATCCGCGCCCATCGCTACGGGGCCTCCCGCACCACGTCTTTCGGTTTCTTGTCCCGTCTGAGGCCGAGAAACCGTGGATGGCGTAATCGGCCGTCTCGGGTCCACTCGGTGAAGCCGATTTCGCCCACCAGCGTGGGTTCGATGAAGTGTATGCCCTTTTCGGGAACCTCGTCAGCGAACGGCGATGGCTCCTGCCGCAGTTCGTCCATGCGCTCGCGCAGGTCCCGCAGCAAGCGATCGTCGAAACCCGTGCCCACCTTGCCCGAATAACGCAAGCGTTCGCCTTCGTAATAGCCGACCAACAGGGCCCCGAATCCCTTGCGGCTGCCCTTGGGGTCGGTGAAGCCGCCAATGACCATCTCCTGCCCCCGGCTGCACTTGAACTTGAGCCATTTGCGCGATCGACCGTGTTGATAACCTGCGTTCGCGTCCTTGGCGATCAGACCCTCCCAGCCCTTGTCGCAGGCCTCGCGCAGGAGCGCCTTCCCGTCACGGTTGCGATGCGGCAGAAAACGCAGCGGGCCCCCGAATTGCAGGGCCTTGCGTAGCAATTGCTTGCGCTGGCGCAACGGGATTGCGGTCACGGCGAAGCCGTCGAGGTTGAGGATATCGAACACATAGACGAATACCGGGATGTCGCTTTCACGCGCCTGTTCGGGATCACCGACCTGCATGCGTTGCTGCAATCGCGAGAATGATGTCAACGAGCCCTCGAAGGCAACTACCTCGCCATCGACAGCGAATTGTTCCGTCGTTTGCTGGCTCAGAGCGTCCATCAGTTCCGGATACGTCCCGCTGGCATTCTTGTCGTTGCGCGTCAACAGACGTAAGCGGTCGCCATCCTTGATCGCAAGGATCCGCTCCCCGTCCAGCTTCCGTTCGTAAAGCCAGTCGGAGTCTGAAAACGGCTCGTGTGTGAGCGTTGCCTTCATCAGGTCGCCACCGACGGGCATGTCCGCCGGCTGGACCCGCTTTTTGAGATCCCCGTCGAGTTTCTTCAGCCAGGCCGGTTCCATCAGGTTTCGTCCGCCGCGACCTCGTCGATCGTGCGGTCGCTCTGTACGGACTTTGGTTCTGTGTTCACCGGGTTTCGGCGTCGGTCGGCCTGATCGTCGTCCATCTTGATCAGCAGCCAGTTGCCGTCGCTGCCTCCGGTGCGATGCAGGGCGTATCCGCCCCGGATCTTTTCGCCGTCAAGCCATGCCAGCAGGTGGCCCTGTTCGAGGGCCTCCTCGGCGGATCGGGTCTCTCCGTCCTTTTCGGTGATGTTGGTCCAGGTGCCGCGATCCCAGATCAAGACGGTGCCGGCGCCATACTCGCCCTCGGGAATCCTGCCCTCGAAGTCCGCATAGTCCAAGGGATGGTCTTCCGTAGGGATCGCCATACGCCTGTCGCCGGGATCCGTTGACGGCCCCTTGGGCACGCTCCAGGATTTGAGGACTCCGTCGATCTCGAGCCTTAGATCGAAGTGGTGGGACGAGGCGTCGTGCTCCTGGATGACGAAGATGGGTTTTGTACCCGGCTCAGCGTCCGGTTCCTGGCCACGCGGCTCGTCGGTCTTGCGAAAGTCGCGTTTATCACGGTACTTGTTCAGGCTCATTGGCTGGTTTCCTCCTCGCGTTCCGGGGCCCTTGCGGTACTCGACCCGGTTCCGAATACGTGGAAGTACAGGCTCGGGATCAGGATCAGCGTGAGCACGGTGGCGACAACGACACCGCTGACCAGCGTCAGCCCGAGCGGCTTCAGGGCCGGTTCGAAGATCAAGGCACCGCTGCCGAATGCGACCGTCCCTGCAGTGAGCAGGATGGGACGCGTACGCAGCGCGCCGGCACTGATCAGGGCATCCTGGATGTCCATGCCCCTCTCGATGCGCCGCTGGGTGAAGTCCACGAGCAGCACGGCGTTGCGCACCACGATCCCCGCCAGCGCGATGACGCCCAGCACGCCGAGCCCGGCAATGTCCAACCCCATCACCCAGTGGGCCGGGATGACGCCGATGAAGACCAGCGGGATCGGCATCATGATCAATAGTGGAATGACATACGAGCCGAACCAGGCGGCGAGTAGCGTGTAGATCACCAACAGCACGCCAATGCCGGCCAGGGCAAGGTCGCGGTAGACCTGCTGGGTCATCTGCCACTCGCCGCCCCAGAACAGCGTGGTCTCCAGTTCGCTTTCGGGCGGGCTGAACCAGCGGACGTCGGGTGGTTCGATCTCCTGGTCGCGCAAGGTTCCGCCGATGTCGCGCTGGACCGACACGGGTTGGCTTCGGTCGCGATTGATCTGGGCTGCGACATACACGACCGGAAGCTGATTCTTGCGGTGACGGTGGGCCGTGGTCTCGCCTTCCGTGAAATCCAGCACATCGCGCAGAGGCACCGGCTGGCCGGCCTCGTTGTGGATGTAGAGGCCAGCAAGATCCTCGACCCATTGTCGTTCGGTCTCGGGCAGCCGCACGACGATCGGGATCGGCTGACGTTCGTGGGGCAGGTCCAGGTCGGTTGCCGTACGGCCAGTGAGTGCCATCTGCACCGCAGCGGCTGCCCGTGCAGGGAGCACGCCCTGCGCCGTTGCGCGTGTCTGGTCAACGGTCAGGCGGAGCTCGGGGGCTGGAGGCTTGGGGAACCGCTCGATCCCCACGGCGGCTTCGTGCTCCTCAAGGAGACGTGCGAGCATATCGGCCAGGGCCTGTTGTCGGTCGCGGTCCGCTCCATGGATTTCCGCCTGTACGTCGTTGTCGTTGGACGGCCCGGAGGGTATGTGGCGGGTCCAGGCGCGGCCGTCGAAGGGCGCCAGGAGTGCGGGCAGGCGGTCCATCAGTTCACGGCCGAGTTCGTAACTGAGCCGGACGCGCTGTTCCTTGTGCGGCAACTGCACATAGATGCTCGCTCGGTGCGAGGATGCGCTGGGCAGATCGGGCGGTCCAGGCCTCGCCATCAAGAGCGGGCCGTCGGTGCCGGCAAAGACTGTGTAGGCCTCGATTTCCGGGTACTCGCGCAACGCCCGGCCCACTGCTGCGCTTGCCTGCAGGGTGGTCTCCAGCGGGCTGCCGGGCGGCAACTCCATCTCGATCACGAAGACCTCGCGATCGAGAAACGGAACCAGCGTCAACTGCACCGCACGGAACGCGACCATGGCAATGCTGGCGACCAGCAGGATCGCGAGTACGGCGTAGAAGATCCAGCGCAGCCAGGCGTGGTTGAAGAAGGGTTGCAGCAATAGCCGGTAGGCGTCCGCCAGTCGACCCGATGGCATCCGCTCCTCGCCCTGGCGGGCTGCCTGGTCATTTTCGGTGCCTTCGTCCTGTCCTTCGTCCCGGCGATCCCCGGCGCCATCGCCCGTGGGCGACCGCAGCAGGCGGAAAGCGACGAAGGGCGTGACGGTCAGGGCGATGACCAGCGAAAACAGGATGGCCAGCGACGCGCCGATGGGGATGGCGCGTGTGTACTGGCCCATTTCGCCCGAGATGAAGGCGGTGGGCAAGAGGGTGGCGACGATCAGAAAGACGGCCAGTATCGTGGGGTTGCCCACCTCGTCGACTGCGCGGATCACCAGTTCTCGGCTGCGTTCGCCGGCCTCGCGGAAATGGCGCCCGATGTTTTCCATGATGATCACGGTATCGTCTGCAACCAGGCCGATTGCCAGGATCATGGCGGCGATGGATACCGGATTGAGACTGAAGCCGATCCAGAGGTAGGCGAAGGGCACGATCGACAGGATGGCAGGGAGCAGCAGCGAGACCCCGACGGCTTCGCGCCAGCCAAGTCCGA
The DNA here is from genome assembly GCA_007116035.1 of Thioalkalivibrio sp. Lineage (GTDB taxonomy): Bacteria > Pseudomonadota > Gammaproteobacteria > Ectothiorhodospirales > Ectothiorhodospiraceae > Thioalkalivibrio. Next base: position 5,683 of record SKJG01000172.1, read on the forward strand.
CCAGGATGATGATCACCACCACCACCGTGGCAATGAAGAAATTCTCCAGCACGCTCATGACCGTCTCGGTGGCGGCCCGACCGGCATCGTAGGCAATGCTCACCTGGACGTGCGCGGGAATCATCTGCGGTTTCAGCGTCTCCAGGCGCTCCAGGGTGCGCGCCGTCACCGCGCTGATGTTCCGGTAGGGGATACTGGTGACCGCCAGGCTGACTGCCGCGACCTCGGTTGCCCCACCGCGTTGCCAATGCAGGCTGTAGGAGTCGTCGGGGGAGGGTCCGTCGATCACGTCGGCGACATCGGCAAGTTGAATGACACCCGCCGGTCCGGCTCCCACCTGGATTCGCTCGACGTCCGCGACGGAGGCCGGCCAGGCGCCCACGCGGACCTGCCGGGTGATGTCACCACGCAGCGGTTCGGTCGGGAGACGCAGGCTTGCCGCTTCGATGGCCTCGTACATCTGTAGCAAACCGACATCGTACGCCGCCAGATCGCGCGGGCGGGGCAGTACCTGCAGTTCCCGCGGCTGGCCCCCATGCACGATAACGGCGCGCACGCCGTTGACCGCTTCGAGGCGCGCCGCCAGTTCCGAGGCCAGGCGCCGCAGTTCGTAGCCGCCCCAATCCGCGCTCGAGAGCGTCAGCATCAACCCCGTGAACAATTCGTCGCCCACGGTGCGGATCGATTCGGGCCCGACTCCCGGCGGCAGCCGGCTCCGATGGCTTTCCATCAGTTCCTTCAATTCGCCGTAGGCCTGGGCGTCGCTGATCCCGGTCGAGAACTCGACCTCGATCAAGGCTGCATCGGCCGCAGCAACCGTCTTCACCTCGACGACGCGTTCGAGCTGACTGGCCCAACTGCCCACCGGCCGCGCCACCAGCTCATCGACGCGTTCGACACCGGCACCGGGGAACGGAATCGTGATCAGCGCCGTAGGTATTTCGATGTCCGGCCGGTCCTCGCGCGGGGTCATGGTCAACCCATACGCCCCCATCACCAGGGCAGCCAGCACGATGAGCGGGACCAGCGGTGAGTCGATCAGTCGCTTTGCCAGATGACCGGCGAGGCCTGGCCTGTCCATCAGTCTTGCACCGTGGCATCCACGGTGACAGGCTGATTGTCGGTCAGTTGATCCAGTGGATCCCCGACGACCACCCTTTCACCGCCGGAAAGGCCGCGTTCGACTTCCACCCAGTTGTGTGCGTCGGCGGGTCCGGCAGCCAGGACCAGCCAGCGCAGGCGCGCCCGCAGCTGACCATCGGCGTCGGGTTCGACCACGAAGACCCCCTCCATCTGACCGCGGCGGACCAGCGCGGCCTCGGGTATCGCGACACGGGGTCGCGACGGCTGCGTGGTGGGTACGGCGACCTCGGCCACCATGCCAGGCTTCAGTGCAGAGGGAGGATCCTCGATCGTCAGGCGCAGGCGCAGACCGACGCCGGCGCCCTCGAGGGCCGGGAGCACCGCCTGGACGCGCCCGTCGATGGTCTCTTCAATGCCGACGAATGCCATCGGCAGCGACTGCCCGATCTGGATCTGCATCGCGCTGGCTGCATCGATGCCGGCGTCCACCTCAAGGCGGCTGCGGTCTTCGAAGATCACAAGGGGAGGGCCCGGGGCGACGAACGAACCCGTCTCGGCCAGGATTTCGCTGATGACGCCAGTGAAGGGTGCGCGCAGCGTGGCGTAGTCCAGATTGATCTCAGCAGCGGCCAGCTCGGCTTCGGCCTGTTCGAGCAGGCCGCGTGCCTGTTCAGCCTTCACCGCGGCCTCTTCCATGCGGATGCGGGCCACGAGTTCCTGTTCGTACAGCCGTCGGAAGCGGCCTTCATTCTGCACGGCCTGTTCCCAGGCGGCCCGAGCCGCCTGGCGTTGCAGGCGTGCCGCGGTGCGTGCCGCCTCCAGATCACGGGCATCGACGCGCAGAATGGGCTGATCGGCCTCGACGTGGTCACCGGCTTCGACCAGAACCGATTCCACTCTCCCCGCCTGCCGCGTGCCCATCTGCGCGCGTCGATCGGGCTGTACCACGCCGGCGATACGCGCAACCGGCTGGTGCTCCCTGACCTCGGCCGACGCCACCTTTATGGCCAGGGTTGGGAGCGGTTCGGGGGCTTCGGGTGCCTCGGTGCATGCAAGAGACAGCAGGGCTATGAGCATCGACCCGATCGAAAGCCATCCTGTCCGTCGGCGAGTCATGGCGAAATCACCGCAGGATCGCCGGCCTCGATCGCCAGGCGGTAGCGTTGCGCGGCGACCAGGGTGTTGAAGCGGGCGTTGATCTCGCGGGTGAGTGCACCGAGTTCTTCCGCCTGGGCCTGCAGGAGAGAGGTGATGTCGTCCAGCCCCTCTGCGTAGCGAGCTTCGGTGAGTGCCAGTGCCGCTTCGGCATCCTCAACCCCGCTGGATGCGCGGTCCCAGCCCAGCAGTTCGGCCTCCCAGTCGGCGCGTGCCTCCTGTACCTCGCCGCGGGCAAGCAGCCGCAGGGCGCGCAGCTCGGCGTCGGCCTCCTGTGCAACTGCGCGGGCCTCGTCGACCGCACCAGCCTGGCCAAGACCGGCGAAGGGGGTCCAGCGGAGATTCACGCCGACCATCCAGCCGCTCTCGGCAAGATCCAGCGGCCGATCCGTCTCCACGTGCTGGTAACGCAGCAACAGGTTGACGTCCGGAACGTACGCGGCACGGGAACGCCGTACACCGTAGCGGGCTGCGCTCACCGTCTCCTGCAGAGCCTGCAGATCATTGCGGCGCGCCAGGATCTCGGATTCGGCAGGTTCCGGGGGAAGCGCTCGGGGTGGCTCCGGCACCGCATCGGTGAGTTGCAGCGGGTCCTGGCCTTCGATACCGAGCACCTGCCGCAGCAGGGCGTGAGCGGCTACGACCTGACTCTTGGCCGTGGCGACCCGTGCCTCCATTTCCAGCACCCGGGATCGGGCACGCAGCACGTCGACCGGCGGGATCAGCCCTTCGTCGAAGCCCGCCTCGGCCTGACGCAAGGCGCGCTCGGCCGTTGCCAGGCCGCGCTGTTCGGCCTCGACCCGGCGCTCGGCCGTGCGCGCGCCAAAATAGCTCTCGATGACGGCGAGTGCAACTTCATCCCGGGTCCGCCGCAGCACCGATCGGGCGGCATCGGTCTGAAGTTCGGCCTGTCGTCTGGCGTTCCAGGCGCCAACATTGATGAGCGGTTGAACGACCTGGACGGTCGCGATGCGGGCATCGACGGGTCCGAGATCCCGCCGGGTCAGGATCGGCGGGAAGCCGGGCTCGAGCACCGGGATATCATCGAGCAGCGAGGTGTCCAGACGCAGGTAACTGGCGTCGAAACTCAGTGTCGGCAAGGACCCCTGCAGCGTCTGCCGCCGTACTGCGTCGGCTCGGGCGATGCGTGCCCGGCGGAGCAGCAGCTCCGGGTTTTCCGCCTGCGCCCGACTCAGCGCGTCCTCCAGGGACCATCTCCCATGCGCAGGTTCGTGCGCAGCGGGGCTGGCCGACACCAACAGCATGGCCAGCCCAAGCGCAGCAGAGACCCTTTGCAAGACAGCTGTTTTCACCCATCTCCCCGAGTAGCCCGGAAGAGCCCTTCACACCTGGACGTTCCGAATGCGCCCAACGCCAGGATATCCATACAGCATAAGCCATTTTTCACAGGACTAGCCGGAGGTTTGGGGCGCAGTCGGTCTTCAGACGGCGCCCCGATCGGGCTGGTGTCGCTGCGCAGTCTGCGCTGCGCGATACGGATTCGCGCACTCGCGGCCCTCAGTGGAAGAAGACCATGTCCTCCATCGCCGGAGCGAAGACCCGGTAGTAGGGTGGCAGCCGCGCAAGGTGAGCCAGCACGCCTTCGTCATGGACCTTCCGTAGTTCCGGGTTCACCCCGGTCAGGGCCAGGCCGAAGGTGAGCGTGTCTGGACTTTCCCACTCCATGTGCACCAGGTACTCCTTCGGCCCCCCGATCGGAATCGGTGGCCCCGTATAATCCTTGCCGAATTCCCCGTAATTGGTTTGACGGGACTTCGGCGGGTTTGCGCCCAGGGTCTGCAGTGACTCCCAGAAGGCAGGGGGCGCCAGTTGAAAGGTGCTCAACGCCGCCTCGCCCTGCTTCTCGAGGATCATCCAGCCGATCATGCCGGGCGCACTTTCCTTCAGCATCTCCAGAGTGCGGATGGTACCCTCCAGAAAGGCCTGTTCCCTGCCTTCCATCACATGGTGCTCTCCGAGCGCCACCAGGCGCTTCATGGCAAGACGGACCTTGGGCACCGGTTTCTGCTGGGCGAATGCAGCGCCCATGACCTGCGGTACATCCGTCAGCCCCACGAGTCGTGGCATGTCCGCTTCGACGATCGTGTAGACCGGCTCGCAGGGGCCATCGACGACCATGTCGAGGCAGCCTGCGCAGAGTTCGAAGATCCGATCGAACTGCTCGTAGTGCATGCGCTCATGCGACTCTGCGTCTTCCCAGACCGTGTACTGCCATAAGTTGAGCGGATTGAGCCGCAGGTTGGTCGGTGACTCCATCACGGCCTCCAGGCTATCCGCAGTCACCACCTGGGCGGCTCCGTAGCGTCCGCCCAGCGGGTGTGTTCCCGTTTGCAGAAACGCATGGAAGCCCAGGAATCCCGGCTCATTGGCCGTGGTCAGGCAGACCTTTGGCCCGATCTTCGACATTTTCTCAAAGCTGCTTGGGTCGTTTACAACGGCTGATTTGTTGATGGCCAGGGCTGCGCCTTTCTTGATTCCCTGAATCATGATGGGTGCCTCCTTTTGCAAGCTGTCAAGGGTCGTGCGGGTGGCATCGCCGGCAGCATGGCTGTGGGGACTGATGATCCACGTTGCGCGTCGGATCGCGGTCGTCGCCACAGACATCGCGGGCGGTGCGGCCCACCGTTAATAGAGAACCGTCCGTTCGGTTCGACCTGTTGCGATCAGCTGCGCGGAACCCAGGCGTTACACCAGCCAGCCGCCGCGACATGCCTGCCTCCGAAGGCCTCACAGGGCCCCCAATCAGATGCATCGGGGTCGGTGTACAGGAGACAGTTGGCGCAGGTTTGTCCCTCCTCGTAGGCTTCGTGATCCACATCGGCGGCGTCGTGCCGATAATGAAGGGCCTGCGCCTCGGGATCATCCTCGCTGACGCGGTCGTTCGCCGCTACCGGAGCGAAGAGCAGTGGTGCGGCAGGGATCGCAACGATGCCGGCGACACCCATGCGCAACAGTCGGCGGCGCGACGGATTGGGGTTTTGCTTTCTCATGACGGCTCTCCTCTCCATTGAACGAAGCCTCTTTTGAGCGTAACAAGCGTGACGGTCGGTTTGAAGGGCGGGTCAATACGCCCCGTTTTGCGCGACCTGATGATCACGGAAGCTCCGCAGAAGATCCCCTCGCGCGCAAGGCGCGCTACGAGCCCGGTACTGTAGGAGCGGTCTCCGACCGCGATCCAGCGAGGTGTCCGGGCCATGATCGCGAGCAGAGGTCGCTCCTGCGCGTTCTTGTCCTGGTAGGGACCTGCCTTGCAGGCGAATATTTTGGCGTTTTTTTGCGGCCCATGCGATTTTCCCTGGCTGCCGAGGATTCGGGATCATCAGGTCGCGCGACGCTGCGGATCCGTATGGCCCACCGGGCAAATGTTCCTTCGGGCTGTCAATCCGGGGAGCGAGCCTTCCGCCAACCGCGGGCGCAGCGTGGCGGCATGGATTCAGAACAGCAGGTTGATCACCATCAATGCGACTCCAAGATAGAGCAGGGTGAGCAGGCCGCCGGCGCGCAGGAAGTCGATCACGCGGTAGCCCCCCGGATCCAGAATCAGGGCGTTGACCTGATGAGTGGGGAGCAGGAAGGCATTCGAGGCGGCGATGGCGACGATCAGCGCGAAAACGCGGGGGTCTGCGTCGATCCCATTGGCCTGCGCGACCAGAGCGAAGCTCACCGACAGCGGTACCAGGAGTACGGTGGCTCCGACGTTGGAGATGAACAGCGTGAAGAACGTGACCAGCAGGAACAGCATCGCCTGCATGACCCACACCGGAACGTCGCCGATCAGGTGCATGCCGTTGACCGCGAGCCACTCCGCCGCGCCGGAATTCTGTGCCGCGAGGCCCAGGGGAATCAGGCCGGCGAGCAGGAATACCGTCTTCCAACTCACCGCGCGGTAGGCGTCGTCCATGTCGAGGACGCCGGTCAGCACCATCCCGAGGGCGCCACCCAGCAGCGCGAGGGCAAGCGGTAGATCGGAGAAGAACACGAGACCGAGGGCAAAGGCCAGCGAGGCCAGCGCGGGCCAGAGCTTGCAGGGCGCTTCGGGTTTTCTTGGCTTTGGATAGCGGCTGGTCATGACGATGAAATCGCGATCGTCCTCGAGCTCCATCAGGCGTTCCCAGCGTGTATGCACAACCAGCGTGTCGCCGGCCTGGAATTCGACACTGCTGAGCTCGTCGCGGAGGATTTCGTCGCCTCGCTGGATGCGAAGCACGGTCACCCCGTAACTGCGCCGCATGTGCAGTTCCCCGATGCTTTCGCCGATCAGGGAAGATCCCGGCGGGATGATCAGTTCCGCGATCCCGGAATGCCGCGGTGACATGCTGCGGGCAAAGGCATCGAGTCGGTCCCGAAGTTCGATATTGTCCCGATCACTGGCCGTTTCGATTTTCTCGATCGGTCCCAGGATCGCAAGGTGGCCGCCGGCCGTGATCTCGGCACTACGACGTGGCTCGATCTGTCGTTCATCGCCGTCGTCGAGCCCAATCACGAACACGCCGTACTCCTTCTCGAACTCCCCGATCGAGGTTCCCGCCAGCCGGCTTTCGTCACCGACACGCACCTCGCGAATCGCATAATCGATGCCGTAGAGATCCTTGAAATAGTCCGAGGTGCTGCGTGCCCTGGATGCATCCTCGGAGGTTTCCGGGGCCTTGGGCAGTACCCAGCGGCCCAGGAGCCAGAAGTACGCAATGACCATGGCCAACAGGGCCAGGCCGATGGGCGTCACGTCGAACAGGCCGAAATCCTCCAGGTCGCCGGGCATCAGGTCATTCAGCAGGATCAGGGGGCTGGAGGCGACCAGGGTCAGTGTGCCACCGGTGATGGCCGCAAAGCCCATCGGGATCAGCAGCCGCGATCGTGGGATGCCGACGTCGCCGGAGACGCGGTTCAATACGGGCATGAACAGAGCCGCGGCTCCGATGTTCTGCATGAAGCTGGTGACCAGTCCCACGGCGCCCGAGACGACCGCCATCACGCGTTGCTCGGTGCGGCCGGCAAGCTGCAGTATCAGCCTCGCGACGCGCGTCATCACGCCGGCTCTGTCCAGCCCGCTGCCAATGATCATCACTGCGATGATTGCAACGACCGCGTTGGACGAGAGACCGGAAAACAGTTCGTCGGCCGCCACAACCGGTTCGATGCCGGGAATCAACCCGACCACGCCAATCAGAAACAGGATGACCAGTGCGCCGATGTCGATACGGACGATCTCGGTGACGAACAGCACGATGGTCAGGCCCAACAGACCGAAGACGATCAGGATCTCGGCAGTGAGGGCAACGTTGTCCATTCGTGAAGGATTGTCGCTGTTGCGGAATCGGTCGGTCGTTCGGCCGGCGAAAGGCGCAGGATCGTGTCTGCCGTGCCCCTTGTCATATCGGCCGCTTGCAATGCCGTTATTTAGCGGCCTCGATATCGTAGCCTGCACTTTGCCAGCCGGTCATGCCGCCCAGCACATTGAAGACCGGTCCGCGTCCCTGCCTTTTCAGCAAACTGGCCATCACCGACGAGCGATAGCCGCTACCGCAGATGACCGCCAGCGGCCGGTTCGTCGGGATCTCGTCCAGACGTCGAGGCAGCTCGCCGCCGCTGATGTGGCGGGCGCCGGCGATGTGGCCTTCCGACCATTCTGCGGGTTGGCGCACGTCCAGGATCACCAGCTCCCGGTCATGCTCCGCAGCGTGACGTAGTTCATGAACGGTCCATTGAGGCAGGATGTCGATTTCGCGCCCACTGGTGCGCCAGGCCAGCATGCCGCCCGACAGCCAGGCGGCCGGAAGGTCATAGCCGATGCGCAGGAGTTGCCAGTAGATATCCTCGAGATCGCCCGGCTGTTCCACCACCAGCAGGATCCGGGCATCCTCGGGCAGCACGGTTCCGGCCCAGGTACTGAAGGAGGTGCCGGCCGCAACGTTGAGAGCGCCGGGGATGTGCGCTGCAAAGGCCTCCGGCGACCGGCAGTCCACCACGAAGGTATCGTCCCGGCGGCTCATGCGCGCGAAGTCGTCGGGCTGCACGGCAGGCGGTTTGGGCAGGACGCCCAGTGGTTTCGGTCCCTCGGTGTTCTGGCTGCGCATACGGCGCCAGTAGGGAGGTACCGTGGGCAGATCCTTGAGTTCGAGACAACGCTCGACGAAGCCCTCGCTATCGTCGAGATCCACGAGCATCCGGTTCATGCGGCGTTCGTAACCGATCGTGGTCGAGAGCATGCTGCCGATATTGCCGCCGCAGAGCGAGCCGGCCACGTGCGTTGGATAGACAGGGACGTGGTCGGGAAGCTTCAGGATCTTTTCCTGCAGCGTGTGACAGAACTCACGAGCGCTTGACCGCGTTTCCTCATCGCCACCCAACAGGTCGGGTCGGGCAATGTCGTCGACCAGAAGCGCGCCGCCGGAGAGAAGCAATGCCGGGGCCCGGCCACGTGAGTGGTCGTAGACGAGCAGCGAGATGTGCTCCGGCGTGTGTCCCGGTGTATGCACGACCTCGAATTCGATCTCACCCATGCGCAGGCGTTCGCCGTCATCCATGTAATGGACGGGATATCCCAGCTGGGCCCGAGCACCCGCCAGGAGCTGCACATCGGCTCGTGCCGGCAGCTCACAGATCCCGGAGAGGTAATCGTTGTGCTGATGGGAATCGGCGGCATAACGCAGCCGCATCCCGCGCGCCTGGGCCTCCTCGAGATAGTCATCCACATCTCGACGCACGTCGAGGACCAGAGCCTCGCCCGTTTCTTCGGAGCCAATGAAATACGACGCGTGTCCGAGGCTTTCAAGGTAGAACTGCTTGAAGATCATCGCGCTCTCCCATCTTGATGCTCCGCATTTGCAGGTATCCGGAGGACGGTGCCTGGTGGATTGTTTTCAGCGTAAATCGTGAGAACGTATTTGACAATACACATGGGTATGACAGGGAGTCGGCCCTGAATATGGAGCATAAGAAAAACGTTATTTTACGATTTGGGAAATGCTCTATCCCCATTGCAGGTGTTTCCGGTCCATGCGCGAAAAGAGACCGGTGAATCTGCGCACCTGATGATCACGAATCCTCCGTAGGCCGGGAATATCGCATTGACCGCATCGAAACCGCCAAAACCTTCGCCTGAAGGGTAGGATCCTAAAAGGGCAAGGACCTGTGGGAGTGCGCCTTGCGCGCGAAGGGGTCCTCTGCGGAGCTTCCGTGATAATCAGGTATTCGCATGGAGGGTTTTCCCCCATGTCAGCGGATTTTGGATGCTGCTAAAATGTTGGTGGCAATAAAACAATTTCAAGCCTCGGTAAGCGACTTTCTGGTGCGCAAGGAAAAGGTTTGTTTCTGGAACATGGCTGTGCGTTGGCATGTCTGGAAACTCAAGTTGCACATGCAGCGTGTCTCGAGCGTCAAGGGAAGCGTCCGCGTGACCCACCGACCGAACATTTACGTACAGGGAGAACAGCGAAAGGGAGAGCATCATGAAGAGAGCGCAAGAAGTTCTGTATCCTGAACATCCCGACAAGGTCGAACCCAAACAGACCCTTGACACCGGGACTCCGCCCATCCGCTCGATCTCTGCTCCGGGCGATCTGGGGCAGTGGCTTTCAAGGGGATGGCAGGACCTGATGAAAGTGCCGTCCGTACTGCTGCACGGTCTCGTTGTGGCGGCTGTCGGCGCAGTCATTCTGTTTCTGAGTTGGGAGCAGCCGGTCGTCAGCCTGATGTTCATCTCCGGCTTCCTGCTGGTGGGTCCGATCCTCGCGGTGGGAGTGAATGAGATGGCGCGGAGGTTGGAGCAGGGAGGGCCAATCCGCTTCAGTACCGGCCTAAGCGCGATCCGCGAGTTGGGTTGGGCGGTTTGGCTCTATGCCGCGATCCTGATCATCATGTTTGCCTTGTGGGCCGGTATCGTGTGGCGCTGGATCGGCGTCCTGACGATGGGCGAGCTCGGCACGCCGGCAAGCATGGGTGAAGTGTTCGCTGCAATGCTGGCGAGTCCACAGGGCATCGTGGCCTTGCTGGGCCTGATCGCCGCGGGAGTGGTTTTCGCGCTGGCGGTCTTCGCCATCAGTCTCGTGACGCTGCCGGCGATGCTGGATCGTCAGCGGGGGTTGGTGGATGCAGTGGCCATCAGCCTGAAGGCGCTGAAGACCAACCTGGGTCCCCTGTTGCTGTGGGGCCTGCTGATCACCGTCCTGTTCGCGGTCTCCGCAGCAACCGCCTTCATTGCTCTGATCGTCATTTTCCCGTGGCTTGGCCTGTCCATGTGGCATGGTTATCGGGATTTGGTGGGTCCGAGCAATCGGGCGTCGACTGCCAAGCCACATCCCACACATGGTTGATGCGACACGGTTGCGCGTAATCGCTGTGCGCTTCCGGACGGCATGACAAGCGGCAGCCGGTGTTGATCGTCGCACCGGCTGCCGTGATTCAGGGACGCATGTCGACGTGCTTTGCCGCGGTGGGCTGCCCGGCTCGCGACAGAAGGGAAGGCAGGCCAGGGCCCACTGGCCTACTCCAATGCTTCCAGTGACTCGGGCAGTACTTGGCCGCCATCCACGATCAGCGTCTGGCCCGTGATGTAACGCGCCTCGGGCGAGGCCAGAAAGCACACGGCATGCGCGATGTCCTGAGGTTCGCACAACTTCTTGGTGGGAATGGACGCCGCCATCTGGCGGAGATAGTCATCGCCCTGTTTTTCCAGTCCTTCGGTCAGCACGTTGCCCGGCATGACCGCATTGATGGTGATGCCGTCAGACGCGCACTCGAGAGCCGCAGAGCGCATGAAGCCCAGTTGACCGGCCTTGCTGGCGCCGTAATGCGCCCAGCCCGGGAAGCCGGTAATTGGCCCCGTGATCGAGGAGGTGAGCACGATCCGGCCGTAGCCGCGCTCCCGCATGCCCGGCAGGACTGCCTGCGTCATGAAGAAAGCACCCCGAAGATTGATCCCGATCATTTCTTCCCAGTCTTCCTCGCTCATCGTGTCCAAGGCAGCTTGAGGAAAGATCCCCGCGTTGGAGCAGAGGATGTCTATGCTCTGGTGGCGATCCTGTACTGCCTTCACCGCTTGCTGGCAGGACGCTTTCGAACGGACGTCCAAAACCTCGAATTCCGCGCCCAACTCTTCGGCAGCCGCTTTTCCATCGGCCTCGTCGATGTCCGTGATGACTGCGGTCGCACCAGCTTCGATCACGGTTTTTGCAATGGCCCTGCCGATGCCATTGGCGCCTCCGGTAATGATGGCGACCTGGTTCGTTAATGCAAACATGAAAATCTCCTCTTGTTCCGTCCTGTTCGTTCCTTATTCAGGCGATCCAGATCCATCATGTCAATGGGGCTGAATCCGCCGATGCGATGGTCACTCTACCGGCCACTGCTTGACGGCTGAGCGATGATGCGCTTGATCAAAAGCGTGGTACCTCTATTCGGAGGCTGTCAATGCGTATGACTGCGCCCCGCGCAGGTAAAAGGCTCGCGCTCCTGAGCGTTCCGCCAGCGCGAATGTGTCGATAGGATTCCGTTGGAATGCGGAACCGCAGCCTTGACCGTTGGCCGGATGGCGACTAGGTTTTGATGCTGTGTGGTTTTCTTGAAGAGGAGCGAATCATGATTGTTCCCGAGAATCCTTATCCCCGCGTCACCGTCGACACTGCCGCGCACAAGGTGGAAGAGGCCGATGCCTGGTACATGATCGGGCTCTCCGGAATCCCGAGCGCCGAGAATCAGGGCCACACCTCGAATGCCGGATTCGTGACGACCGGCGAGGGGGTGGTGGTGTACGACGCCCTTGGAACGCCCGCGCTCGGCTTCGAACTGATCCGGCGGATACGGGAAGTCACGGACGAGCCGATCCGCTACGTGATCGCAGGGCACTACCATGCCGATCATATCTATGGCCTGCAGGCCTTCGCCGATCATACCGATGCCCGGATCATCGCCCAGAGCCGCGCGCAAGGTTATCTGGACAGTGACACGGCCCGCCAACGGCTCCAGCAGCGTCGGGAGGTGCTGTTTCCCTGGGTGGACGAAACTACTCGTGTCATCCACCCCGATGAGTTCTTTGACGACGAGCACCGCGTTGAACTCGGTGACAAGACCTTCCGCCTGCTCCACGCAGGACCCGCCCATTCGCCCGATGACGTGCTGATGGTGGTCGAGGAGAGCCGCGTGGTATTCGCCGGTGACATCGTGTTCGATGGCCGCCTGCCATTCCTCGGTGACGACGAGGTCAACACCGCAAACTGGATCGACCGCCTCGATCGGGTTCAGGAGATGAGCCCCTCGTTCCTGATCCCCGGGCACGGGGCGGCAACATCCGAGGCAGTGCGTGCGGTGAGTTTCACCCGTGGATATCTGCAGGATCTGCGCGAGCATATGGGTGAGGCGGTGGAGGATTTTTTGTCGTTCGAAGAGGCCTATGCCCGGGCCGACTGGTCGAAGTACGAGGGTGTGCCGGCCTTTGCGGAGACACACCGCCGCAACGCCAATGCCGTGTTCCTGGAGATGGAGGCGGCAATGTTCTAGTCGTGTTCCGCTGCGGGGTTCCGCTTGTGGACGCGGATGACTGCGGCTCAGTGGCCTCCCACCAGGTCACGGTACCCGTGCCACATCGCGAGCCCGAGCCAGGGGAAGATGACGATCAGCGCGACGAAGGCCGTGAGCACGGAGACCAGGAACAGTGCCGTGATCAGCAGTGCCCAGAACAACAGGGGTACGGGGTTGCGCTTGAAGGCCTTCAGGCTGACAGCCACTGCGTCGACGAGACCCGAACGCTGATCCAGCATAGCTGGCACCGTGATCACGCTCATCGCGAACGCGACAAGAGCAAACGCGGCGCCGATGATGAGCACACCGACCAGTGACACGATGCCTCCCGGGCTGGCAAGCATCGCGCTCAGCAGTTCACCGATGTGTGCAGGCAGGCCCAGTTGCCCGACATTCATCACGGCAATCCAGAGCCAGGTGTAGGCGGTCCAGACCGCGAAGATGCCCAGGAGTATGGCGGCAAAAAGCCATAGCGGTGCGCCAATTTCCGTAATGGCTCCCAGGCCGGCCGGAGCCTTCGCGGGCTGTCCCGCTTCCAGATTCCTGGCTGTCGCATTCAGACTGACCGCGAGCGCTGGCCCGACGAGCAGGAACCCGATGACCAAGGCCAAGCTCAGCCAGGGCTGCGCCCAGGTCGCCCAGACCAGTACCACGCCGGCAACGCTGAATACGAGCCCGTGAAGCAGAGCGGATGGTGCCCGCAAAAGATCCCGCCAACCTTGACGAAGCCAGCGAAGGGGCTGTCCGAACGAGATGGACTGGATACTGCGCGTGCCACCCTCCAGTGTCCTCTCGGGACGGATTTCTCCGGGATCCTCAGGATACCGACGCTTGATCAGGTCGACCACGATGACACCTCCTTGCGTTGGTTGTCGCTTGTATGTCGGGCAACAGGAGTCTGCGCATTTCGAACGCCAGAGGAACGCCTTTGCGCTATTGCCCGGGACAGCCTGGGGGAGGCGGGGTCTTCCGGGAGTCCCGCCATGCGGTCCCTGCTGGATCGGCTCGGTCGGATCGCGTCCTTGGCCGGTCCTGGAATTGCGACTGGGACCTTGGCATTCGGCCGACTGTCCCAACGGGCAAGCGCGCATCAGCGACGAAAAATTTCATCTATCGTCAACCATTGCACCGCAGGTTTAGCGCGTCAATGCGTATGATTGCGACTTGAAGGCACGAGATGAACCCTCTGCAATAGATGCTGGATATTTGGCGACGAGCGGGCGCGTCGAAGCGGAAGCATGCGAGCGGTGACCGGTCCGCCATCGTCCAGAGACCCGTCAGGCGTTGCCCCGAGGGATGCAGGGATGAACAAGGCGATTGCGCGTGCGTCATCCTTTGTCCGGGCCTGAAAGATTCACAGCGTGGGTTTTTTGCCTTGCGCGCCGATGACGCACGATCCCACTCTCGGTGGAAGGTCTGCCGGGATCCCAGTGACCAACGACATCATCGGAGACCCAAATGTCCGAAGAGGCGAGATTCCGGTCAAAGGTGAAGGCCGTGCTGTTCGATATGGACGGGGTGGTGACGGATACCGCGCGCGCGCACGCCGCTGCATGGAAACGCCTGTTCGACGAATTTCTCGAGGCGCGCGCAAACCGCCTCGGCGAGGCGTTCCGGCCGTTCGACCCCCGCGATGACTATCGCCGCTTTGTCGACGGAAAACCTCGCGCCGACGGCATCCGGAGCTTTCTCGCTTCGCGGGGTATCGAACTGCCGGCCGGCAGCAGGGACGATGGTCCGGACGAAGACACTGTTGCTGGTCTTGGCTATCGCAAAAACCGATATTTCCGAACCTGGCTGGACGAAAATCGCGTCGAACCGTACCCGGGAACCCTGAGGCTGCTTGAGGCACTACGCAATGAGGGCGTGGCGACGGCTGTGTTCTCCTCGAGCCGCAATGCCGAGGCCGTGCTGGAAAGCGCCGCGTTGCTCGATCGATTCGACGCCCGGGTCGACGGGAATGACCTGCTTCGGTTGGACATCCCCGGCAAGCCCGACCCTGCGATGCTGCTGGAGGCGGCCCGACAACTGGATGTCGCTCCGGCGGAGTGTGCGGTCTTCGAGGATGCGCGCAGCGGCATCGAGGCCGGTGTCCAGGGCGGGTTCCGCCCGGTGATCGGTGTCGCCCGCGAAGATCACGGCGATCGATGGAAGGAGGCGGGTGCCGACCTTGTGATTCGCGATCTGGCCCAACTCCGCTTCACCCCCGCGGACGGTCTAACGCTGCGCACGCTCGCCAATCTGCCGTCGGCCCTGGATCGCGAGAACGAGATGCTCCCCCGTCTGAAGACCGGGGAGCCTGCGGTGTTTCTGGATTACGACGGCACGCTGACGCCGATCGTCGACGACCACACGAAGGCGCTGCTGGCCGACGATATGCAGGCGACGGTGGCGGCTCTCGCCCGGCGTTGCACGGTGGTGATCGTGAGCGGCCGTGATCTGGCGAAGCTGCGTGAGTTGGTTGGGCTGGACTCCGTGTGGTTTGCGGGCAGCCATGGTTTCGAGATCATCGGCCCAAAAGGTGCTGCCCGGGGCCTGGAGAAAGGCGAAGAATTTCTTCCGGAACTCGATGAACTGGAGCGTGGCTTGAAGGATGAGTTGGCCGGCATCGACGGGCATTCGCTGGAGCGGAAGAAATTCTCGATCGCGGTGCACTATCGCGGTGTCGCGTCCACGGACGTGGAGTCCCTGAAGGCCATCGTTGACAAGGTGTTGCAGGAACACCCGAGTCTGCGCCTTGGTCGTGGCAAGAAGGTCCTGGAGATCGGCCCCGATATCCATTGGAACAAGGGCGAAGCGGTGCGCTGGGTGTTGCAGGAGCTGGAGGCAGATCACCCGGACCTCGTTCCGGTCTACGTTGGCGATGACATCACCGATGAGGATGCTTTCCAGGCGCTTGCGGGGCAGGGGATCTGCATTGTCGTGCGCCACGACGAAACCCGGGCGACCGCCGCCGACTACGCCGTCGACGACACGCTGGGCGTGAAACGCCTGCTCCAGTCCTTGACCGGCATCATTGCCGCGCGGGAGCGCGGTGCCGCGGCGATGCGCGACCGGGGTGCATGGTCGCTGACCTACTCGGGTTACCGGCCCACGCAGGAAGGTTTGCGCGAGGCCCTGTGCACGCTCGGCAACGGCTACTGCGCGACCCGTGGCGCCTCGCCCGATGCGCGGGCGGACGACGTGCATTACCCGGGGACGTATCTGGCTGGCGGCTACAATCGGCTGATCAGCGAAGTGGCCGGACGGAAGGTCGAAAACGAGGACCTGGTCAATCTGCCGAACTGGCTGCCGCTGACTTTCCGGATCGATGACGGCGACTGGTTCCGGCTCGATGATATGGAGATTCTGTCCCTGGATCAGGAACTCGATGTCATCCACGGTCTGCTGCACCGTACCCTGCGCTTTCGCGACGCCGAAGGTCGCACGACCCACTGGCGGGAACAGCGGCTGGTCAGCATGGACACCCCCCACATTGCCGGTCTTTGCGTGGAGCTGACGGCCGAGGACTGGTCAGGCCGGATGACAGTGCGGTCGTCCCTCGACGGCAGCGTGGTCAATGACGGCGTTGCCCGCTACCGCGGTCTGGCGAACTGTCATCTCGAGGTCCTGGCCGCGGAGCATCGGGGCGAGGACACGATCTTTCTTCATTCGCGCACCAACCAATCCCTGCTCGGGATCGCCCAGGCGGCACGGACCCGCGTGTATGGGGGCGGCACCGAGATGGCTGCCGAACGGCGGACGATCCGCGAAGACGCGGGCATCGCCCAGGAGCTGGCCTTTGCCCTGGCCGAGGGCGAAGCGGTCCGGGTCGAGAAGATCGTCGCATTGTACTCGTCGCGCGACTGGGCGATCTCCGAACCGGGGCTGGAGGCACTGCGGGGGCTGGGCCGCACCGGTGGCTTCGATGCGATTCGAGCGCGGCACGAACGGGCCTGGGCACATCTCTGGAACGAGTGCGACATCGCCCTCGACGATGACGGGGCGCCAACGACGGAACTGAAGCTGCGCGTACACATCTTCCACCTGCTGCAGACGGCGTCGCGGCACTCGGTCGATCTCGACACCGGTGTGCCCGCACGCGGTTGGCACGGCGAGGCGTACCGTGGTCACATCTTCTGGGACGAACTGTTCATCTTTCCCTTCCTGAGCCTGCGCATGCCCACGCTGACCCGTGCCCTGTTGCGCTACCGCCATCGTCGTCTCGGCGAGGCGAGGCAGGCGGCTGCGGATGCCGGCTACCGGGGAGCCATGTATCCCTGGCAAAGCGGCAGTGATGGCCGGGAAGAAACACAGCGGGTGCACCTCAACCCGGATTCGGGGCGCTGGCTTCCGGATACCTCGCACCGGCAACGGCACATCAACTCGGCCATCGCCTACAACGTCTGGCAGTACTACCAGACGACCGATGACCAGGAGTTCATGCATTTCTACGGCGCAGAGATGCTGCTGGAGATCGCCCGCTTCTGGGCCAGTGCCTCGGTGTACAACCCGGCACTGGATCGCTACGAGATCAGCGGTGTGATGGGGCCGGACGAATATCATACCGCCTATCCGGACACCGACCCGGAGGCCGCTGGGGGTGTGGACAACAACGCCTACACCAATGTGATGGCGGCCTGGGTGCTGACACGGGCGCGGGACGTCATCGACCTGCTTCCCGAGATGCGCTGGCGGCAGCTGCGCGAGCGGATGGAGCTGAGTGATGAAGAGCTCGAGCTCTGGTACGACATCAGCCGGAAGCTCCGCGTGCCCATGCAGGACGATGGCATTATCAGCCAGTTCGAGGGCTATGAGGACCTCGAAGAGTTCGACTGGGACGGCTATCGCAAGAAGTACGGCGACATTCATCGCCTGGACCGTATCCTCGAGGCCGAGGACGACACGCCGAACCGGTACAAGGTCTCCAAGCAGGCAGACGTGCTGATGCTGTTCTTTCTCTTCTCGGCGGAGGAGTTGGCGATGCTCTTCGAACAGCTCGGCTACCCGTTCGCTCCGGAGACGATTCCGCGGAATGTCGAATACTACCTCGCGCGCACCTCACATGGCTCGACCCTGAGCCAGGTCGTGCATTCGTGGGTACTGGCACGATCGGACCGCTCGCATTCCTGGAATCTCTTCCAACGGGTTCTGGACAGCGATATCGCCGACATTCAGGGTGGCACGACGCCCGAAGGCATTCATGTCGGTGCGATGGCCGGGAGCATCGACCTGGTCCAGCGTTGCTACCTGGGCATCGGAATGCGTGGCAATGTGCTGCACTTCGATCCGGCATTCCCTTCCGAACTGCATTGCGTCAAGGTGCGGTTGCACTATCGCAACCAGACGCTGGAAGTGGAGTCCAACCACGATACGCTGGAGATCCGCAGCGGGGCATACACCACGCGGTCGATCACCGTTGCGTACCGCGGGCATTATCGTGAGATGGCACCCGGTGACAGCTGCCAGTTTCGTTTGCTCAAGCCGGAAGAGCGCGTGCGCGACGAGAATCGTCGCGCAGGGGAGCCCTCCGGGGCACCGGCTTTGGAGCAGCCATCGTCATGACGACCGACCCGGTTCGGCTTGCAGCCGCCGGTAGGAAACACCCAGGGCGCCTGTGCGAAGGGCAATTGGATCGCGGACACCCATAATGGACGGTAACGAAGAAGAGGATAAGACTCATGGAAAACGGAGTGACTGTGATCGTCTGGCTGGTCTGGCTAGCGATTTTTCTGCTTGCCATACCGCTGGTTTTGCGAATCCGCCATCCTGAACAGCGCGCATTCGCCGCCTATCTGATCTTCGTCAGCATCTTTACCGTCGTGGCCGGGGTGCTGTTCTGGCTGTTGTCCTGGCTGGCGCTCGCCTTGGGGCTTGCGCCGATGCTGGAACGGGTGATTCCCGCGATCGCATTTCTGCTGCTGATCTTTGTCCCCGCGTTTGCACTCGCGTTCTGGCAGGCACGCAAGCCGCGGTGGAGGAAAGCGCCACCCCCTTGAACGTTCGCCGGCGTCGCGATGTACTGCATACGGCCTCCGTTATGGCGGGGGCATGCCCCGCAATCCGCCATCTGTGCCGCTCCGAGCAATGAAAGACATGGAAACCCGGGAGCGATCGATGAATAACCCTGCGCAATCCGTCTGGCATGACGTCCCGATGCTGACCGAGCACGATGTCTACCTGTTCAAACAGGGTCGACACACCAGGCTTTACGAGAAGATTGGGGCCCATGTTCGGGAGGTCGATGGCGTCGCGGGCGTGAGCTTCGGGGTCTGGGCACCCAATGCCAGGGAGGTTTCGGTCATCGGTGATTTCAACCACTGGCGTGCCGGCAGCCATCCGCTGCAGGTCCGCGAGGACGACTCCGGGATCTGGGAGGGCTTCGTTCCGGGCCTCATGCCGGGCACTCAATACAAATTCCACATCGTGTCCCGGGTCGGGCAGTACGCCGTGGACAAGGGAGACCCACTCGCGTTCTCCTGGGAGGAGCCGCCGGCGACTGCCTGCCGGGTCCAGGAACTGGATTACCCCTGGGACGATACCGCATGGATGGAACGGCGCCACCGGGCCAATGGCCTGGATGCCCCCTGGTCCGTCTACGAGATGCACCCAGGCTCGTGGCGGAGGGTCGCGGAGGAGGGCAACCGCGTGCCCACGTACCGCGAATTGGCGGAATGGCTGCCCGCCTATCTGGGCGAACTGGGCTACACCCACGTGGAGTTGATGCCGATCACCGAACATCCCTTCTACGGGTCATGGGGGTACCAGACGACCGGCTATTTCGCGCCGACCGCCCGTTATGGAACGCCGCAGGACTTCATGCACCTGGTGGACCGACTGCATCAGTCGGGAATTGGCGTGATCGTGGACTGGGTGCCCTCGCATTTTCCGGACGATGAGCACGGGTTGCGGTATTTCGACGGCACCCACCTCTTCGAACACGCCGATCCCAAAAGCGGTTTCCACCCCGAGTGGCAGAGCTACATCTTCAACTACGGGCGGCACGAGGTCCGTTCCTTTCTGCTCAGCAGTGCGCTGTTCTGGCTGAAGCAGTACCACCTGGATGGGCTGCGCGTGGATGCCGTGGCCTCGATGCTCTACCTCGACTATGGCCGGCAGGCGGGTGAATGGATACCCAACGAGCACGGCGGCAACGAAAACCTGGCGGCGGTGGAGTTTCTGCGCGATCTGAACGAGGCGATCTACCGGGATCTGCCCGACACCCAGACCATCGCCGAGGAATCCACTGCGTGGCCCATGGTCTCGAGACCAACGTACCTGGGCGGCCTGGGTTTCGGCATGAAATGGAACATGGGCTGGATGCACGACACGCTGGCGTATTTTGCGAACGACCCGCTGTACCGCAAGTACCATCACGACCAGCTGACCTTCAGCCTGGCCTATGCCTTCAACGAGAATTTCATGCTCGCCCTCTCCCACGACGAGGTGGTGCATGGAAAGGGTTCTCTGATCAACAAGATGCCAGGCGACGACTGGCAGAAGTTCGCCAACCTGCGGGCACTGTTCGGATACATGTACGGACACCCGGGCAAGAAGCTGACGTTCATGGGTGACGAGTTCGGCCAGTGGCGCGAATGGAGTCACGACCGCGGATTGGACTGGGAGCTGCTGGAACAGCCTGCGCATCGCGGCCTCCGGCATTGGCTTGGCGATCTGAATCACTTCTACCGGAACCAGCCCGCGCTGTTCGAGCAGGACTTCGTCGCGGCCGGCTTCGAATGGATCGACCGCCAGGACGTCGAGGAGAGCACCCTGAGCTTCCTGCGGAAAGCCAGAAACCCGGACGACATGATTCTCGTGATCTGCAACCTGACGCCGGTCCCGCGTGACAACTACCGCATTGGGGTCCCGCGAGGCGGGTGGTGGCGGGAGATGCTGAACAGTGATGCCCAGACCTATGGCGGTAGCGGACGCGGTAACCGGGGCGGCGTGGAGAGTGCACCGGTGGGTGCGCACGGCCACTACCATTCGCTGGTCCTCGACCTGCCGCCGCTGGCGGTGCTGTTTCTGAAGCCGGGGGGCTGAGAGCGCATGACACGCATCTTTCCCGAGGAAGGCAGGCAGCGGGTGATGATCGAAGCGGTCAGCCCGCAGGTGGATGGCGGACGCTTTCCCATCAAGCGAACGGTGGGCGAATCGGTGGTGGTCGAAGCCCGTGCTTTCGCCGATGGCCATGATCGCCTAAGGTGTCTCCTGCGCCATCGACGGGAGGATGGCGCGCTGTGGCACGAGACGCCGATGGTGCCGATGATCAACGATCGCTGGCGCGCCGAGTTCACGGTTCCGGATCTGGGCCGCTATCTCTACACCGTGACCGGCTGGGTCGATGGTTTCCTCTCCTGGCTCCACGATCTGGAACGACGCACCGACCCGGAGGATATTCGCGTGGCCCTCTTGATGGGCGCGGAACTGGTGGCTCGGGCGGCGGACCGTGCGGTTGGCGATGATGCCCAAACCCTGGCCCGTCTGGCGGAAGCGCTGCGCTCGGAAGAAGATCTGCAGACGCGCGTTGCCGTGGCCATGAGCACCGAGCTCGGTGCTCTGATGGAACGCTATCCCGACCGCAGTCTGGCCAGCGTCGAGCAGCGCGAGCTGGTGGTGACGGTGGAGCCGGAACGGGCTCGTTTTGGCGCCTGGTACGAGGTCTTTCCCCGCTCCTGTAGCATGATCCCCGGAACCCATGGGACCTTCAGGGATTGCGAAAAGTGGCTTCCGTACATTGCCGGGATGGGTTTTGACGTCCTCTATCTCCCGCCGATCCACCCCATCGGGCGCAGCAGGCGCAAGGGACCCAACAACGCGCTCATGGCGGGCGTCGATGACCCGGGGAGCCCCTGGGCAATCGGTTCGGCCGAGGGCGGCCATCTCAGCGTTCATCCGGCGTTGGGAACGCTGGAGGACTTCCGCAGCCTTGTCGTCTGCGCCCGCGGCCATGGTCTGGAGCTCGCCCTCGACATTGCCTTTCAGTGTGCGCCCGACCACCCCTATGTGGCGGAACATCCGGCGTGGTTCCGCCACCGGCCCGATGGC
The DNA here is from genome assembly GCA_007116035.1 of Thioalkalivibrio sp. Classification (GTDB taxonomy): domain Bacteria; phylum Pseudomonadota; class Gammaproteobacteria; order Ectothiorhodospirales; family Ectothiorhodospiraceae; genus Thioalkalivibrio. The sequence continues at coordinate 27,487 of SKJG01000172.1, forward strand.
AGCGTGCAATACGCGGAGAATCCACCGAAGAAATACCAGGACATCTACCCCTTCGATTTCGAAACCGCCGACTGGCAGGGCCTTTGGACCGAACTCGAGGGCATCTTCCGGTTCTGGATCGAGCAGGGCGTGCAGATTTTCCGGGTCGACAATCCCCACACCAAGAGCTTCGCGTTCTGGGAATGGGTCATTGCTGAAATCAAGCGGGATTTTCCCGGGACCATCTTTCTGTCCGAGGCATTCGCGCGTCCCGCCGTGCTGCACGGGCTCGCCAAGCGCGGTTTCAGCCAGTCCTACAATTACTTCCCGTGGCGCAACACCAAACAGGAATTGACCGCGTATTTCACCGAACTCACCCGAGGCGAGGGTAAGGAATACCTGCGCCCCAATCTCTGGCCTGCGACGCCGGATATCCTGCCCGAATACCTGCAGTTCGGAGGGCGGCCCGCGTTCATGATCCGCGCGACACTGGCGGCGACCCTGGGCGCGAGTTACGGCATTTACGGCCCCGCCTTTGAACTGGTCGAAAACAGACCCCAGCGGCCCGGAACCGAAGAATATCTCGATTCCGAGAAATACCAGATCAGGCACTGGGATCTCGGACGGCCGGACAGCCTCAAAGACTACCTCGCACGTCTGAACCGCATCCGCCGCGAGAATCCCGCGCTGCAGTTCGACAAAGGCCTGCGTTTCCACGCGGTGGACAATGACGAAATGCTCTGCTTCAGCAAAGCGACGGACGACGGTGGCAATGTCGTGCTGGTGGTGGTCAACCTCGATCCGGTGCATGTGCAGTCGGGTTACGTGCAGCTCCCGGTCGAGGAATTCGGTCTCGATCCCGGGCATCCGTACCAGGTGCATGACTTGCTGAGCAACTCCCGGCATCTATGGCATGGCGCGCGTAACTACGTGGCACTCGATCCGCAGGCCGGGCCGGCGCACATCTTCCGCCTGCGACGCCGGCTGCGGTCCGAGCACGACTTCGACTATTACCTGTAACGAGGGGGCGGTATGGCTGCGCAGGAAAACGGCTTGCAGGACGATCCGCTGTGGTACAAGGACGCCATCATCTATCAGATGCATGTGAAGGCGTTCCAGGATAGTAACGATGATGGGATCGGTGATTTTCCGGGCCTGACCAGCAAGCTCGATTACATCCAGGACCTCGGCGTCAACACGCTGTGGTTGTTGCCGTTTTATCCGTCGCCGATGCGCGATGACGGTTACGACATTGCCGATTACCGGAACATTTACCCCGATTACGGCACCCGTCGGGATTTTCGGACCTTCATGCGCGAGGCGCACCGCCGCGGCCTGCGCGTCATCACCGAATTGGTGATCAACCACACCTCCGACCAGCATCCCTGGTTCCAAGCCGCGCGCAAGGCACCGCCCGGCAGCCGCAAGCACGCCTTCTACGTGTGGAGCGACACCCGGGAGAAATTTCCCGAGACACGGGTGATCTTCACCGACAGCGAAGTTTCCAACTGGACCTGGGACGACGAGGCCGGTGCCTACTACTGGCATCGGTTTTTCCACCACCAGCCGGATCTGAACCACAACAATCCGGAAGTGGTGAGGGCCGTGATCCGGATCATGCGTTTCTGGCTGGACATGGGCGTCGATGGGCTGCGTCTCGATGCGATCCCGTACCTGTGCGTGCGCGAGGGGACGAACAACGAAAACCTGCCGGAGACCCACGCGGTGCTGAAGCGCATGCGGGCCGAGGTGGACGAGCACTATCGGGGTCGCATGTTCCTGGCAGAAGCCAACCAGTGGCCGGAAGATGCCCGGGAGTACTGCGGCGATGGCGACGAATGCCATGTGATCTACCACTTCCCCCTGATGCCGCGCATGTACATGGCTGTGGCACAGGAGGACCGTTACCCCATTATCGAAATCATGGGCCAAACACCCGAGATTCCGGACACCTGCCAGTGGGCGATCTTCCTGCGCAACCACGATGAATTGACCCTGGAGATGGTCACCGACCGTGAGCGCGACTACATGTACGAACGCTACGCGGCCGACCCCCGAATGCGCGTCAACGTCGGCATCCGCCGCCGGCTCGCGCCGCTGATGGACAACGATCCCGAAAGGATCAAGCTGATGAACAGCCTCCTGATGTCGATGCCCGGTTCGCCGATCATCTATTACGGGGACGAAATCGGCATGGGCGACAATTTTTTCCTGGGCGACCGCAACGGTGTGCGTACGCCCATGCAGTGGAGTCCGGACCGCAATGGCGGCTTTTCCCGGGCGGATCCCCAGTTCCTGTATCTGCCACCGATCATGGATCCGATATACGGTTACCAGGCCGTCAACGTGGAGGCGCAGAGCCGAGAAGCGTCCTCGCTGCTCAACTGGATGAAACGGCTGATTGCCGTGCGCAAGGTCCATCCCGCCTTCGGGCGCGGGAGCCTGCGCTTTCTGCAGCCGGGCAACCGCAAGATCCTCGCCTATGTGCGCGAGCATGGTGACGAAGCGGTGCTGTGCGTCGCCAATCTTGCGCGCTCGGCGCAGCCCGTCGAACTCGATCTGGCGCGTTTCAAGGGCCGGGTGCCGATGGAATTGATGGGGCGCACCGCGTTTCCCCCGATCGGGGACTTGCCCTACCTGCTGACGCTGCCGGGGCATGGCTTCTACTGGTTCGAACTGGCCAGCCATGCCGAAGCGCCGGCCTGGCACCAGGAAGCGCTGCCATCGATGGAGCTGCCCGTGCTGGTGCTGTCCGGAGGTTGGCGCAGCTTTTTCCCCGATCCGTCACAGCCAGGCCTGCGCAATACGGAGGCCGCGATGCATCTGAGAAGCCGGCTGGAACGCGAGGTCCTGCCGGCCTTTCTCCAGGGCCAGCGTTGGTTTGCGGCCAAGGGCCAGGGGCTCGACGCGGTGGAGGTTGCGCACATGGTCAAGTGGGCGACGCCGGACGGGGAATGGCTGTTGCTGTGGGTGCGGTGCCTGTTCGGGGGCGAAGTCGTGCAGACCTATTTCCTGCCGCTGGCCCTGATCTGGGGCGAGATCGACGAGGAGCCGGTGCGTGTGGTTTTGCCCGCCGCACTGGCACGCGTGCGTCAGAAGGCCCGGGTTGGTGTGCTGCACGACGCGGTGGCAGCGGAAGACTTCGTTCAGGCCATGGTCCGGTCGATCGCGCAACCGGTGGATCATCCGCTGGATTCGGGAATGCTGCGATTCCGTCCCACCGCCGCGTATTCCCGGTTGGTGGGCGCTCACCCGCTCGAGGGCCTGCAGCGGCCCGGGGCCGAGGGAACCAATACCACGGTCATCCTCGGCGACCGCCTGTTTCTCAAGCTTTACCGCCGTGTCCAGCCGGGCGTGAGTCCGGAACTGGAAATGGGACGTTACCTGACCGAAGTCTCGCCCTTTCCGAACATCTCGCCACTGGTCGGATCGGTGGAGTACCAGGCGGATGGCGAACCCCCATCGACCCTGGCCCTGCTCCAGGGTTATGTCCCGAACCAGGGTGACGGCTGGAGCTACAGTATCGACTATCTGGCCCGTTCTTTCGAAGATCGCCTGACCCGGCCAGAGGCCCTGCCCATCGAGCCGCATGGGGACTACGAGCACCTGATGTGGACGCTGGGTAGACGCACCGGTGAACTGCATGTTGCGCTGGCCCAGCCCGCCGCCGATCCCTCGTTCGCCCCCGAGCCCATGGGTCCTGGTGACCTGGGCGCCTGGGGCGACCGGGTGCGCGAGGACGTACTCGTCACACTCGACATGCTGGCCGAACGGCGGGAAGGCCTGTCCGAGGCGGTGTGCCCGGCGGCCGAGCGTTTGTTGGAGGCCAGGCAGTCGCTCGTCCAGCGCGTAGAGGAACTGACGCAACTTCCGGTGCATGCGGTCAAGACCCGCCACCACGGGGACTATCACCTGGGCCAGGTCCTTTTGACCGAGAACGACTTCGTGATCATCGACTTCGAGGGCGAGCCAGCCCGGCCGATCGAAGAGCGCAGAATCAAGCATTCACCGCTTCGCGACGTGGCGGGAATGCTCCGTTCGTTCAGCTACGCCGGGTCTGTGGCGCTCGCGAACTGCACCGCTGAGCGGCCCGCCGATCGCGAACGCCTGCTGCCGCACCTGAGGGAGTGGGAGAAGGCCGCTGCCGCCGCCTTTGTGGATGGCTATCGGGAGACGGCGACCGGGTGCCCATCATCACCCGCGGACCTCGCTGCGGCCGATCGGCTGACAGATCTTTTCGTCATGGAGAAGGCGCTTTACGAGCTACGCTACGAACTCGATCACCGCCTGGACTGGGTCGGTATTCCGATCGATGGTCTCCTGAATCTTCTCGGGGAGACACGCGGGAAGGCTGGGGGGTGAGCATGTGGCTGCACGGCACCGAATGGGGCACGTGGTCGTGGCCGTTGTCTTTCTTCGCGGTTCGCGCATGAGCCACCCGGGACTCCTCGATCGATTGTGTGAGTGCTACCACATCGCGCCCGCGTATCGCGATATCTGGGGCAACCGTCATCAGGTCTCCGAAGAGACCCAGCGCGCCCTGCTGGGTGTCATGGGCGTGGCGACCGACAGCGACGAACACATGCAGCAGGCCCTGGAACGGGCCGAGGCCGAGAATTGGGGCCGTCCCTTGCCGCCGGTACGCGTGGCACGGGAGGGCGAGGATTGCATCCGCCTGGACATTACGGTGCGTGCGCAAAGCGTCGGTCACTGGCACCGCTGGACGCTCACGGAAGAGGACGGTGGTCGCCGGGAGGGTCGGTTCCGGCCTGTGGATCTCAAGCAGGAGGGCCAGCGGATGCTGGACGGCGAGGTCCGGGAACGCCGCAGGCTTCTGCTGCCGAACGACCGGCCGGGCGGCTGCCACCGACTCGAACTCGAGGACCTGGAGATGCCTGACGCGGGGATTTCGTCCGTGTCGCTGATCGTGGTTCCGGCGGATTGTTACCGGCCGCCGGCGGTGTCGGGCGGCCAGCGTGTGTGGGGGCTCAATATCGCGCTGTATGCCCTGCGCTCGAGCCGGAACTGGGGCATTGGCGACTTCACGGACCTGATCCGGGTCGTCGAATTCGCGTCCGCGGCTGGCGCGGACCTGGTCGGCCTGAATCCACTGCATGCCCTGTTTCCGCACAACCCCTCCCACGCGAGTCCCTACAGTCCCTCCAGCCGGCAATTCCTGAATGTGCTGTACCTGGACGTGGAGGCGTTGCCCGAATTCGCCGAGTGCGATGCAGCACAGCATCAGGTAAGAGACCGCGCCTTCCAGCAGCGCTTGGATCAACTCCGGAAGTCGGAACGGGTCGACTATCCCGGGATTGCCGGGGCGAAGATGACGGTGCTGGAGACCCTGTACGAACATTTTCGAAAGGAACATCTGGACCGTGGCGATGAACGTGACGAGGCCTTTGCCCGTTTTCGACGGTTACGCGGCGATGCGCTGCATCTGCATGCGCTGTACGAGACGATTCAGGAATCGCTGCATCGGGCGGATCCGTCGGTCTGGGGCTGGCCTGCATGGCCGGAGCCCTATCGACATCCGGAATCCGAGGCCGTGGCGGCGTTTGCGGCCGAAAACGCCGAACGAACGGGCTTTTACGAATACCTGCAATGGCAGGCCCATGCCCAGCTCCAGACGGCCGGCCATCGCGCCGTAGAGCTGGGTCTTGGATTGGGGCTGTACCAGGACATTGCAGTCAGTGTGGATGTGGGCGGCGCGGAAGCCTGGGCGAATCAGGAACTGTATGTACTCGAGGGTCGGATCGGTTCCCCGCCGGATGACTTCAATCTGGAGGGTCAGGACTGGGGGCTTCCGCCCTGGAACCCCGAAATGCTGCGGCGTTGCGCCTATGCGCCGTTCATCAAGACGCTGCGCGAGAACATGAGTACCGCCGGGGTTGTGCGCCTCGATCATGTCATGAGTCTGATGCGGCTCTTCTGGGTGCCGGCAGGGATGCCTCCGCGCGAAGGCGGCTACGTTGCGTATCCGTTCGAGGATCTGTTGGGCATTCTCGCGCTGGAGAGTCACCGCAACCGCTGCCTCGTCGTCGGCGAGGATCTGGGCACGGTGCCCGAAGAGGTCCGTGAGGCGCTGCGGCCGATGGGCGTGCTCTCTTACCGCCTGCTCTACTTCGAGAAAGCGGACGACGGCCATTTCAGAACGCCCGGGGATTTCGCCACGCAGGCCCTGATCGCCACCAGCACGCATGACCTGCCCACGCTGTCCGGCTACTGGGAGGGTCTGGATCTGGCGTTGCGCGATCGTCTGCATCTTTTCCCCACCGCGAAACACCGCGAAGACCAGATCATCGGGCGCGCGGAGGACCGGGCCCGTCTGCTCGTCGCGCTGGAAAAGGAGGGGCTGCTGCCCGCGGGCCTGAGCGTGCAGGCGGTTCCCGAGGGGGAAATGACGGTGGACCTCGCGGTGAGTATCCACCGCTTCCTTGCCCGTACCCCCGCGGTGGTGATGATGGCTCAGATGGAAGACGTACTGGGGCAGCGCGAACAGATCAATCTTCCAGGAACCACGGAAGAGCGTCCGAACTGGCGCCACAAGTTGAGGCTGGATCTGGAGCAGTGGGAACGGGAGGCGCGGGTTCAAGCCATCCTGAGCGCGCTGAGGCAGGAGAGGTCTGTTATCTCGTGACGATGACCCAGAACATCGCCTCCAACCCCTTGCCCGACCCCGCGATTGCGGAGGGGCTGCAGCTGCTTGGGAAGCGGCGTTTGGCACTGGCCATCCATGATCCCTGCTTTCCGGGACTGTCAGCCGAGGATATCGGGCGGGGCTCACCGTACAGTCGTGGCGCCAGGCAATTCGTCGCCTTTGTACGCAGCCTGGGTTTCGACACGATCCAGCTGGGGCCCATGGGGCAGACGCCTCGCGATGACCCTTCTCCCTACAACGGAACGGTGTTTTCCCGAAACGTGCTGAACCTCGATTTGGCAAGCCTGACGGGGGAAGGCGGTTCCAGCAATGTTTCCGGAGGCTGGCTGCATGCGGACACCCTCGAACGTCTGGTCGGGGAATGCCCGTGTGATGACGGCGCGCGCAGTGTGCATGGCTACGCTTTCGATGCCTGTCACAAGGCCCTGGAAGAGATCCATCAAAACTTCAAGGCGGCCCGCGCCCGAGGCGATTCCCGCGCCCTGAAACTCGATGCAGAGCTGAACCATTTCGCCGAACGCAATCGCGACTGGCTCGCACCCGACGCCCTGTATCACGCGCTGTCGGGGCGTCATGGAGAACGACATCACCGGCAATGGCCGGTAACCGATGCCGTCTGCCCCGATGCTGCACTGTACCGGCATATCGGCCAGCGATCGGATCCATGCACCTCGCGCCGGAGCGTACTTTTCGATACCCATCACGATGAACTCGAACGCTATCGGCTGGGACAGTTCCTCGTTCACCGCCAACATGCCACGTTCCAGGCCGCGTCGAAGGATTTGGGGTTGCGCCTTTACGGCGACCTTCAGGTGGGGCTCTCGGCATGCGATGAATGGAGCCGTGGCGGTATGCACCTGGTGGGTTACCGCATGGGTGCGCCGCCCAGCCGCACCAATCGCGACGGACAGCCGTGGGGCTACGGGGTGTACGACCCGGATCAGTACCTCGATGGTGACGGTGCGCCGGGGCCGGTGCTGCGTTTCATGCTCGCGCGGATCCAAAAGATGTTGGAAGAGTTCGATGGGCTGCGCATCGATCACCCGCACGGTCTCGTGTGCCCGTGGGTATACCGTAGCGACGACCCCGACCCCAGCCATGCGGTGCAGCATGGTGCGCGGCTGTTCTCGTCGCCGCATCTCGCAGACCATCCGGACCTTGGCCGTTTTGCCATCGCCGGGGTGGAGCAGCTGAACCCGGCCGTTCCCCGCTATGCGGACGAATGGGTACGGTGGCTGCGGCCGGATCAGGTCGGGCGCTATGCCCTGCTGCTGGATACGGTCGTGAGCGTGGTGCGCGAGCATGGGGGATCGAGCGAGGATATCCCCTGCGAGGTCCTGAGCACGTTGCCTTATCCCCTGGCGAGTGTCATCAGGCGCCAGGGTCTGGGGCGGTTTCGGGTGACGCAGAAGGCGGATCTGTTCAACCGCGACGACGTCTACCGCAGTGAGAACGCCGAAGCCCGGGACTGGATCATGGTGGGCACGCACGACACGCCCCCGATCTGGCATCTGGCCCGCCAGTGGGTGGAGGAGGGTGTGCGGGCCCGTCAGGAGGCGAACGTTCTTGCCGCGCGACTCGTCCCCGCCGGGGAACGTGAGGCATTCGCGCGCGAGTTGTCCGGGAATCGCAACAAACTGGTGCATGCGAAGCTGGCGGATGTGTTCGCCAGTCCCGCAGAACAGGTCATGGTGTTCTTCGCCGATCTCCTCGGTCAGGAACAGACGTACAACCGGGCCGGCTTCGTTGATCTGGAAAACTGGACCCTGCGCGTGCCCCGCGACTATGCCACTTCGTTTCCGCGCGCGGCGGCGCGGGGGGACGCCCTGAATCTGCATTGCGTGCTGGCGCTGGCGTTGCGCGCGCGAGGCGATGATTTCGCGCGGCTCCACGGCGATCTGATCAGGCGTCTGCGCGAACAATCGGGGTGGTGGTGTGGTGAGTGAAATGCGTCGTTTGCGACGCGCCTCCAGCGGTCGTGTGCGTCGACCGGCCTGGGGGGCGAGATCAGGTGATGCAGGGAAAGTCCATACTTAGGTCGTTACTTCTTCCGGAGGCGCCACGCTATGAGTGCTGAAACCATCGACGAACTCCTCTCTTCCCGGTCCGTATCGGAGGATCAGGCGGCTGTCGTGACGATGAGTCGCGACGACCTCGACACCACTTCGCGAGCGGATCTCCTCGCGCGTGCGGGTCGTTTGACGGCTGGTCTGCAGGATGCCGGTCTGGAGAAGGGGGATCGGGTCTTGATTCTCGCGCCCAACAGCGCGGACTGGGTGGCATCGGCGCTGGGCGTGATGAATGCCGGCGCTGTGGTGGTGCCCCTGGATACGCAGATGCCGGGTGAGGATCTGGAACATGCGTTGTCGGATTCCGAGCCGCGATTCGTCTTCACGACCTCCTCGCTGAAGGATCGTCTTCCCGATGAAATGGACGACGTGCGGATTTATCTATTCGACGCCGAGTCGGATGCCTCGGACAGTTGGGTCGGCCTGCTCGCGGACGAACCGGCGTCGGCCGTGGCCGAGAAGGATGACGTGGCCGCGATCTTCTACACCTCCGGCACGACGGGACCACCGAAGGGGGTGCCGTTGACGCACAAGAACCTGAGCAGCAATGTCGAGGCTCTGTGCGCCCAGGAACTCGCGGACGACAGCGACCGGGTGCTGGTGCCCCTGCCGTTTCATCACGTCTACCCCTTCACTGTGGGTATCCTGATCCCGCTGACGCTGGGAACCCCGATCATTGTGCCCTTCTCGCTGGTGGGTCCGCAGATCGTCCGGGCCCTTCGCGAAGGCGAGGCCACGGTGATGCTGGGCGTACCGCGCCTCTACGAGGCCGTGTGGAA
>SKJG01000033.1 GCA_007116035.1 Thioalkalivibrio sp.
ACCCGAATCCGTCGCAGGCCAGCAAATTCTCCCTTGAGCACACTGCCCGCGGTCGGCTGGGTCCGGAGTCCGTCGATCGCCGCAACGATGCGCAAGCGATCGTTGCGGCTGATGTTCTCCAGCGCTTTCAGCGCACTGCGCTTAATCGAGCCGGAGTAGGTCATCCCTGACCGCGTTCCAATCGAGCACTGGGTCGGCCGGATCGCGCAGTACCTCGATGGCTCGGCGTATATCCTCGAAATCATCGAGGTAGTACTCGATGGCCTGGCGAACGACATCTGCACGGCTACGGCGCAACTCGGCCGCGGCGGCATCCAGCGCCGCCACGACGTCATCCGGCAGACGCGCGGTGATCTGGCTCATCGTCACCCCTTTCGGATGTCATGCAATGTCATTGACATTAGATTAGGCGTTCTCGGGTGGGGTGTAAACCGCTTCGGTCTCGGGCTCGCCGCTGGCGCCCGGGTAGCCGGCCGCGCGATCTTCTGGATCATCGAGAGACGCCATCGCGGCCTTCAGGTAGGCCACGGCAAGCTCGGGATCCGCACGCAGTTCTCGAACGTCGGCTTCGTGATGGGAGACGGCGGCTTTTTTCATTTTTGCCTCGCTTTTCCGTCGTCGAGATACCTCTGCGCCTTGGCGAGTTCCCGTTGTTGGCTGGATTTGCCTCCCCCGCATAGCAGGAGAGTCAGTTCAGGTATTCGACCTGAAGGCCAGCAACGCGCTGAAATGTGCCGTCGCCGGTCAAGAAACGGTGTTTCTCGCCAAGCTGCAGGCCACTGGCGGCCTGCAGGGCGTCGGGCGTACGGAGTCCGTGGCGGACTCGAATCGCCGTGGCGAGTTCGACGACGTCGCGGTTCAGCTCAACCCAGATCAGGTCGGGCCGCGCAAAGAAGCCGTCGTAAGCCTGCAGCAAACCCACCTGCTTCTGCTTCATCGGCCCCACTCGCGCTTCGAGCCAGGTGAGTCGGCTGATCGCGAGTTGGAGCGCAGGCGCCTGCTCCAGCAGGGTGCCGAGGCGATCGCGCACCCGGCTGCGGAATGGCTCCTCGCTTTCAAGCAGATAAATGAGTGCGCTGGTATCGAGAAAGACGATCACCAATCGCGCTCCGCGGCGAGCGCGGCATCGATCTCGGCCTTGGTGCGCGGCGGGGTTGCTTGCGGCAGTTCCGTGGTGAGCAGCCACTGCACGGCACTCATGCCATCTGCCGGCAATTCGATCCTGTTTTGCGTGAGGCGCGCGTAGTCTTCTTCGCTGAGGACCACGGCAGCCGGTTTGTTGCGCTTGAGAATGTGTAAAGGACCGGCACGCAGACCTTCCTCGATCGCCACCATGCCGCGGCGTTTCAACTCAGCGGCGGTGAGGACATTGTCCATCACGCTCTCCCGAAAAGCACCGTACGGTTTCTAATAGTACGTTTCAAGATACTTTCTGTACAGTTTTCGCATCGACAGGATCGCGATGCGTTGATCCAGACGGTGTCGGCCCATTGCCGATCCAACCACTCGACGACCGCCAAATCGGGCTGTCGCTGCATCAGCGCGGAGAGTACGTTGGTGTCGAGGATCATCATGCGTCCAAGGCGACGGGAGCGATCTCCTGTCCGTGCAGTTCCGGCAGCGGCGTTTCCAGGCCGATGCCCGCAAAACGCTTGGCCATACGCGAACCCAGGTTGGGAAGCGCTTCCGCGTCTTCGTCCGCGGCGCGCCGCAGGATCTCGCGCACTTCTTCCTCCATGCTGCAGCCGTGGCGCTGCGCGCGCCGCTTGAGCGCCTCTTTCAGATCGTCTTCCAGATTGCGGACGATGACCTGGGCCATGGCACACCTGTCGTGACGGGCGATTTCCAGCGGACGATATCACGACATCGCCCGGGTACATGAGCCACCATCACGCGCAGCGAATCCCCATGGCATTAGCCCTATGAGCTTCCGCGGCGACAGCACCAGAAACGGGTGCCGGTCGCGCATTTCGCGCCCTGCCTGCGGGTTGCAGTCGATCCAGATCACATCCCGGCGCGCGGGCACCCCGTCCTTCTTCTTGGCTACCACCGTTCAGCGCCGACCGCCCTGGTGTCCATCACCTCGCCGCCATGCCGCGCCGGATCGAAACGTTCCAGCCGCTGCTCCAGTGTGAGTGGCTGGTTTTCCAGCGGCGTAATGATGACGCGGCCGTTTTCCACTTCGATCCGTACTGGCTGGTCGGCATGCAGATGCGCCGCACGTGCCACGCCAACGGGTAGGCGCACACCGAGGTTGTTGCCCCAGCGTTTGATGTCGAGAACGGCAATGGTCATCGGGTCTTCTCCGGGGCATGTCTAAACGATGTCTAGACATGACATTGGGCGGCCGTTACAGGGCAAGCCGAATCCGTGTGGGCGTCGTTGGGAGACCGGGGCTCGTGGCGATCCGGGGGCACTCCCGCGAAGCGGAAATCACGCCCCGCTTACGCGCAGTTCCACCCGCTTGCCCAATAGGTGTAGCGCGTGTTCAAGCGCTGGGACCTTGGTGCTGTGCCTCGGATCCAGCATGCGTCGGGCTTCCTTTTCGTTCACGCCGAGACGACGGGCCAGCTCGCTCTTGCTGATGCCCTGCTCGCGCATGGCGAGATACAAGGCCGCCTTCATCGCGGTGCCGATGGGTACGGCCACCAGGTGTTCTCCACGCCTCGCGCGGCTCGCCGTCGGGATGTCGGTACCGTCCTGGACCCGCATTTCGATCGCGGCCTGCAAGGCACCTTCCGCCTCTTCCAGTGCCTGCGCGCGGTTCTCGCCCTGGGTGATGACCTCGGGCAGGTCCCGACAGGCCACCACGAAGCCGCTGTCCGGATCATCGATCAAGGCGATTGGATAAACGAAGCTATGCATGACACGGTCTCAGAGGTCCTCTTCCTTCAGCCCGAGTTGCTTGAGCATCGCGTGCAGGGTTCCGGTCTTGAGTTCATCCCTGGGGTTGCGCAGGACGGTTCGTCGGTCGCCGAGCTTCAGCACACCATGAGAGCCTTTGCCGAGATTCGGATGCCACTCGAATGCGAGTCCTCGGTGTTTGGCGAGCTTACGGATTCGCTTCAGGAATTCGCTACCTTTCATTGCGAGTATCGGACATTTTTGTCCGTTGTTCAACCTGGGGTCGCGCCTGCGACGCGTTCAATTGCGATCCCAGGGATTCATCACCGCAAGTGCTTCGATGTTCCGAAAATCGGCGACATTGCGCGTGGCCAACGTGAGCCCGTGCGTCAGGGCGATCGCGGCGATTTGGGCGTCTTCCACCGATATCGGTTTGCCGATCCCCGTTCGGGCCGCGACGATACGTGCAAAGTCGCCGGCGGCCACACCATCGACCGGCAGGCATCGGCACGCAAAGTCCTCCTGGAACAGTGCTTCCGCTTGCAACTTCAGGCCCTGTTTCCTGCGACCTACGGGTAGCAGGGCAATGCCCAGTTCGACTTCGGCCCGGGTAAAGGCACAGATCCAGATCTTGTCGCTGGGCTGCGCGTCCAACCAAGCCACGACACCCGGCTCGGGCGCAACACGCATGAATTCCGAGAGGACGTTGGTGTCCAGCAGGATCAATCGGGCCGATCCAACGCAACGGGAGGCCGTGGCAAGCTGCGCCTGGGCAGCGGCAAGTCACCCGCCACATCCCGAAACCGACTGACCAGCC
>SKJG01000042.1 GCA_007116035.1 Thioalkalivibrio sp.
AAAGGAAGTCCTGTCTGCATAACTGCTGGCGCCGCATGCCATCGACGGGTTTGTCCTTGTCTGCAATGGCATGTCAGCCAGCTCCTCATGGTGCGCCGCTGGGTGACAGGTTTGGGCCGACTACTGCCACCGGCGGTCATCGGGTGTCTCGACCCGACCCAAACCGGGCAGTCAGTGGGAACGGATCGGGGTCTGCAGTTCGGCGTATAGCGGACGCGTGCAGAGGGGCTTCGGTATCGACATCCCCAGACTGCGGCGGCTCATCCAAAGTCATTGCCTGTATTAGGGGCTCGGCGCTGATCAACAGGACCCTCGGCCACCTGAAGCAAAAAGTGGTCCCCGGAACCGCTCAGCCTGTTGCCCTCGGCGCGGTCACCGCCTGGGCTGTTCGTTCGGCTGAGGTGCATACCGTTTACCGAGCACTTTCCGGAAACAACCCTGGCATCCAGCGCGGAGCCAGTGCTGCGGGGAAGGCAAGGCGCAATGAGGCACGCGGGCCATCCGACGTGAGCACGCGCTGGTCCGCCAGCGCGGCGACGATGCGGCGCGCGTGACGTGCGGTGGTGCCGAGCAGACCGGCAACCTCTGCGCGCGGGAGCTCGCCGCGGTAGAGGATCGCTTCGAGGATGTTGCCCGCCTTGGGCGGCAGGTTGCCGAGCCGCGCTTCCTCTTCCGCCCACATAAGGATGCGCGTGCGCAGACGGTCGGGTTGGACCAGCTCTTCCATGAAGTCCACCTGATCGATGCACACCGCGAGGAAGAATCGGGTGAAGTTCACCAGCTCTTCCTCGCTCAAGGTACCGCGGCCGTCGAGGTCGTTGCGCCGTGGCAGATCGCAGCGTGCCAGATGTCCTTTGTAGGTGGAGACGTTGCGTGCCAGACCCCGCGCAACAGACCAGATGCCGCCGGTGTCCAGCGTCTCCAGCAGCATGGCGTGCGATATCAGGCGCGCGACGCGGCCGTTGCCGTCGAGGAATGGGTGGATCCACAAGAGCCTGTGATGAGCGGCGGCGGTGGCCAGGATCGCGTCCGTCCTGCCGAGCCGGCTGTAGGTGCGCTCGAAATGGCCGAGAAACCGGGGGATGGCGCCGGGGCTGACGGCGACGTGCTGGCCGACCCTCACAGCTCGGCGCCTGAGTTCGCCGGGGACCACCCGCAAACGCTCGCCGGTATCTGGATCTTCCACCCAGAGCAGGTCTTCCGGCAGCAGCTCGCAGAAGCGCCGGTGAACCTCACAGATTCCTTCCACGGTTACGGAGCGACCGGTGAGGCCGCCGGAATCGATCCAGCGCTGCACGGTGATGTGCGCCTTGGCTTCGAGCTGGAGATCGCGCTTGCGAGCGTCGGTGCTGTAATCATTGCTGAGCGCGCGCTCGATATCGACCGGGTGCGTGTCGTGACCTTCGATGAGGTTGCTGTAATAGCAGTTCATGGCCCGGACGAGGTCGGCCAGGGCTGTGCACACGCCTTCGGGCAGGCTGCGACGGAAACCCGCAGCCTTTGCCGCGAGCTCGACGGCCCGATCGGTGAGAACGTCTCTGTGGCGGGAGCTTTCGCCGATGAGCAGAGGCTCCATCAACCCGGTGCCTTCGCCCCGGTCCATGGCCGCTGAAATGTCCGCTTCAATGTCCGCAGGAGGATCGCTCATTACGCATATCTAACATATGGTTGCGAAGAGATACAGCTCAGGACGGCCTTATAAATGTCCTCACTGGAGTCAACCGAGACTACGGGTGCGGCCGAAGCCCTTCTCCGGACCCCAGGGCCGCGTTCCAGACCGTCTGACGGTTCTTGAGATCTCCTCGCCCATTAAATGACGTTCGGATGTCCTGTCAGGTGAACGATGGACGCGATGAAGCTCCGCAGGTGCGGCGTCGTTACATTGGGCGCGACCGATTCAAACCCGTTTTTGGCCTCTGGCTATTCGCTGCCGGGCGTCGGGCCGCTGCCGGCCATTCGGGTCTCAAGTCGACCCTTAGGTAAAGCTTTACCTAAGGGTCGACCACTGCCACCTCCAGCCGTCGGGATCTCTTGCCGACCCTCGGACTCCCAGGCCCTCGGCGTGGGTGGCTGAAGGCGACACGGTAGCGGCCACTCCGAGACGGCCGGATCCACAGCAACCCGCCTCCGGAAAGCCCGGGGTGGTTCACTTCCTCATCTGTGGCCGAGCCTCGAGTCCGGTGCCGACGACCGGCGTTGATCGAGGACAGTGCGGGCGCCAGCGGTTGCCCATGCTCTCCCAGCGTCCGCCGGCGCAGGGCCGATCGCTTCCGCTATCGGCCATCAGGCTTTGAAGTCGGCAGACACTCGTTGCGGGCATTACACTAGCGTCGTGAGAGCGTGCCAAGCAATCTCGGAACGCGAGGCCCGTCAGGCATGAATAGAACGGCTGCAGTGGTGGACCATCGCCGACAACAGACCACCGGCGAGGCAATTGCCAACAGCGTCAGCCACGGTGTCGCTTTGGTGGCGGTGCTCGCGGGGACCCCCTTTCTGATTCTGCAAGCTGTCCGCACTGGCAGCCCCGGTTTCGTGGTGGGCGTGAGCATGTTTTCCATCACGATGGCGCTGCTGTACCTGGCATCCGGCCTCTATCACGCACTCCCGGGCGGAAGGGCGAAACGGGTCTTCCAGGTTCTGGACCACTCTGCAATCTTCCTGCTGATCGCCGGCACCTGCACCCCCTTCAGCCTCGGTGTGCTCAACGGTCCCTGGGGCTGGGTCTTGTTCGGGATGGTCTGGACACTCGCGGCGCTGGGGGTCTGGCTCAAGTCCATCAACGGGCTGAACCATCCAATGCTGTCCACAGGCCTGTACCTTCTCATGGGCTGGCTGGTGGTGATCGCCATCGTGCCACTCCAACAACTGATGGCGCCTGCGGGTCTAGTGTGGTTGGCAGTCGGAGGGCTGGCCTATACCGGTGGGGTCGTCTTTTTTGCCTTGGGTCACCGACTGCGGTACGGGCACTTCATATGGCGCCTGTTTGTGATATCCGGGACCGCCTGCCACTTTCTCGCGGTCTTCTGGTATGCGGCCGGCACCTGAGGGAAGCGGCGCCCAGCCACCCCGGATCGGCGGCCGCCCCGTGACACCGCAACCACTCCGTCGCCCCCCCGGGGGTCGACGGGCCGTTCTCAACTCGCATGCGGTACCGCAAGTTAACTGACGATAGCGCGCCATGTGATAGTGTTCCGCCGGTTCCAAATTCCGGCCGCAGGGGGGTCCGATGTCCGCTCTCAGGCTTGGGTTCGTGCTGCCGCTGGCCGTGCTGCTGCTGGCAGGTTGTCTCACCGATGCCGCGACGCGGCTGGCCTACGATATCAAGGCGGGTGCGGCACGCGTCGGTGCTGAAAATGGTGCGCACTACACCGTCGAGCACCGCACGCCGTCCCGGCGGGGGGAGTGCACAGGCCCGTACACCGTACAGCTCGACCAAGTGGGTGCCCTGATCATCTGGTGCCGGGGAGCTGACGGTCAGGCGGTGGTATCCAGCCCCGGCACCAGCTATCACGGGCGTTTCGTCGACACCCCCCGCACCTGGATTCTCGACAAGGGCGCGGGCGAGACGCTGTTCGTTCGTCTGGAGCGGCAACACGGTCGCGTCGTGATCGCGGAGGTTTTCTAACCCCGCTGGAAGCTGGAGGAGTGATGTACGG
>SKJG01000173.1 GCA_007116035.1 Thioalkalivibrio sp.
AAGCAATAGAGCCTACTCTTCGTTAGGCATGTCGTTGACGTTCGCAAGGGAAAGCATATTCAATTCGATCGGTGCCCGTACCAGAGGGACCGACGATCGGGATCCAATCGAAATTTTGAGTGTGATCACCTGAGTTGATGTTCTCCTGATCACGTTCGTTGATGGGCGTGATCAGCACGAAGCCGCCGGACCCCGGGAGGGGTTCGGGGGCGTCTCGAGCGCGGGGCTTGGGAGAGTGTCAGAACGGAGGGTTGTCCGGGTTTTCGGGTGGGATAGGATCGTCGGACAGGAAGCTCAGTTGGGTCAGGTTTTCCTGCGAGCGTTCGTGGTGGTAGCGATGGATCTGCCCGAGGTAGTGGGATTCGAACAAGACCAGGAAGTCGCTGAGCAGGGCCTGCAACTGGACGGCGGAGTCGTCGCTGAGTTCGGGCCAGGGCAGCGATCGGGGCTGGGAGGATGAGCGCATGAGGGTCTCCAAGGGGGTTCAGCGGCGTGCGGCGGCGCGGCGTGGCGGGATGGGTTTTTGCGTGGGGGCGAACACGTCGAGGTAGAGTTTTTCGTCGAGTTGCGGCAGGTCGCGTTGGGCGGCCACGGCGAGCAGTTCGGCGGCCAGGGTGGTGAGCAGGCGGTAGTTGCCGACGGCGTGGTCACACAAGGTGTGCTGGAGCGCGGGGGTCATCAGGCTGGTGTTGCCGGCG
Source organism: Thioalkalivibrio sp. (assembly GCA_007116035.1). Taxonomy (GTDB): domain Bacteria; phylum Pseudomonadota; class Gammaproteobacteria; order Ectothiorhodospirales; family Ectothiorhodospiraceae; genus Thioalkalivibrio. The sequence goes on from SKJG01000173.1 coordinate 699, forward strand.
CTGTCGAGCAGGTGCTGCAGGCAGGCCTGGAGTTCATCGCGGCTGGCGGCTTCGGTGACCAGGCGGGTGCGGATGCGCGAGCCGAGCGGGATCAGTTCCTCGCGGCGCAGTTTCTCGGGCAGGCGGGCATCGCCGGCGAGGACCACGCACAGGAGCGTCTGGGAGTCGAACCGGGCGCTGGCCATCAGGCGCAGTTCGGACAGGACCGCGGGGCTCATTTCCTGGGCCTCGTCGATCAGGAGCACCGCGCGCCGGCGGGTGGTCTCCAGATGCGCGAACCAGTTCTCGCGCAAGGCCTTGAAGCCACCCCAGCGGTTGTGCGGGCGCAGGGGGACGCCGAAGAGGTCGCCCATCTCGCGGTAGAAGTCGGCCAACTGGCTCTGCGGATGATGGATGGCGGCGACGGTGAGATCCGGCAGCCGTGCCAGGCGTTCTGCGGTCAGGCGCAGGACCACGCTCTTGCCGGTGCCGGGGTCGCCGTGGATCATGGCGAAGCCACCTTCGCGGATCAGGCCCTGTTCGATGCGCCAATAGAAGTCTTCGACGCGCACCGGCACATAGAGCGCCTCGACCGGGATTTCGGGGGCGAACGGGTTCCACTTCAGCCCATAGAGGGCCAGTAACTTCGGGTTCATGCGGGGTCCTCTTCGGCGTTGGGGGTGGGCAGGTAGGCGGGCGGCAGGCCGGTGGCGGCATAGTCGGCCAGCAACTGGCGCAACAGCGGTGCCATGCCCGAGGGCGGCAGCGGCGTGAGCGCGCGGGCCGCGGGCGGCCGGGCGCGTCGTTGTGCGTTGGCGTTGGCGGATTTGTCGAGCGGCAGCACCGGGCACAGGACGGTGCCGGTGCGGGGTTCGACCAGATCAACACGGGTGCGATCCCAGCGCGCGTAGCGCAGCGACACCCGGTCGAGGTGCTGGTAGCGGGCGGGGATCTCGAAGCGCTGCCCCTCCAGGGACACGGTGCCGTCGGAGCGCCGCTGACGGCGGATGACCTCGACCCGGAAGGCATCGGCCAGTGCCGCAACCGGCGGGCAGTCCCGACGTACGTTCGGCCCGGCCAGGTAGCATTCCAGTGGGGTGGCGTTGAGTTCACTGTGGCGGGTGCGGTGATATTCCTGCTCGGCCCAGGCCTGCGTGGCCTGATTCAGCAGATCGAGCGTGAGTGGCGTCTGCCCTTCCAGCATCGGCATCAGGCGACCTTCGATGCGCCCCCAGAGGGACTCTTGCTTCCCGTTTTGGTAGGGCGAATAAGGTAGCGTGGTCTGGTGCAGCACCCCCAGGCGCTGCAGTCCGGAGACGGTTTCCTCGGCGAGCATCGCCGCACCGTTGTCCGTCATCAGGGCGCGCGGCAGGCCGCGCTTCATGAACGCCTGGGACAGGCTGTGGACCAGGCTCTGCGCCGTCTCGTCCAGGTACCACTGCAGGTGGCAGATCAAGCGCGAGCGGTCATCCAGGATACCGAGCAGGTACGGCTTGACCCAGGCACCCTCCCGGGTCAGTACCTTGCGCGAACCGTGGTGGAAGTCCAGGTGCCAGAGCGCGGAGACGTGGTCCAGCTCGTAGCTGCGCACCTCCAGCGCTGCGAACCGGTCGCGGGCGTGGATCGCGCCGTCGGTCGCACGCTTCGGCCGCGCCTGGCGGAACATCCCGTGCGCCTTCAGGTAGCGCCGCACCGTGGCGTACGAGGGCGCACCGTCCTTGCCGTCGGGCAGGACCGCGCACAGGTTGTCGAAGTGCAACTGCGCGGTCCAGCCCGGATGCTCCCGGTACTGCTGCACCAGCGTCTCGATCACCGCCGGCGTCATCGCGGTGAAGTGGCCATGCGGACGGCGCTGGTTGCGCAGTGCCGCCACCGGGTCGGGCGCCGAACGGGCCGCGTAGTACCATCGCTCCAGCGTGGATACCCCGAAGCGCACGTCGGTCCCGGTGACCGGATGGCGCCAGACGCGCTCGGCCAGCGCCACCAGGGCCGCCTGCAACTGTCCCGGTTCCGGCGGTGCGGCGAACAAGGGGCCAATGATCGAGAAGCGCAAGCGCGCCCATCGATCGCGCAACAGAGGATCGTTCGGTGGATGCACGTTCGTCTCCCAAAACGGGCGGCGCCGGCGGCACCGCGACCGGGAGAGAAGGCTACGCAGCGGGAATCGGTTCGACCATTGGCATCCTCTGCGGGAACTCAGCGCCCCTCGGGCGCCGTGATCGTGAGTGGGGTGAGCAAGGCCAGCAGGTGTCGCAGAGGCTCGTGCCCCGGACCGGTCAAACGCTCCAGGAGACCAACCGGCAGTTCTGCAGCAGCCACCGGCGGCAGGAACCGCGCACCCAGCACCCGCCACAGCGAGGTCTGCACAAAGTCTTCGCGCCACCACCGCCGCCACCGAGCCAGAGTGCGCCAGGGAATCGAGAACGCTTCACATAGCGCAGCCGCCGCAGTGCCGGGCCCAGCCGGCCGGGTTGAACCCAGCACCACCACCCAGCTCAACCATACGCGCCGCCCCAGAAAGCGCACCGACATCGCGGTGGACCGACGCCGGCACTGGTTGCAGCAGAAACTCAGCCGCGTCGCGTAGTCCGCACGGAACGCACGCGGACAGCCACGGGGCTTGCGGGGATAGTTGGCGCGGTGCAGGACGCCACCACATGGGCATCCGGCCGTCTGCACCTCGGCCGCCAATGCCTCATCGATGTGGATGAGAAAGCGGAAAAACTGGGGATCGGACAACGGAACATGGCACACTGTGAGTGTCTCTTGGCTTGGTAACCAGAGACTCCCCCGAAGGGCGTGTTCGTTCAAGCTCCCTGAGGGGGATCCCCCCTCACACCTCACCCTGCGTGATCATTCCAGCCGCAAACACCCTCAGTGGCGGTGATCGTACTCAGTAGACCCTCAGTGGGGCATTAATCGCTTCGTCAAGGCCCTCAAAGGGCGCAGCTCGCGTCTGCTG
>SKJG01000138.1 GCA_007116035.1 Thioalkalivibrio sp.
CTGCGTGAAATAGAGTACCTTGACGCCGGTCTTGATGCCGAATTCGGTCTCGGCCCGGACCTGGTGCATTTCCAGGCCCGAATGGCAGGTCGGGCACTCGGTCGCGATCACCTCGGCGCCGGAGTCCTCGGCCGCCTGCAGGAGGTTCAGCACCAACTGGGTCGAGGTGTCCGAGTCCGACAGCGTATGCGCGCCGCCGCAGCAGGATGTCTTCAGCGGGTAGTCCACATTCACGGCACCCGCGGCGGCAAGCAGGTCGTCCATGAAGTGCGGCTTGTAGCTGGATTCGGAGCCGGGGCCCTGGTCCTTCTCGGGGAAGATCTGCCGTGGACGCGTGTACATGCAGCCGTAGTAATTCGCGATCTTGATCCCGTTCAGGCTCTTGGTCATCCGCTCCTTGATGCCTTCCGGACCCAGTTCCTCCATCAACCACTCGAGCAGGTGCAGGGTACGCACGTCGCCGTTGTACACGGGATCCTCGGCCTTGCGCGCCAGGTCCTGCACCGTGTTCATCGCCTCCTGCGAAGTCGCAGTCTCGAACTCGGCCTTCTTGAGGTTATGGTAGCAGCCGTTGCACGGCGCCATCACGGTGTCCATACCCATCTGCTCGGAGGCGATGGCCATGTTGCGCGCCGAAAGGTAGGTCTGCAGCATCGGGTGGACGTTTTTGACCTCCATCGCACCGCAGCAATTGTAGTCGCGGAGGTTCTCCATTTCGAGGCCGAGGGCCTTCACCAATTGCCGGGTCGAACGGTCGTAGGGTCCGCCGGAGCCTTCCAGCGCGCAACCCGGATAGTAAGCAACCTTAGCCATGAGCGGCCTCCTTCTGTTCGCGGACGTAGGCCTGCAGGACTTCACCGGTCTTGCCCCAGCTCTTGGTCTTGGGCGTGAACACGACGTTCATCCCCATACGGAAGCCGTGCGCGACGGGCAGACCCTTCATCATGCGCTTGGTGAATTCGATCAACCAGGACTGGAACAGCGGCTGGCCCGACTTCTTGAAAAAGTTCTTCATCACCTTGGAGTCTTCGATCCGACCGTAATCGTAGATCTGGTCGGCGAATTCCTCGTCGAAGATCGTCGAGGGCGACTTCTCGGTGATGCCTTCCTCTTCCATCCAGTGCGCCAGCGCCTTCATCACACCCTCGGGCTTCACGTCCTTGGGGCAGATGTTGGTGCACTTGTTGCAGGACACGCACTGCCAGATGATGTCCTTGTCCTTGATCAGTTCCTCGGTGAGCCCGAGCCGGGTCAGGTAGATCCAGTAACGCGGGTTGAACTGCACGTTCTGCGCGTACATCGTGCAGGAGTTGGTGCAGGAACCGCACTGCCAGCAGCGATGCACGTTTTCGCCGCCGGAGTAGGCCTGGATCTTCGCCTCGAAGTCGTCGTCGTAGTCCTTGATCGTTCGGGGCGTGATCATCGTGTTCCAGTGACCCGACACATCGACGCCATCGACCACCAGCGAGTCGTGCTGCAGCAGCCGTTCGGGCTCGATCAGTGATTTTTCATGTATCGCCATGACGTTCTCTCTCCCGGCGTCCGGTTCCCCGGACCTTCCTGTCGGTTCGTTCTAATGTAAGGTCTCGTCCGAGGCCGCCTTCAGGCGGCCCTTGGGCGCGTCGATGCCAAGCATCTTCACCATCAGTTCCAAGGGATCCTGCTTCGCACCGAACTGCGCGTCGATCAGGCCCATGCTCATCGACAGCGAGCGGGCGTAATCCGAGTAGGCCTGCGACCAGATCAGATCGGTCACGAAAGGCAGATCCCGGTAGAAACCCTCTTCGGCCAGCGCGTCGTAGAACCACAGTCGCGCGCCCTCGATCGCCGCGACGGTATCGCCGATCGGGATCTGCCGCAGGGTGTCGTTGCCCCGGATGAATTCGCGCAGCGCCCCGGTCATCGTCGATGTATCCCAAACCCAGCGGCTCGCGAGCGGCACAGCGTCCGGGTCGCGGAAGTGCAGGATCTCGGCGGCAAAATCCCAAAGCGCCCGGCGCAGCTTCCGGTCCTCGCCGGCAAGATCCGCAAAGGCATGCAGGCGGTCGTCGATCGAAAGCTCCGACAGCACCAGTTCCCGCACGCCTTCCAGCATCGCACCCTCGCGCTCGGCCAGCAGCGGGCCCAGCTTGCGGCGCACCGAAAAGACCAATCCGCCAAGCGTGCGCAGGTCGGTACCATCGATGTCCGCGGCCTTCGCGGTGATGCCAACGAAGACCTCGTGCTTGCTGCGCAAGGCCTCGATGAAGGTCTCGAGACCATCGACTCCACCGGCCTCGCTAATCGCGGCCCGCAGCCCGGCCAGCTTCATCCCCAGGATTTCCTTGTTGAAGGTCACCTGGAGCGGCTCGGGGACGAGCCCCGAACCGGAAGCCGCCGTTTCGGCCTCAGCTGGCTTTCTGAACCAGCGCATGCAGATCACCGATGGCACGGCCAGCGGCCGCGGCACCCTGGGCGATGGAGTCGTCGATGGTTTCGGGACCGTACGCGGCACCGCAGGAATAGATCCCCCTGCGCGTGGTGCCACAGGTGTTGGTGTAGTGCTCCGCGCGCTCGATGAAGCCGTGCTTCTCAAGACCGACACCGAAGACCTGAGAAATCTCGGGATTATCGGCATTCGGATCCATGCCAATCGCATGGACGACGATATCGAACGGGATCACGATCGGGCGCTTCACCAGCGTATCCTCGCCCTTCACCAGCAGGCGGCCGTCACCGGATGCGGTGACTTCAGCGATACGTGCCTTGACGAACTTCGTCTTGAACTCTTCCTGGGACTTCCAGTAGAACTTGTCCTCGTACAACCCGTAGGTCCGGATGTCCATGTAATAGATGAACACGTCGGTCTCGGGGGAGAGTTCCTTGATCTCCATCGCAAGGTTTGCCGAAACCGTGCAGCAGATCTTCGAGCACCACTCGCGCCCGATCTGACGGTCGCGCGACCCCACGCAGAGCAGGATGCAGACCCGCTCCGGCACACGGCCGTCGGATGGACACGCGATCTTCCCGGCGGCGACCATCTGCTCCATCTGGGTCGTGGTCAGCACGTCCTCGAACGTCCCGAAGCCCCACTCCGGCTTATTGATGGAGTCGAAGTGAGTGAATCCCGTCGCCAGCACCACTGCACCGGCATTGACGGTTTCGCCGTTGCTCAGCGTGGCGGTAAAGTTGCCGGCCTCGCCCTCGAGCTTCGCGACCTTCGTCTCCTTGTGAATGGTCACGTTGCCATCATCCTCGACGCGCTTGACCATGCGGCCGATCGCGTCCTTGGCCCACTCGCCGGAGGGCACCAGCTTGGCGTAACCGGAGATAATCGGCGCGCCGCCGAGTACCTCTTCCTTCTCGACCATGACCGCCCTGTAGCCCGCGGCCGCCACGTTCGCCGCCGCCGTCAGGCCGGAGGGGCCGGCACCCACGACCAATACTGTGTCCTGACTCATGCCTTGCCTCCGTACGCGAGCTCGGGGTTGTAGAGATATTCGATGTTCCCGGCCTCCACCTCTTTCAGGTAGGACTGGAAGTTCTTCTTGGCCTCATCCCAGGAGATCCCCATCTTCTCGACCAGGTCCTCGCAGGGAGAGGCGTGCCATTGCAGCTGCACGATCTTGAACGGGTCGGC
>SKJG01000027.1 GCA_007116035.1 Thioalkalivibrio sp.
AACTGGCCTCGGTACACGCCGCGATCGCGCCGCTGTCGTCCAATGCGCTCCTGTACGAGAAGTTCGCGGACAGCCCCGCCCCGATCGCCTCGGTGACCAAGCTGATGACCGCGATGGTCGTTCTGGACTCGGGCGCGCCGTTGGATGAGTGGCTGCAGATCGTGCAGCGCTCGGATGACCCGCCGAAGAACGCCTTTTCACGGATGCGAATCGGCTCCGAAGCGAAGCGCGGCGACCTGCTCCGCATCACGCTGATGTCCTCCGAAAATCTGGCCTCGTATGTGCTGGCCCAGAATCACCCGGGCGGGCTGGACGCCTTCATCGAGGCCATGAACGCCAAGGCGCGCGCCCTCGGGATGACGCAGACCCGTTTCGTCGATCCCTCGGGGCTGTGGCCGGAGAACATCGCCACCGCCAGCGACCTGATGAAGATGGTCGAGGCCGCCTACGAATACCCCGAGATCCGCGAGATGTCCACGGCTTCGCAGCACCGGGTTCACTTCCGCGGGCCTCGCTACAGTCTGGACTACGGCAACACCAATGCCCTGGTGAGTTCCTCACGCTGGGACGTCCACCTGAGCAAGACCGGCTTCCTGAACGAGGCCGGCCGTTGTCTGGTCATGGTGGCGGACGTCGGGAGCGGACCCCTGGTGATGGTGCTGCTGGATTCCCTCGGCACCCGGACTCCGCTGGGCGATGCCGGACGCATCCGGCGCTGGCTGGAAACCGGCAACGGCGGCGCCGTCGCGGGCGCTGCCCTGGACTACGAACGCGCCCGCATCGGCGCACTAACCGCAGAAGCATCCGCACAGAGCCACTGACAGCCATCATCGAGTGCGGGAGCCTGCTCCCGCTTTCGACGCCGGGCCCGGCCAGAGCGGCAGCAAGCTGCCGCACTCCAGAGGGGCGTCCCGGGCCGCATGGACCGTCCGAAAGCGGAGCAGCGTCCCCGCGCTCAGAAATCCGTCTCGCCGTTGCTCTTCAGCCGCCGGATGAAGCCTGGCAGGAACAACAGCAGCGCGATCAGCGCCAGCACGCCGAGCAGGACCTGGATCAGGCTTTCGGCGCCCGACATCGCCTGGCGCGTCGCGTGTCCCAGCCAGGTGTACGCCGCGAGATTCGGGATCAGCGCAATGCCGGTGGTCCAGGCATAGCTGTGCAGGCGAATGCCGGTCAGGCCCAGCGCATAGTTGGTCGGGGCAAAGGGGAAGACGGGGATCAGCCGCGTCATCGCCACCACCCGCCAACCCTCTGCGTCGACGCCGCGCATCACCTGGCGCACACGGGGTCCGGAGTGGGTCCTCACGTAATCGCGGGCCAGGAAGCGACCGATCACGAAGGCGAGCACCGCCGCGACGGTCGCGCTGAACACGCTGAGCACGGTCCCCACCAGCGGTCCGAAGAGGCTGCCACCCAGCAACACCCAGAGGGTGGAGGGAATGGGAAACATCGCCAGGACCACGAAGGCAATCACGAACAGCAGGTAGGCCCAGACACCGAAGGCCTGGAACCGTGCTTCGAGGACGACGACGTCGACCGCCTCGATCGGGATGCGCGCGATCAAGTGGATGACGACGACCGCCGCCAGCAGCAGGCTCAGCCCCCAGATCCACGTTTTCATTCGCCTGCCCCTGACCCGGCATCCTCTTCGCGGTCCTGGCGCAGGGTTTCCAGGCGCTCGGCCAGCACCCGCTCGGTGCCGGCGCGGCCGGGCCGATAAAAGCGCCGACCCAGCAGGTCCTCGGGCAGATAGGTCTGGCCACGCGCAAAGCCGTCCGGCTCGTCGTGATCGTAGCGGTAGCCCTTCCCGAAGCCCTCCTCGCGCATCAGCGCGGTCGGCGCATTGCGCAGGTGCAGCGGCACCGGCAGACTGCCCGTTTCCGCCAGCGCCGCACGCACCTGGCTCAGGGCGACGTAAGCCGCGTTGCTCTTGGGCGCGCTGGCCAGTTCGATCGCGGCCTGCACCAGCGCGAGATCGGCCTCGGGGCGGCCCAGACGCTCGACCGTCTCCCAGGCGGCGAGCACCCGGGCGGCGAGGCCCACGGCGGCCAGGCCGATGTCCTCGTAGGCCATCCGCAGCAGCCGGCGGCCGAGATAGCCGGGATCGCAACCCGAATCCAGCATCCGCACCAGCCAGTAGACCGCGGCGTCCGGATCGGAGCCGCGCACGGACTTGTGCAAGGCGGATATCTGGTCGTAGAAGGCGTCCCCCTGGCGATCGAACTGCAGCGCCTGGGCGCCCATCACCGCACGCAGGGCCTCGGACGTGATCGCCCCGTTTTCGGCGAGGTCCGCCGCAGTCTCCAGCCAGTTCAGCGCCCGCCGGGCATCGCCGTCGGCCGCCGCCGCCAGCCGCTCGATCCAATCGTCGTCGAGTTGCAGCTTCTTGCGTCCCAGCCCGCGCTCCATGTCGGACAGCGCCTGCCGCAGCAGGGTCGCGATCACGGGCACGGTCACGGGCTGCAGGCGGTAGACGCGCAGCCGTGACAGCAGGGCATTGTTCAGCGCGAACGAAGGATTCTCGGTGGTCGCACCGATGAAGCGGATGGTGCCGTCCTCGATGTGCGGCAGCAGCGCATCCTGCTGGGCCTTGTTGAAGCGGTGGATCTCGTCGATGAACAGCAGGGTTCCCTGCCCCCGGGCGGTGCGCCGGGCGCGGGCCTGATCAACCACCGCGCGCACGTCCTTGACCCCGGCCAGCACCGCCGACAGGGTCGCAAAGGCCAGCGCGCCGGTTTTCGCCACGACCCGGGCCAGGGTCGTCTTGCCGCAGCCCGGCGGCCCCCACAGGATCATCGACGGCGGCTGACCGGCCTCGATCGCCCGACGCAGCGCGGCGCCGGGCGCGAGCAGGTGGTCCTGGCCCAGCACCTCGCCGATCTGGCGCGGGCGCATGCGCTCGGCCAGCGGCACCGAATCGTCGAAACCGGCCGCTGCGGCGGGCTCCCCCACCCCGACGGCCTCTTCCGCGTCCGCATCGGGCGGAGCGCCGAAGAGGTCGCCGCTGCCGGTCCTCCGAGTCACGGTCGGTAGACGTCGGTACCCGCTGGCGGGGTGAACTGGAATTCCGCCGGCCCCAGGGATGGATTGCGCCGCGCCTCCCGCAGCCGGATCTCGGTACGCTGACCGAAGACATCCTGAAAGCTCAGCGCCAGCAACTCGCCGTCCGCGGTCAGGTCCAGCTCCAGCCGGGTGAAGTCGGCCTCCCGCGTCTTCGGCAGCAGGACCAGCCGAAGGTGGTCGGGTGCCGCCTCCTCGACGACATCGAAGCGCTCGTCCAGGCGGTGCGGCTGGGTCAGCAGCGCGAGCGGCGTGGCCCCCAGTGCCTGCTCCATCGGGCGGACCGTGGCCTGCCGAAGCTCCGGATCATAGGTCCACAGGTGTTCTCCGTCGGCGACGATCGACTGCTCGAAAGGAACATCCAGTTCCCAGCGCAGACGGTCCGGCAGTGCAAGCGAGAACCTGCCCTCGGCCTCCTGCAGGACGAAGTCGGTCTCGTCGGTGAGCGTCTGGCTGAACTCGGCCGAAAACGTCTCGAGACCGTCGAGAAAGCGTTCCAGCGCCGCCCGACCCTCTCCCGCAACGCCCAGAGGTGCGAAGAGCAACCATCCGAGGGCCACCATCGCTGCCAAGGTTCCCGAAGCATTCTGTTTCATGGGTCTCACCGTTTCATCTGTGGATCGTGAGCCCATGATGCAGCCGGGGTCGTTAACCCCCGCTGAATTCCCGGAGCATTCTCGCGTTTCCGTCATTCCCGTCCCCCGGGTGCCAGCACCTCGCGGTTGCCGTTGGACTGCACCGGGCTGACCAACCCTGCGGACTCCATATCCTCGACCATGCGCGCGGCCCGGTTGTAGCCGATCTTCAGCCGCCGCTGGACGTAGGAGATCGACGCCTTGCGTGACTCGATCACGATCTGCACGGCCTGATCGTACAAGGGATCGCCCTCGGCCTCGGCCGTAGCCGGCTCCAGCCCCGGTATGGCGGCCGCGCCGGACTCCGGCTCGTCGAGGATGCCGTCGTCGTAGTCGGGTTCGCCGGTGCTCTTCAGGTACTCCACGACCTTGTGCACCTCGTGGTCGGCGACGAACGCCCCGTGCACCCGTTCCGGCAGCGCCTTGCCCGGCGGCAGGTAGAGCATGTCGCCATGGCCGAGCAGATGCTCGGCCCCCATCTGGTCGAGGATGGTCCGTGAATCGACGCGCGACGAGACCTGGAAGGCGATCCGGGTCGGGATGTTCGCCTTGATCAGGCCGGTGATCACATCCACCGACGGGCGCTGCGTGGCGAGGATCAGGTGGATGCCGGCGGCCCGCGCCTTCTGCGCGAGGCGGGCGATCAGTTCCTCGACCTTCTTGCCGACCACCATGATCATGTCGGCGAACTCGTCCACGACGACGACGATGAACGGCATCCGGCCCAGCACCGGCGGCTCGACCTCGGCGACCTGCTCGTCCGGATTGAAGGTGGGATCGGGGATCGGCGCACCGGCCGCGTCGGCATCGCGTACCTTCTTGTTGTACCCGGTGATGTTCCGCACGCCGAGCTGGGACATCAGCTTGTAGCGCCGCTCCATCTCGGCCACCGCCCAGCGCAGGGCATTGGACGCGTCCTTCATGTCCGTGACCACCGGCGCGAGCAGGTGCGGGATGCCCTCGTAGACGGACAGCTCCAGCATCTTCGGGTCGATCAGGATCAGGCGCACGTCCTCGGCGGTGGACTTGTACAGCATCGACAGCAGCATCGCGTTGACCCCCACCGACTTGCCCGAACCCGTGGTGCCGGCGACCAGCAGATGCGGCATGCGCCCGAGATCGGCGATCACCGGCGCCCCGCCGATGTCCTTGCCCAGGGCGAGGGTCAGCGGAGACTTCGCGGTCTCGAACAGGTTCGAGCGGAGAATCTCGGAAAGCGACACCAGTTCACGCTGCTCGTTGGGGATCTCCAGCCCGACGGTGGACCGCCCCGGGATGACCTCGACGATGCGCACCGCAATCACCGACAGCGACCGCGCCAGGTCCTTGGCCAGCGCCGAAATCCGCGCCACCTTCACCCCCGGCGCCGGGTGCAGTTCGAAACGGGTGATCACGGGCCCTGGCTGCACCGCCACCACCTCGACATCCACGCCGAAGTCGCGGAGCTTCAGTTCCACCAGCCGCGACATCGCCTGCAACGATTCCTCCGAATAGCCGCTGACGGCGGGTGGCGGGTCGTCGAGCAGCGCCAGCGGGGGATGGGGATCGCTGATGTCGCCGGTGAACAAAGGCACCTGCTTCTCCTTCATCACGCGGGGGCTCGGCGCCGGCGCATCGATCCGCGGCTCCACCCGGGAGGGCGGCCGGTGCGCGACGCGCGCACGCTCACGCTCCACGCGCATCTCGCGCTGCTCCTTCTCCAGCGCGCCGATCCGCTGATCCCGGAACGCATCCAGCCGCGCCCGCAGCCGATCCAGGCCGTCCAGCACGGCCTGGCCGAGCCGATCCATCAAAGCGAACCAGGACAACCCCGTGAACAGCGTAAACCCGGTCAGAAACAGCGCCAGCAGCAGCAACGTCGCCCCGACCAGCCCGAGCCCCGAGGCCGTCAGCCCTGCGATCAGTTCGCCGAGGATACCGCCGGCATTGACCGGGAGGTTGCGCGGCAACCAGTGCAGCGCGGCCAGCGCGGCACCCGACAGCAGCGCGACCAGCAGGGCCAGGCCCCGCAGGCTCAGTTCCAGCGGACTGGCGATGCGCGCATCGCGGCGGTGGCGGAACAGCCACCAGCCCACCCCGATGAAGACCAGCGGAATCAGGTAAGCCAGGTAGCCGAACAGGTGGAAGACGACATCGGCGAACCAGGCCCCGGCGGCGCCGCCCAGGTTCCGAATTCCCTCGCCGTCCCCGGTGTACGACCAACCCGGATCGCCCGGGTGGTAGGTCAGCAGCGCCACCAGCAGATACACGGCCACCATGCCGAAAACCAGCAGGGCACCCTCGCGCAGCCCGCGCAGCAACTGTCGGCTCAGGCTGTTCTCGGCCCGGGTCTGTACCTTGGTTCGAGGCATCGGTGTGTCCGTTGAAACTGCGTTGGCTCAGCGGGCGGGGGGCCTGAGCGGTTGCTGGCAGAGACCGCACGCGTCGGGTGGGCCGCCGGCGCGGCGGGCCATCGGAAATCCCGCGGATCCCTGGAACGGTTCTCGGGCCGCATCGGAATCTGCTCAGGGAGCGTTCGAAGATCCGATTCTACGTGGTTAAAATGGCACCGCAAAGTACAGGATCGCCGTCCACGTCCTGTGGCCGTTGGACAGCCCGACGGGCATTCACAATAATCAAGGACGAAACGGGGCCACAGCGGCGTCCTTGTTGTGGCGCAGACGCGCCTTCAATCGCCCCACTTCCCATCGCCTTCCATTTTTATCGCAACCTGCACGGAGAGTCTTCATGAACGACAACAAGCACTGCCGCCTGCTGATCCTGGGCTCGGGCCCGGCCGGCTGGACGGCGGCTGTCTATGCGGCCCGCGCGAACCTGAACCCGGTCGTGATCACCGGGCTGGAACAGGGCGGACAGCTGATGACCACCACCGACGTCGATAACTGGCCGGGCGATGTCGAGGGGTTGCAGGGTCCCGACCTGATGCAGCGCATGCAGAAACACGCCGAGCGCTTCGCGACCGAGGTCATCTTCGATCACATCCACACCGCCGAACTGGCCTCGCGTCCGTTCCGGCTGATCGGCGACAGCGGAACCTACACCGCCGACGCGGTGATCATCGCCACCGGCGCCACGGCGATGTACCTGGGCCTGGAATCCGAGGAGGCCTTCAAGGGCAAGGGCGTCTCTGCCTGCGCGACCTGCGACGGCTTCTTCTACCGCGGTCAGAAGGTCGCCGTGATCGGCGGCGGGAATACCGCGGTCGAGGAGGCCCTGTACCTGTCCAACATCGCCGACCACGTGACGCTCGTGCACCGCCGCGATGCCCTGCGCGCGGAGAAGATCCTCCAGGACCACCTGTTCGAAAAGGAAAAGGCCGGCAAGATCACCATCGAGTGGAAGCACGTGCTGGACGAAGTGCTGGGCGACAAGACCGGGGTCACCGGGATGCGGCTGCGCCAGGTCGAGAGCGGCGACACCAAGGAACGGGAACTGACCGGGGTGTTCATCGCCATCGGTCACAAGCCCAACACCGGCATCTTCGAGGGCCAGATGAACATGGAGAACGGCTACATCATCGTGCAGAGCGGCCTGCAGGGTAACGCGACCGCGACCAGCGTTCCCGGCGTATTCGCCTGCGGCGACGTGATGGACCAGGTCTACCGCCAGGCGGTGACCTCCGCCGGCACCGGCTGCATGGCAGCGCTGGACGCGGAGCGCTTCCTGGAAGAGAACTTCACGGAAAAGACGCCCTGAAGCGCCCCAACCTTCACCGGGAACAGCCGATGTCGGTCGCGTCATGACCAAAGCCGAAATACCGGAGCTGCGCGTCGAGATTCGGGACAGTCTCGGCGCGGTGGACGCCGCGGCCTGGGACGCGCTGACCGGGGGGCGGGAACCCTTCCTGCGCCACGCCTTCCTCGAGGGGCTGGAACGCCACGAATGCCTGGGCCGGCGCTACGGCTGGTTCCCACAGCACGTGCTGATCTTCGACGCCGATACCCTGGTGGCGGCGGCGCCCTGCTACGCAAAGACGAACAACTACGGCGAGTTCGTGTTCGACTGGGCCTGGCAGGCGGCGTGGGAGCGTCACGGTCACCCCTATTACCCGAAACTGGTGATCAGCGTGCCTTACACGCCGGCCACCGGACCGCGCCTGCTGGTGCACCCGGACGCGGCCGAACCCGAGGTCCTGCAACGGCGCTTGCTCGCAGCGGCCATGTCACGCGGCAGCGAACTCGGCGCCTCCGGCGTCCACCTGCTCTTCCCGCCCGAGTCCGAGGCCGCCCTGGCCAACGCGACCGGACTGTTGCGGCGGACGGGCTGCCAGTACCACTGGCACAACCGAGGCTACGCGGACTTCGAGGGCTTTCTCGAGGCGCTCAGCTCGAAGAAGCGCAAGAACGTGAAACGGGAACGCCGGCGCGTCGCCGAACAGGATATCGTCTTCCGCACGCTGACCGGCGCAACCGCCGGTCGGGAAGACTGGTCCCGGTTTCACCGCTTCTACGAGGACACCTTCGAAAAACACATGGGCATCCCGACGCTGTCCGAGGCCTTTTTCGTCGGCACCGCCGCCGCGCTCGGGCCGCAGGTTGTGCTGTTCGAGGCCCGGCGGGAGGACCAGACCATCGCCGCCGCACTGTGCTACCGCAGCCATGACACCCTCTATGGCCGCTTCTGGGGCTGCAGCGCTGACCTCCCCGATCTCCATTTCGAGACCTGCTACTATCAAGGCATCGAGTTCTGCATCCGTGAGGGCCTGTCCCGGTTCGAACCGGGCGCGCAGGGGGAACACAAGATCCCACGCGGCTTTCTGCCGGTGCCGACGGCCTCGGCCCACGCCATCCTGACCCCCGGATTCCGCAGTTCCGTGCAGGACTTCTGCGAGCGCGAAACCAGGATGATGGAAGCGCAGTGCGCGAACCTGATGCAACGCTCGCCCTATCGGCAAGAGGACTGAGAGCCTGCGGCCATGACGACGCTGACCCCGCTGCGCGACGAAGGGCCGAACGCGGTTTGCCCGAGGCGGCCATGAGCGCGCAATCCCGCAGAATGATCACCTGGCTCCACGCCGGCGTCGTGGGCGAACCGTTCCCGCATCCCTCCCGAGCATGGCTCGACCCAAACGGCCTGCTGGCCGCCGGGGGCGACCTGTCGCTGCCGCGCCTGCTGCGCGCCTACCGCCAGGGCATCTTCCCCTGGTACGAGGCCGGACAGCCGATCCTCTGGTGGAGCCCGGACCCGCGCACCGTGCTCAGACCCGGGGATCTGCGCATCACGCGCAGTCTGCGCAAGTCGATCCGCAATGGCGCCTTCGAGGTCAGCTTCGATCGCGACTTCGAGGCGGTGATCCGCGCCTGCGGTGCCCCACGCGCCGGGGCGACCGGCACCTGGATCACCGTGGAGATGCGACACGCCTATCTGGAACTGCACCGTGCCGGGTACGCTCACTCGGTCGAGGTCTGGCGTGGCGGTGAACTGGCCGGCGGCCTGTACGGGGTCGCGGTGGGTCGGCTGTTCTGCGGAGAATCGATGTTCTCGCGGGCAACCGATGCCTCCAAGGTGGGGCTGGCCTGGCTCTGCCGCCACCTGGCCGCCTGGGACTGGCCCCTCATCGACAGCCAGACCCCGACGCCACACATGCTGGCCATGGGTGCGTCCGAGGTCCCGCGCGAGCGCTTCCTGGAGCAGGTTCGGCGACTCGTGGACCAGGACCCCGGCCCCCGCTCCTGGCGGCTCGATCCCGCACTCCATCCGCTGGACGCCGACTGGCGGCAAGGGGATTGAGCGTCTGGAGACAACCCGACAGGCTGCTGGGGTCGGGCAAATGCGCCTGATCGAGTGGCGGGACCGAACCGCGCCGCTCCCCGATGCCGTTGCCCCGCTCCTGGCGCGGGGCAACGGGCGCAGCCGTGGCGATGTCTGCCGGAACGACGGCGGCGTCCTGCTGCTGACCCGGGGCATGGACTGCATGATCGCCTTTGACCGCGCTACCGGGATCCTCGACTGCGAGGCGGGCATGCTGCTGGGCGATCTGCTGCACTGGTGCCTGCCGCAAGGCTGGATGCTGCCGGTGGTACCGGGCACCCGGTTCGTCACCGTCGGCGGCGCGATCGCCAATGATGTCCACGGCAGGAACCACCGTGTCGCCGGCAGCTTCGGCCGGCACGTGCTCGAGATGGACCTGTTGCGTTCCACCGGCGAACACCTGCGGATCGGTCCGACGGAGCGGGCGGATCTGTTCGCTGCGACCATCGGCGGTCTCGGCCTTACCGGACTCATCACCCGTGTGCGCCTGCGGATGATCCCGATCAGCAGCAACCTGATGCTGACCGAGAGCATTCGCTTCGGGCATCTGGACGCATTCTGGGAAATCAACGACCGGCTCGGCCCCGAATGGGCCTACACGATGGCTCGCATCGACTGCATCACTCGCGGACGCAGCCTGGGCCGGGGGGTCTTCTTCGCCGGCCGGCATGCGCCGCCGCAACCGGCCGGAACGCGGGTTCCCGGCTGGCGCGATCGTTCCCGCTCGCTTCCCTTCGACCTGCCATCCTCACTCATCAACCGCTACACCGTACGTGCCTTCAACGCGGTGTATTACCGCACGGCGGCATTTGCGGGGCGACGTCTGCAGCACGTACAGGGTCACCTGTTCCCGCTCGACCGCGTCCACGACTGGAACCGCATCCACGGGCGCAGGGGTTGCTACCCCTACCACTGCGTACTTCCGCACGCGCACGCGCGGGACGGCATCCGCACCTTGCTCAAGCGGATCGCGGCCAGCGGCCAGGGGTCCTTCCTCGCCGCGCTGAAGACCTTCGGAGACCTGCCCGCCCCCGGGCTTCTTTCGTTCCCCCGGTCCGGTGTCACGCTCGCGCTGGATTTCGCCAACCGCGGATCCCGGACGCTGCGCCTGCTCGCCGACCTCGACGACATCGTGAGCGCCGCGGGCGGTGCCCTTTACCCGGGCAAGGACGCGCGCATGTCCGTCACCATGTTCCGGCGCGGCTTCCCGCAGTGGGAGCGCTTCGCCACGCTGGTCGACCCCGCATTTTCCTCCACCTTCTGGCGCAGGATGAACCCATGAGCGCAGCACCCCGACGGATCGCGATCTTTGGCGCCACCTCGCGCATTGCCACCGAGGCGGCCAGGCTCTGGCTCGCCAGGGGCGTGGCCCTGGTCGTCGTGGCCCGGAATCCCGAGCGCCTGCGCATGCTGACCGAAGACCTCGGCATCCGGGCCGGTGGCCTTGCCGAGGTCGATGCGATGACCGCCGATCTCGCGGACCTCGACACGCTGCCCGGCCTGTGGAACGCGCTGACGGAACGCTTTCCGGACCTCGATGGCGTGCTGCTCGCGCACGGCAGTCTGCCGGACCAGGCGCGTTGCGAGGCGACACCCGAGACGATGCTGCAGGAGATCCGCATGAACGCCCTCAGCGCGATGAGTCTGCTCACCGTGATCGCCAATGACTTCGAGGCACGCCACCGGGGAATCATCGCCGTGATCGGCTCCGTCGCCGGCGACCGGGGTCGCAGCCGCAACTATGTGTATGGCGCAGCCAAGGGGATGCTGGCGATCTTCCTGCAGGGTCTGCGCAACCGCCTGCACGGCAGCGGGGTGACCGTGATCACCCTGAAGCCCGGGTACGTGATCACACCGATGACCCAGGGCTTCGACCGTGAAGGCCTGCTCGGGGCCCGACCCGAGCGTGTGGCAAGGGGCGTCGTTCGCGCCTTCGACCGCCGGCGCGACGTCGTGTACCTGCCGTGGTTCTGGCGCCCGATCCTGTGGGCGATCCGCCTGATCCCGGAACCGGTCTTCAAGCGCCTCCCTTTGTAGCGTGAAAGTCGCGGCCCAGTTCTGTAGGTCGGGTCAGCGAAGCGCAACCCGACGTGCCGGGGGTGCCGAGGTGCCGGGGGACGATGCCTGGCCTGCGCCCATGGGCGGGTGCGGGACCCGTCGGGTTACGCCTTTTGGGCTAACCCGACCGACAATTTCCGGCTTTTCACCATCAGGGGTGCCGCGCGCCCCCACCGGCATGAAAGTAGGGAGTTTGCTCTCTCGCGATAGAACTGTTCAAATCAACAGCACCATGGCGAAGAGCGAACCCCTTCCGGCCTATGCCGAACTGACCTGCTGCAGCAACTTCAGCTTCCTGCGCGGCGCGTCGCACCCGGAGGAACTGGTGGAGCAAGCGGCGCGGCTGGGGTACAGCGCCCTTGCAGTCACCGACGAGTGCTCGCTGGCGGGCATCGTCCGCGCACACCAGGCGGCGGCGGAGACCGGGCTGCAACTGATCATTGGTACCAGCCTGCAGATCCAGGACGGACCCCGCCTGACCCTGCTGGCGCGTTCCCTTGCCGGTTATCGCATCCTGTGCCGCCTCATCACCCATGCCCGCCGGGCCGGGCGCAAGGGGCAGTACCGGCTCGAAGCCGTTGATCTGCTCCGGCCCGAGTGGGCCGGGTTGCCGGACTGCGAGGTCCTGTGGCGTCTCGAGCCGGCAACGGCAGAGGCAGCCGATCCGGGACCCGCCGTTTCCGTGGCCGCTTCCGGAGGCGCGTCCGCGGGGCCAATCACGGACGCCGACCGGCACTGGGCCGGGTGGCTGCGCAAGGTGGTTCCCCCGGAGCGGCTGCACCTGGCCCTCACCCTGACGCGCACGCCCATCGACGCGGAACTGCGGAAGCGGGTCCGGCGGCTTGGCGCGGAGACCGGGATCCCGGTGCTGGCCTGCGGCGACGTGCACATGCACGTACGTGGCCGGCGCGTGCTGCAGGACACGCTCACCGCGCTGCGCCTGAAACGCACGGTCGCGGAGGCCGCCCCTGCCCTGTTCCCGAACGGCGAGCGCTGCCTGCGCCCGCGCGACGATCTGGCCGGGCTCTATCCCGACGCCTGGCTCGCCGAAACAACGCGGGTCGCCGGGCGCTGCCGGTTCCGACTGGACGAGCTGCGCTATCGATACCCGGTCGATTCCATCCCGCCCGGCGAGGCGCCCGCGTCGTGGCTGCGGGGCCTGGTCGAACGGGGTTGCCGGCAACGCTGGCCTGACGGTACCCCGGCGAAGGTCCGTACCCAGATCGAGCACGAACTCGAAATCATCGCCGACCTCGGCTACGAACCCTATTTCCTGACCGTTCACGACATCGTCCGTTTCGCCCGTGGGCGCGGCATCCTCTGCCAGGGCCGGGGCTCGGCGGCGAACTCGGCGGTCTGCTATGCGCTCGGGATCACCGCGGTCGATCCGGCGCGCTCGAGCATGCTGTTCGAACGCTTCATCTCCCGCGAGCGTAACGAGCCCCCGGACATCGACGTCGATTTCGAACACGAAAGGCGCGAAGAGGTGATCCAGTACATCTACCGGAAATATGGCCGCGAGCGCGCCGCATTAGCCGCCGCGGTGATCCGCTACCGGCGCCGCAGCGCCCTGCGCGACATTGGCCGAGCCCTGGGTGTGAGCCGGGCCCGCATCGACGCCCTGACCGCGAACATGGCCTGGTGGGACGAAGGCATCCCGGGCGACCGCCTGCGCGAGGTGGGACTGGATCCGGACGGGCCGCTGGCCCGGCAGTGGCAGGTACTGGCGCAGATGCTGGTCGGTTTTCCCCGGCACCTGTCGCAGCACACCGGCGGCTTCGTGATCGCGGCCGGACGCCTGGACGAACTGGTCCCGATCGAGAATGCCGCGATGCCCGAGCGTACCGTGATCCAGTGGGACAAGGACGACCTCGACGCACTCGGCCTGCTGAAAATCGACATCCTCGCGCTGGGAATGCTCTCCTGCCTGCGCCGCGCGCTGGAACTGCTGGCCCTGCACCGCGACCAGCACTGGGGCCTGGCCGACATTCCGGCGGAGGACCCGGCGGTCTATGCGATGCTGCAGCGCGCGGACAGCGTCGGCGTGTTCCAGATCGAATCGCGCGCGCAGATGACGATGCTGCCGCGCCTGCGGCCGGAGACCTTCTACGACCTGGTGATCGAGATCGCCATCGTCCGCCCGGGGCCGATCCAGGGGCAGATGGTGCATCCTTACCTGCGGCGCAGGCAGGGGCGCGAGCCGGTCCGCTATCCGAACCCGGAGGTCAAGCGGGTGCTGGAGCGCACGCTGGGGGTGCCAATTTTCCAGGAGCAGGTGATCGAACTGGCGATGGTCGCCGCCGGGTTCAGCGCCGGCGAGGCCGACGGCCTGCGCCGGGCGATCGGCGCCTGGCGCCGCACCGGACGGCTCGCCGGCTATCGGGAGAAATTACTGCACGGCATGCGCCGGCGCGGCTATCCGCAGGCCTTCGCCGAACAGATCTACCAGCAGATCCTGGGCTTCGGCGAATACGGTTTTCCGGAGTCACATTCCGCCAGCTTCGCACTGATCAGCTATGTATCCGCCTGGTTCAAGTGCCGGGAACCGGCAATCTTCGCCTGCGCATTGCTGAACAGCCAGCCGATGGGCTTCTACGCCCCAGCGCAGATCGTCGCCGATGCCCGCCGGCACGGCGTCAGCGTACGACCGGTGGATGTCACCGTCAGCGCCACCGAATGTACCGTGGAGACCGTTCCGGGAAGCGGCGGTCGGCAGGGCGAGCTGGGACTGCGTCTAGGGTTGGGCATGGTGCGCGGGCTGCATGCGGAGAGCGGCGGGCGCATCGTTGCCGCCCGGGCCGAGGGACCGTTCCGCGACGTCGCCGAACTGGTGACCCGCGCCGGTCTGGACCGCGGCCAGGCTACGCGGCTGGCGCGGGCCGGGGCACTGTCGAGCCTCGCGGGGCACCGCTACCGGGCGCGCTGGGCGACCCAGGCGGTCGAGGCCCCGCTGCCGCTGTTTCCCCTTCCCGATGCCCGGGACCAGGCGGCCGTGCCGCTGCTACCCGCGCCGGGGGTCAGCGAAGACCTGGTTCAGGACTATGCCAGCACCGGGTTGACGCTGGGACCCCACCCGCTCGCCCTGCTGCGCGGTCATCCGGGGCTGTCCGGGCTGCCCACCGCCGGGGATCTCACCGCCGTCGGCGCCCGCCGCGGGGTGCGTTACATCGGCCTGGTGATCACCCGGCAGCGGCCGGGCTCGGCCAAGGGCACCGTCTTCCTGACCCTGGAGGATGAGTCGGGGACCCTGAACGTGATCGTCTGGCCCACCGTGGTGCAGCAGGCACGTTCCGCGGTGATCCACGCGAATCTGCTGGAGGTGACCGGGGATCTGCAGCAGGAGGATGACGTAACCCACCTGATCGCGAAGCAGCTACGCGACCGCAGCACCTGGCTGGGCGAACTCACCGTCCGTTCCCGGGATTTCGGATGACGCCCCAAACCAAGCCCCCAAAGGCGACCGTAGAAGCGGTCTCCGACCGCGATTCCAACGCCGGGCAATGCCCCGCAACCGGGCCCGCTCAAGCACCCGATCGCGGCCGGAGGCCGCTCCTACGGGGCCCGCGACGTCCCGCGCGGCCGGTGCCGCGCGGGACGTTTTGGTCAGGACGGGTCAGATGAACAGGCAGATATCGGATTCGCCTGCGAATTCGAAGAACGCCGCGGCGCCGGCGTACTCGACGCCGTCGATGAATTCAGCGGTATCCATCTCGAACAGATCGACCGTCATCTGACAGGCAATCATGCGCACCTCGGCCTCCTGGCAGAGATCGCGCAGGTCCTCGAGACTGGCGACGCCCTTCGCCTTCATCTTCTGCTTCATCATCACGGTCATCATCTTCTGCATGCCTGGCAGCGCCTGCAGCAGAACGGGGACCGGCATCGGCATCGGCATGCCTGGATTGCCCAGGGAACTGACCTGGAGATCCAACTTCTTCTTCAGCAGCTGCAGGCCGTAGAAGGTGAAGAACACCTCCACCTCATAGCCCAGCGCAGCCGCCGTGGAGGCGAGGATGAACGGAGGATAGCCCCAGTCCAGGCTGCCCTTGGTCGCGATGATTGCAAGTTTCTTGGTGTCACTCATATTCACTATCCCCAACTAGGTCGATGTACGGCGTGGCGACCGCCCTGCGGGCAAGTGCCACGGGATTCTTGGAACAACCGGCTGCCGGCTTCTCTCTCCGTCCTCGGAACGGAGCGGGAAGCGGACACCCGGCCCTGCTTCTACGGCAACCGCAACACCTGGCAAGACGACTGGGCCGATCCCTGGATCCTCGCGGCCGGGCCAAACCAACCGGCATGCAGCGCACGCTCCATCGTTTTTTCCCACACTGTCAGACGCCGCGCAGAGAGGCTGTCGCCCTCACGCTGCTCAGCCATCCTTGCCCGGCGGTGTCTGCAACTGGCGGTCCCGTTGCCAATCGCGAACCAGTGCGCAACCCGCACAGACACCGAGCGCAGCCAAGCTCGCCCATACTGAAATGGGTACGAGGACCATCGCCAAAACAAACATGATCCATGCCAGTATTGTCATTTCCTATCTCCTGCACGTGCCGCACGGGGTCCCCCGAGCGGCTATATTCCAATCGCACTGCAACCAGCCGTCAAATCCCGGCGGGCCATGCGGCCAGGCCGATCCCTGCAAAGCACGCCCCGGCGTCTCCGCGCAGGGCCGGCACGCACGGGATGATGGGCCGCTCCCGCTTGTCTCTCGCAGCACCCGCCGATCTGACGAAGCGGCGATCGGCTACCGCTCTTCCCGCATGATCGACCGACACGGACTAACCGCGCGACTCCTGCCCGGTCGCCGGCGAGGCTTCGCTGCTGCTTTCTTCGCCCGCTTCGGGCTCGGATGACGGGGTCGGCTGCGCCATCTTCCGGGTTTCCTCGCGGGTCGCCCCCTCGTCCATGAACTGGTTATTCAGACGCTGCACATAGGCCTCGACCTGATCACGCAACGCATGTAGCTGCCGCACCGCCCCACGCCCCAGGCCCGCCGGCGATTTGCGGAAGATCGACCGCCAGAACACTGTGTTCTTCAGGAAAGCCGCCCGCCAGTTTCCGGAGGCGGTCTCATCCGGAAGGCTGCGCGCGATGCGGCGCGCCGCCCAGCTCCGGTTGAAAAAGTGGATACCCAGCAGCGCGACGAGCAGGACGACCGCCGCCAGCCCGGAGGTGACGGGATGCTCCGGTATCGCCTCCAGCAGGGGACCAAAACCATCCGCCATGGCCTGTGCCGCATAGGCCACGACGACCAGGACCACCGCCATCATCGCGACATTGGCGCGAACGACCCAGCGGCGCCAGCGTCCCAGCGCACCCTTCAGTGCCGGGACGGCGTCCATTTCCATCGACTCGGCAATCGCCTGCATCGCGCCAACGATGCGGTAGGAGCGCGAGGAACTGATCTCCGCGATCTTGGCGTGGATCTCGTCGCGGTCGCGGGCGGCCTTGTATTCGTAACGCGCCCGGACCTTCTCATCGCCGATCTCGACTGCCGCGCCCGTGTTGTACAGGCAGTAGAAGCGGCCGGTGGCGTTACCCTGGCGTACCACCGCGCGTTGCCAGGCAGAGACGACCTCCTCGAGATTGTCCTCGCGCCAGGTGGTGTCGATCTGGTTCAGCACGAACACCAGCTTGGTGAAGTCGTTGCGCGCGGCAACCCGGTTCACCAGGTGCTCGAGCGTGTCGCGCATCGCTCCCGGTTCCGGGTGGCGGGCGTCGAAGAAGACCAACACGAGATCGGAAAGGTCGATGATGTGATCGGTCAGCTGCAGGATCGTCGCCCGCTGCTCGTCGGCGTCGAATCCCGGCGAGTCGATCAGAATCCGGCCACGCAATCGCTCGGACTTGACCGTCTTCATCGCGAGGAAGTGATCCACGGTGCGCCCCGCACCGTCGCTCAGACGCTCGATTTCGCTGCTGACTCGGTAGAAGGGAAAACGCGGATCCCCATCGAGAGCGAGACCGGGCAGTTCCTTCACCTGCTCGCTGGCGCCGTAGCTGATCACCGTGAAGCGATCGTCGACGGCCTGGCTGCCACTGCGCTGTACGGCCGCGCCGATGTACTCGTTGATGAAGGTCGATTTGCCCGCGGAAAAGGTCCCGAGCACCGCGATCATCGGCCACCACGAGATGGTGAAGGCGTACGACTCCTCCTCGGGATTCATCAGCCCGGCCGAATAACCGAGGCGGTCCAGGGCACGGAAAGAATCGACGACACCTTCCAGTGCCGGATTTTCCTCCGAGAGCCGATTGCTGAGCAAACTCAGCTGCTGGTTTACGCGGTTGCCGGGACGATTGAACATACGCACTCCGTGGTTGGGAACGGGATCCATGCCGCGTCAGCGGCCGCCGTGCTGCGGGTAGTAGGGTGCAGGGGAACCCGGAAACGGTCCCTGGCTGCCGCTAAACGGATTGAAGCTATTCATCATGCCGAGCGGCCCGGAGACGTTCCGGTTCAGGCTCCACATGTCGCGCTGCATATTGAGTGTCGAACCCGCCATGGTCGTGGTATCGCTCGACATGGAGCGGATATTGGCATTCATGCTGCCAATGTCGCGCGTCATCGCACCGATGTTCCGGTCCATCGATAGCATGTTGTCGTTGATCGAGACCATACGGCCATCGATGTCACCCATCTTCCTGGCCATCACCGTCATTTCCCGTTCGATCGTCCGGGTCATTGCCGACATCTCGATCGCGAGGCGGCTGACGTCCCTGGTCAGGCTGGTGATCAGCCAAAAACCATACACGGCCAGCACGACGAAGGCGACCAGCGCTGAATAGACGATCAGTTGTAGGCGCCGCGAGCGGACGTCGTAGTCCTCCGCGTCGACATGGCGTGCGTCGTTTCGGTAGTCAAAATCACTCATTGTTCACTATCCAGCCAAAAAAGGTTTGCGTTCGAAAGGGGCGCGCCCACCTCACGAATCGGCTTCTGCAGCCCGGTCAACGATCTCGCGCAGCGTTTGCTGAAGGCCAAGCGCCTGCTCCTGCAACGCCAGCGGCAACGGCCGACCGCCGTGAAGCACGAGATCCAGATTGGGCGTCATCAGCCATATGTGTCCGTTATCGTCCTCGTGCACGATGACACGGCAGGGCAAGAAAGCCGCCGTCGAAGGATTATGGCGAATCAGGTCTGACGCCAGATCGGGATCGCAGAAAAGGTGGATCTGCAGCAGGGGGAAATCGCGCCCCGTCTGAGCCAGGACCTGTCGCTGCACCGGCAGCGTACCCAGGGAGTGGAGCTCGAATTCTTTCGCCGCTCGGCCCAGTGCCGTTTCCACGTCGGCGACCGACAGGCCAGGATCGGCTCTACGCTGATAAACCATCGCCTCCATCGGATCCCCGGTCTCGAGAATGGTCCGCGCCATCCCGGCATAAACCGCCAGGGCCGATTCATCCAGGCCACGGGCCTTGTTCACGTACGGTTCAAGAACGAGGATGGCGGCTCCCACCGCGACCAACGCGAGCAAACCGACCAGCGCAAGCAGGTTCCGCACCAGCCTCATGCTGAGTCCCCAGAATCATCGTCGGTCCGACTCCGCGGGGGCAGGCGGAAGCTGGGCCTTGAGCGTCGATGCACGGCATCTCACAGTGGAATAACACGACGTACTTATTCTACCTGAATTGATCGAGGTGCGAGCGGCCGGCCGGATGGTAGCGGTCGTAGAACGGCGCCAGCTGGCGCAGCATCGCGGCCCGTTCCTCGGCCGGCAGGATCCGGAGAGCAGAATCGTAGGCCGCCAGTGCAGCGGTGAAATTTCCGGCCGTGAAGTGGTAATTGCCCATCTCCCCGTAGAGGTCCGCGCGTTCCGGAGCATCGTCCGGGAGTTCGCGCAACCCGGCTGCCAGCACCGCTGCGGCAGCGCCGGGCCCACGACTGCGGGCCACGGAACGCGCCCGGGACAGCAGTTCGGCAGGTTGTTCGACAGCCGCTGGGGCGGCGGCTTCCTCGCTGACGACTGGCGGTTCCGTCATTGGGGTGGCGGTGATGGGCGTTTGAGGCTCCGCAGCAGGACGATCCACTTGCGCTTCCGCCGCAGCCTCGGCTTCCGGAACGCGCTCAGGAACGCTCGGCGCCGGTTCGGGTTGCGGCGTGACGCTCACCTCGGGCTCCGGTACCGGGGCAACGGCTTCGGGCTGCGGTGCGGGTTCCGGCTCCGCCGGCGGCGTCTCCGGGGCCGGCGGAGGAGGCTCTGCAGCGGCAGCCTCTTCTTCTGCCTCTACGTCCCGGACAGCAGGGGCAACCTCGATGGGGGCTTCCTCGGCATATGCATCCTCACCCGCAGGAGCCTGCCCCGCAAGCCAGTCCCGGTTGGCCCAGGCGATGACCCAGAGAACGATGACGATGAGAATCCAGTATTTACCCAGAAAGGTGCGCGCTGCAGCCATGATTCACCTTGGTCCTTTTGCTTGCTGAAGGTTCGGTTTTCGGCCGTGTTACCGGCGGGACTTCCGATAGATCGCCTTGGCCAATTCGTCGAGTTCGAGGGACGCCTTGCTGCGGCGCTCCAGCTCCTGGACCGAGAGCCCCTCGCTGAAGGAGCGGCGGAACGCCATACGCTGGCTCAGACGCGGGCGCAACGCCCGTATCCCCTCGATCATTCCGAGGGCACCGAAGGCCTCGTCCGATTCGCGGACGGCCTGGTGGGTATCGGCCCTGTTGATGAAACCGATGATTTCCGGTTTTGCCCGGTCTCCGCGCAACTCCAGAATTTTCTTCGCGAAACGTTGCGTCGACCAGACATCCGCCTGACTGGGGGGAACCGGGATGATCACCTGGTCGGCCGCCAGGATCGCCGCATACATGGTGCCGAGGTCGGACGGACCGACATCGACGATGATTTCTTGATAGGTCTCTGCCGCCTTGATCGCCTCTTCGAGGCTTTGCGAGAGTTCCAGGGACGGGGAATACCCTTCTTCCTCACGCACCCGGATCACGTCGGTCAGTGTGGCCTGGGGATCGAGATCCACCAGCAGCACCTTCCGTTTGTTGCCTACTGCCCACAGGGCCAGATTGAAGGCCACCGTGCTCTTGCCGGTACCGCCTTTCAGATTGCCGATAACAGTCAGCATGCAGGGGGCCTCGAGGCAACGAGTTGGAAAAGACCTACCCGGCCGAGGCCGGGCAGATCACCCTTTCGAGGAACTTACCAGCGCGGGCCGTAGCCGTAGCCGGGGCCGTAGCCGCCGTAGCCGGGATGTCCGTAGCCGTAGGCATCACCACGCCCATAGCCATGGCCGCGGCCAGCACCACGTCCGGACATGCCGAAGTCCATGTCGCTGAACATGTCGCCCATGCCGAACATGTCGCCCATTCCACGGCCATAGCCGGGGCCGTAGCCGCCGTAGCCAGGCGCGTAGCCAGGACCGCCGTAGCCAGGACCACCCCAACCCGGGCCGCCCCACTGGGCAGACGCCAGCATCGGAGCAGCGGAGAGGGCAGCAACGGACGCGGCCAGAACGATTGCCTTAACGAACTTACTCATGAAAACCTCCAATGGAGTTTATGCCCTCTTGTCAATGGTGCGCCGGCCGAGAGGGCTACCAGCCAGCGCACTTCACTCGTCCCTAGAATGGCATACCGTACATTGGGACAGTTCCAAAGGATGAACCGTACAGCGGTGACAAATGCCCCGGCGTCAAAAGACCCGAACCCGGGAAGAGCATACCACTACCCGGATAGACGCCATAAGGCGACAGGCCGGGGTAGCCCGAGCCCGGAATCCCGTAAAGGCTCTGGGACCAGGGACTTCCGATGCCAGGCTCTGCGAAACCGAACCCGCGGGCATCAGGGGCCGTCAGAATTCCCATGGACGGATACTGGAGATGCCCGGGAATCCCCGGTTGCATGCGCTGCGCCGGATCCCCCAGGCGCGGATCGCTCCGGCGACGATCGTTGACGGGATCGTAGTCGCGAGGGGCGAACCGCCCATCCGCGTTGGGCCGCATCCCCGGCGCAGGAGCGCGCTGCTCTGGCGTTGCCCAGGGATTGCCCCGATCCCGTGCCTCAAGATCGACCGCGAGGAACAGGCTACTCGCCAAGCCAAGCACAAGTAGCCAGACCACGCTTGGCCAGAGATTCCACACGGTTCGCACTCGGTTCATCGCACGGGGTCGACCTTCGGCTCATGGACGCGCCGTTGCAGGCTGCCCATGGCCGACAGGAGTCCCTCCTTACTCCGCTGAACCCTGGTTCCCGCGGCGCTCTTCCATCATCTTTTCAATGGCCTCGCGCTGCTGCTCCATTTCAGCCATGAAGGCCTCCCGACCCGCCTCCATCGCCTTCTCGCGGGCCGCGCGCATCTCTTCCATCTGCTGCATCTGCTTCTCGCGCTCGGCCATCATCTCTTTCATGCGCTCCTCGCGCTCGGCGATCGCCTCCCGCATCTCCTCGGGCAGCGCGGACATGTAGGCCTCGCGCGCGGCCTCCATCGCCTTCTCCCGAGCCTCGCGCATCGCTTCCATCTGTTCCATGTAGGCTTCGCGCTCAGCCTGCATCGCCTTCATGCGCTCTTCACGCTGGGCTTGCATGGCCTTCATGCGCTCTTCGCGCTCGGCCATCATGGCCTTCATCTGCTCTTCGCGCTCGGCCATCATGGCCTTCATCTCCTCGGACATCTCGCCGTCATGGCCCTCACGAACCCATGGCGGCGCGGCGCGACCATGCGGCGAACCAAAACCGCGGTCGGGGCGGCCATATCCGTAGCCCATCGGTCCCTGAGCGGCACCGGGGGCGCCATAGCCCTGACCGTACTGGCGCTCACCCGCCTGCACCGTCCCGGCCAGCGCCAGGGTCGTTGCCACGGCCAGCGCCGTCAGCGAGAACGTACCGAAACGTTTGGTCATTTGATGCTTCATAGATACATCTCCTTTGGTTAGAGAGTCGTCGTGGATGGATTCACTTCAAGCGGATGCCACGCCGTCGACGGGCATTCCCTGTCGGCCCACCGGAGCCGGCGGGTTTCTCGACGCGGCCGGATACCGCATCGGTGGGCTGCTCCTTGGCACCCGCGGCCTTGGCCGTCGCGCCCCGTGATGACACAGAAGAGTCCTTCCGTTCCACGGCCGCCTTTTTCGGCTGTCCTTTTTTGCGCTCCTGCGAAACTGCGGGATCCTGCTGCGCGGCAGGAGCACCGTTGCCGGTGTCCTCGGGCCACGCAGGCGCGCCCGTGGATCTTCCTGGCTCTGCAGACGGCGAGGCTGGTTCACGTGCCGCTGGCACGGCGGCGCCCTTCGCGGGTGCGTCGGAGGCTCCGCCGCTGACAGCCGAATCCTTCGCTCGACGGGGCGCAGGGCGCTTCGGTTCCGATCGCGCCTCGTCGCCCTGCACGCCGGACGGAGCGGCGGCGTCCGGGCCCGACGACCCACCACCGCCGGTGCCGGGAGACCCGGTTCCGGGACCGCCGCCCGTACCCGGTCCAGGCGGGCCATCGGAGCCGCCCCCGACCAGTCGCAGGATCAGTCGCGCGATGGCGCGCAGGAACTGCATCACGCCCTCGACGAAGCTGGCCCCCAGCGACTTCAGGTAAAGCAGCAGCAGCCCGATGGCATTGGCGACCGGTCCACCCGAAGGATCGGTCATCCTGCGCGGTGCAGCGGAGGCACTCCCGCCCGACGGCCCGGGTCCGTGGTCCGGTCCCATCGCCGTCAGCGTGCCGTCGCCACCCGGGCCCTCGCCTTCATGGCGATCCAGGGACTCGAAGGTCTTGCGGGCACTGATGCAGCCCAGCGGGATGACCAGCAACGTCAGCAGAGTGGCCACGATCGTCCCGAACATCAGCGAAACCGCCATGCCCTGGAAGATCGGGTCGAACAGGATGACGCTCGAGCCCGCAAGCAGCGCGAAGGCGGTGATCACGATGGGTCGCGTTCGTGCCTGGCAGGCGTTTACCATCGCCTGCATCACATCCTCTCCTTCGGCGACCTGGTGCCTCGCGAAATCCACTAGCAGGATGGAATTGCGCACGATGATCCCCGCCAGCGCGATGAATCCGATCATCGAGGTCGCGGTGAACTCCGCCCCGAGGAGCCAGTGGCCCGGAATGATCCCGATCAGTGTCAACGGGATGGGAGCCATCACGATCGCCGGCAGCAGGAAATTGCCGAACTCCCAGACCACCAGCATGTAGATCAGCACCAGTGCGATGGCGAAGGCGATCCCCATGTCCCGGAAGGTTTCGTAGGTCACGGTCCACTCGCCCGTCCACTCGAAGGCGACGGAACCGTCATTGGGGGGAGGACCCACCCAGTAGGATTCGAGAGTCCCGCCGCCGGGGAGCCGGTAATCCGCGAGTTGCTGCTCCACCTCGAGCATGCCGTAGATCGGTGCCGCCAGCCGGCCCACCGTCTCCGCCGTCACATACTCGACAGGCCTCAGGTTCTTGTGGAATACGGGTTCGTCCTGCGGGATCCGTACGAACTCACCCAGTTCCGACAAGGGCACGGAACCGCCAGCCATGGCAGGAACCGGCAGCAGCAGCAGGCGCTCGATGTCGGAACGGACCTCCATCGGGAGGCGCAGTCGAATCATGTGCGGCTCGACCAGGGAACGGGCCTTGACGTCTCCCAGCAGCTGGCCGCCGACGGCCGCCTCGAGTGTGCGGTTCACGGCGTCCACGGTCACACCGCGACGCAGCGCCTTGTCCCGCTCCACGTTGAAGTGCCAAACGTCATACGGCGCTTGCAGGAAGCTGTCCACGTCATCCAGATGAGGGGCGTTCCTGAACATCTGCTCCATGTCGAGGGCGACGCGCCGGCGGATCTCGGCATCCGGCCCATAGATCTCGGCAACCACGGACTGCAGGACCGGCGGGCCGGGCGGCATCTCGACGACCTGGATCCGCGCCCCCGCGGCCTGCGCCATGGGCGCAAGCAGTTCCCGCGCCTCGACCGCGATCTGATGGCTGGTGCGGCGCCGGTCGCCCTTGTCCAATAACTGAACCTGAATGTCCGCCTGCCAGGGCTGCTGACGCAGATAGTAGTGGCGCACCAGGCCGTTGAAATTGAACGGCGAGGCCGTACCCACGTAGGCCTGTACCGCGGTGACCTCCGGCAGTTCCCGCAGGACCATCGCGAGCTCGTGGGTCAGGGTCGCCGTCCTCGGAAGCGCGGTGCCTTCAGGGAAATTGATGACCACGTTGAACTCGGGCTTGTTGTCCAGGGGCAGCATCTTCACCGACACGTCCTTGGTGACGAAGAGCATCACGGTCAGAAAGAAGACGACGACGATGCCGATCAGGAACCCCCAGCCATAGGTGCGATTGTTCACCAGACCCGGGATGGCCTTGGCGAAGAACCGGCCCATCATCTCGTTCTGCTTGTGTTCCTTCTCCTCGGCGCGCTGCAGGTATTCCATCGAAGGACGGAGCCGCCATGCCAGCCACGGCGTGAAGAGGAAGGCGGCCACCAGGGAGAACAGCATCGCGACGGAACCCAGCGCCGGGATCGGCTGCATGTACGGCCCCATCATGCCGGTCACGAAGCCCATGGGGAGCAGTGCCGCGATGACGGTGAAGGTCGCGAGGATGGTGGGGTTGCCGACCTCGGCGACGGCATCGACCGTCGTCTCGGTGTCGACGCCCCGTTTCATCAGCCAGCGCCGGTAGATGTTCTCCACCACGACGATCGCGTCGTCGACCAGGATGCCGATCGCGAAGATGAGGGCGAAGAGACTCACGCGGTCGATGGTGTAACCCATCAACCAGGCACTGAAGATGGTGAACAGCAGCACGACCGGGATCACGATCAGCACGACCAGTGCCGCGCGCAGGCCGAGGAAGATGAAGACGAGCACGGTGACCGCAGCCGTGGCGATGAAGAGCTTGAACATCAGCTCGTTCACCTTGGCGTTGGCGGTTTCACCGTAGTTGCGGGTGACCGAGACCTCGACGTTGTCCGGAATCACCTGCCCCTTCAGCAATTCGAGACGTTCCAGAATCCCATTGGCCACAGCGACGCCGTTGCTGCCCTCCTTCTTCGCGATGGCGATGGTCACGGCGGCCGCCCCGACGGGGGCGACCTCGGCCTGATCCCCGGCGACTCCGGTGTAGTAGCGCACGAAGCGGTCCACCGGTCCGGGACCGTAAATCACCTCGGCAACGTCACGGACGTAGACCGGGCGCCCCGCGTCGACGGTGATCAGCAGACGTCCGATGTCCTCGGCGTCACGCAGGAATGACCCGGTGTATACCGGAATGCTGTCCGAGCCCACTTCGATCGATCCTGCGGTCCGCTCCGAGTTCGCGGCCTGCAGCGCCTGCGCGATCTGTTCCATGGTCACGTTGTGACCGGCGAGGCGCTCCGGCATCGGCTGGATCCGCACCATCTCCTCGCGCCCGCTCACCACGAAGCTCTGGCTGGTGTTTGGCACCTCGTTCAGGTACTGAAGGCTGTCCAGCGCGATCTGCCGGAGCATGGCGTCGTCGACTTCATGCGACCATAACGTCAGGGTCACCACCGGAACGTCGTCCACTCCCTTCGGCTTCACCATCGGCTCAGACACGCCGGGCGGCATCAGGTCGCGGTTGGACATCAGCCGGTCATGCACCTTCAGGATCGAGGCTTCCATCTCCTCGCCCACGTCGAACTGAACGGTCACCATCGCCTCGCCGCGATGGGACATCGAATAGACATTGTCGACGCCCGAGATCTCACTCATCAGGCGCTCTAGCGGCCGCGCAACGAGACTGACCACCTGCTCTGACGGCACGCCGGGGAACTGGACAAAGATGTCCACCATCGGCACCGAGATCTGCGGATCCTCCTGGCGAGGCGTGATGAGGAGACCCAGGATGCCGATCGCCAGCGTGGCCAGCAGCAGCAGCGGAGACAGCGGCGAGTGGATGAACGTCTGCGCCATCCGGCCGGCCAGCCCGAGGTCCTTTCCAGGTTCCCCGCCACCGGCGGCATGCTGATTGTTATGCTCGGACATGGCTGTTTTCAGTCTCTTGTGTCTTGATATCCCTGCGCCCTGGCAGGGACAGCGCCGCCGCCAGAACCTCGATTGGGAACTTGCCTTCCGGCTCTAGCGGAAACGGGGGCCGGGCCGCGGGGCCTGGGTCCCGTTGACACGATCGCCGGAACGGATGTTGGCGTCGGGTGAATCGAGGATGCGTTCCCCTGCCTCTAGCCCCGACAGCACCGTCACCATGTCCCCCTGCACCGAGCCAAGCCGAATCATCCGCACACGTGTGGTTCCATCGGCCTCCACGACCGCAACGCGTGGCAGGGCACCCCCCGGCACGATCGCCGAGAGCGGGATACGCACCACCCCGGGACTGGTCTGGGTACCGGGAAGATGCACGTCCGCATACATGCCAGGCCCGCCGGGAACACCTCGCGGCAGATCGAACTTGACCGTTACGGTATGCCGCTGCGGATCCGCGATCGGGAAGATCTGCGCCACGCGGGCGTCGACTTCCGTCTTCCCGACGTCGAGGGTCACCCGGACCATGTCGCCGACGGCCAGCCGACCCACGAGGCGCGCCGGGATATCCGCCTCCACCCGGAGGAATTCGACATGACCGAAGGTGACCAGGGGATGCCCCGGCTGCACGGTATCGCCCTCCTCCACATGCTTGCGCATGATCAACCCCGAGAACGGGGCCACGGAGCGCGTATCGCGGATCGCCGAATCGATCTCCTCGAGGCGCGAGCGCGCCTGGTGCCAGCGCGAGCTCGCCTGGTCGATGCCGACCTGGCGGGAGAAAAGGTCGGCATGACGCTCGACCGCGGGGTCTCCGAGGCCGGCGATGGCGCCGGCCGGTCGGGTGATCAGCTGGTCGAACATGGAGGGAATGCCCATCCCCGGCATCTGGCCGATGTCCCGGCTGCGCGGCGCGGCGACTTCTCGCCCGAACTGCATCTGGGCCTCGCGCAGGGCCGCCTCGGCCGAACGCAAGTCCGCGATGGCCGCCTGGCGCTGTGCCGCCAGCCGTTCGTCGCTGATGGCGACCAGCACCTCGTCCCGATCGAAGAAGTCGCCCTCGGCGCCGGCGACCAGGGTGACGCGTCCCCCGATCTGCGCCGTCAGCGTCACCTCGCGGAACGGCACCACCGTCCCGCTGATGGTCTGGTCCCCCGCGGTCGCGGCCTCGACCGTGACCATCCTGCTGAACTGGGCCGCCGACGTGCCCGCGAAAATAAGAACTGCTGCAGCCAGGGCAGCCAGGAACACTCTGGTTGGAGTCATGGTCTTCTTCATGTCGTTGGTTCTAAGTGTAGGCGCTGGCCGATCCGTCCGCAGGCCGAGCAGCGCCCCAGTGCAGGCATCCGACCCGAACAACCCTCTCTTTTTACCACAACCCACGGCCTCCGTGTGTTCGCGCCGCGGGGAAAACGGCCCCCGCAGGCTGCCCAATAACCACGCCGATCCATTCGATTCTCATTCCTGACCACTGACCTCAAAGATACGCGAAAGCGCTCGGAAATTAGTGCGATTCGTTGCAACGTTGGTTCCCTTCAACGGACGGGGAAATCGAGTCATCACGACTTGGAACAGAGGGTTGGGAGCTTCCATGGAACAGTTGCAACACTTCTGGCATCCTGTTGCACAAGCCCGCCGGATTCCCGCCATGAACGCAGAAACGCTCGCCGAACTGGTACGTAGCCTGATACAGCCCAATCGTGACGGGGTCATGGTCATCGATGATCAAGGCCGCATTGTCACACACAACACAGCCTTGGTTGAACTGCTCGACCAGCCCCACGGCACCCGTTTCGAGTCCACCCTCCGCCTGGGCCCGGTCAACCTGCAACGCCTGCTGGTCCGGGCCGCCATTGCCGCCGGCCAACAGGATGTCGTCGGCCGTCCGCGCTGGCGGGCACTGGATTTCAGGACGGAGTTGGATTTCCGTGACCCGCCGCTTCCGGTGCGGGTCACCAGCAACGCGTTGCCACAACTTGCGAACGACCGGAAACTCAGGGTCGTAACCATCCTCCCGGACCTCGCGGCCACCGAAATCGCTGCCGATCCCGGGGGGTTCACGCCGGGCTCACCGTTGGAATCGGCCGACGCCCAGTGCCAGTCGCGATTGGATCATGCCCTTCGCGCGGCGACGGCCGGGACGAGACTGCTGTTGCTCGGCGAGACGGGAACCGGGAAGAGCCTGCTGGCACAGACGCTGCACACCTCCAGCCGCCGCGGGACCGGACCCTTCATCGATGTGCACTGCGCCGCCCTCCCTGAACTCACGTTGGAGTCCGAACTCTTCGGACATGCCCGTGGGGCATTCCCGGGTGCCAGTGCCGAGCGCACGGGACGTCTGGAGGCGGCCGCAGGGGGCACCCTGCTGCTCGAGCAGGTGGACGCGATGTCGCCGCATCTGCAGGGTGCCCTGCAGCGCACGCTGAGCGAGGGCCGTTTCGAACGCGTGGGAGAAAACCGTGTCCGCCATCTCGACGCGAACATCGTCTCAACGTGCAGCCTGGACCTGCGCCAGCATGTTGCCGGCGGCCGGTTTCGCGCCGATCTCTATTACCGCATCGCGGGCATCTGTGTCCTGTTGCCGCCATTACGAGAACGTCCGGGCGACCTCGATACGATCGTGGAACAGTGGTCCGGCCACAATCGGATTGCGATCACCAAGGCTGGCCGCCGCCGTCTGCACGAGCACCCCTGGCCCGGCAATTTCCGCGAACTGCGCAACCGGCTCGAAGCCCTGCGCCTGGGAGCCTCTCCCGGCAGCCGTCTGGGCGAGGCCGAGATCGGCGCAGCCCTGTCCAGTCCCCAGGAGGGATCCCTGCCGAACACGTTCCTCGATCCTGACCTCGGCCACGGCGAAGCCCCTGCTCCCTTCTCCCCGGACGAAGAGCGGGAGCGCGAGACGCTGCGCGCAGCGCTGGCGGCGCACAACGGCAACCGTTCGCAGGCCGCCCGCAGCCTGGGCATGGACCGCACCACGCTGTGGCGCAAACTGCACCGCCTGCGCCTGCGTTCGACATGAAACACCCCATCAAGCGCATCGCCGCCGCCCTGGAGCGCGCCTTCCCGCCGTTCGGCACCGCCCCCTCAGGTCGCTACCGGGCCTGGGCCTTCGATGCCGACCGCGGCTTTCGTCCCATCCAGCGCATGCAACTGCCTTCGCTCGATGATCTGCTGCATCTCGACCGCCAGAAGAACCTGGCGGAACGCAACACGCGGCAGTTCGTCAACGGACTGCCCGCCAACCACATGCTGCTTTGGGGCGCCCGGGGCACCGGCAAGTCCTCGCTGGTCCGCGCCCTGTTGCAGCGCTTTGGAGACGCCGGCCTGCGCCTGGTCGAAGTCGACAATCGCGGCCTGAATCGGCTGCCGGAATTGGTCGAACCCCTCGCCGCTCGGCCGGAGCGCTTTGTGATCTTCGCTGACGACCTCGCCTTCGACGCCGACGATGCTGGCTACCGGGCGCTCAAGGCTCTGCTGGACGGGCGTCTGGGTGGACTGCCCGAGAACGCCCTGCTGTACGCGACCTCGAACCGGCGCCACCTGATACCGGAACCGCGCCACGAAAACGACGCAGGCCCGGACCAGGAACTGCACCCGCAGGAGGCAAGCGAGGAACGCATTTCGCTGTCGGAACGCTTTGGCCTGTGGCTCGCGTTCCACCCGCTGTCGCAGGATCAGTACCTGGACATCGTGTGGCACCACCTCGCCCGCCTGAACGCCACCGTCGCGGAGCACGAGCGAAAGGAACTGGCGATCGAAGCGGTGCGCTTCGCAACGCTGAGAGGATCACGCAGCGCACGCGTCGCCAGCCAGTTCGCCGCCGATCATGCAGGGCACCGGCTCCTGAACAGCGTTCGCTGAGCCGCCCGTTGGCAAGGCTGGCGCCCCGGGGCCCGCCAGGAACCGCGAAAGACCGGGGCCCGGCGGGTTTCGGCAGCAGGGATGCTGCCGTCAAGCCTACGGGGATGTATTCACGGCGTCCCGACGGAAGGCCGGCGGTCCTCGCTCCAACCCGGGGGCGAGGACCTGGGCCCAGCCGATTCAGACCATATTGTCGTGGATGGCCCGGGTGACGGCGTCGATTTCCGCCGGCACCTTGATCGGCGTCCGGCTGGCCTGCGCGATGGCGGTGTCGGGATCCTTCAGCCCGTGTCCGGTCAACGTGCAGACGACGCTGGACCCGTCCGGAATCTTGCCCGTGCGGATGTCGCGCAGTGCGCCCGCCACCGACGCCGCCGACGCCGGCTCGCAGAAGATCCCTTCCTTCTCCGTCAGCAACTTCTGCGCAGCCAGGATCTCGTCGTCGGTGCACTCGTCGAACCAGCCGCCGGACTCCTCGCGCACCTTCCAGGCGACATCCCAGGACTGCGGATGACCGATCCGGATCGCGGTGGCGACCGTGTCGGGATTGTCCACCATCGCGCCGCGCATGAACGGCGCGCTGCCGCTGGCCTGGTAGCCGATCATCTTCGGCCGCTGCCCGGCGACGCCGCCGCCGGCGTAGCGGCAATGGCCGCTGCAAAAGGTACAGGCGGCCGTGACATGGTCTCCCGAATGCGCGGCCAGCTCGGAGTAGCCGATCCAGTGCGCGGTGATGTTGCCCG
The DNA here is from genome assembly GCA_007116035.1 of Thioalkalivibrio sp. Lineage (GTDB taxonomy): Bacteria > Pseudomonadota > Gammaproteobacteria > Ectothiorhodospirales > Ectothiorhodospiraceae > Thioalkalivibrio. The sequence goes on from SKJG01000027.1 coordinate 31,041, forward strand.
CGTTGCCCACCGGCAGGCAGTGGAAATCGGGCGCCCGCCCCAGTTCCTCGACGATCTCGAAGGCGGCCGTCTTCTGACCCTGCAGGCGGAACGGATTGACCGAGTTGACCAGCGTCACCGGGGCCGCACTGGCGACCTCCTTGACCAGGCGCATGCCGTCGTCGAAGTTGCCTTCGATCTGGATCACCACCGAGCCGTGCATCATCGCCTGCGCCAGCTTGCCCATCGCGATCTTGCCGTCCGGTATGACCACGAAGGCGGTGATGCCGGCACGGGCCGCATAGGCGGCTGCCGCGGCCGAAGTGTTGCCGGTCGACGCGCAGATGATCGCCTTGGAACCCTCTTCCACGGCCTTGGTGACGGCCATCGTCATGCCCCGGTCCTTGAACGAACCGGTGGGATTCAGGCCCTCGAACTTGATGTAGAGTTCGACGTCGCGCGAGAGCTCCCGGGGGATGTTGTTCAGCCGGATCAGAGGCGTATTGCCCTCGCCCAGCGAGATGATCCGGGTGTCGTCGTGCACCGGGAGACGGTCCCGGTAACGGTCGATGAGGCCGGTGTAGCGATGTCCAAAAGCCATGGTGAGATATTCCGTTGGGAGGGGCGGGTTGGAGTCAGCGGGCCAGGGCTTCCATGCGGATCCGGGTCACCGGCGAACTCAGGTGTGGAAGCGCTTCGATCTCGTCGATGGCGCGCTGCATGTCGCCTTCGCGGACCTGGTGGGTCAGGATGATGATGGTGGCCTCGCCACGTTCGGGATCCGGTTCCCGCTGCAGGATCGCCTCGATGCTGATGCCCTGGGCGCCCAGCACGCGGGTGATGTCGGCCAGCACCCCCGGCCGATCATGGGCACGCAGGCGCAGGTAGAAGGAGGTGCGCACCTCGGCCATGGGCAGAATTGGGAGATCCGATAACGCGCCGGGCTGGAAAGCCAGGTGCGGCACCCGGTTCTCCGGGTCCGCGGTCAGCGCACGCACCACGTCGACCAGGTCGGCGACCACGGCGGAGGCCGTGGCCTCGGCCCCGGCACCGGCGCCGTAATAGAGCGTCGGCCCGACGGCATCGCCCATCACCAGCACTGCATTCATCACGCCGTCGACGTTCGCGATCAGACGCCGCTCCGGGATCAGGGTCGGGTGCACGCGCAGTTCGAAGCCGCCCCCCGCCCGGCGGGCGATCCCCAGATGCTTGATCCGATAACCCAGTTCGCCGGCAAAGGTCACATCCTCCCGGGTGATGCCGCTGATGCCCTCGATATGGATGCGCTCGAACTGCAGCGGGATGCCGAAAGCAATGGCCGCGAGTATGCACAGCTTGTGGGCCGCGTCGATGCCCTCCACGTCGAAGGTCGGGTCGGCCTCGGCATAGCCAAGGCGCTGCGCCTCGGCGAGAACGTCGCCGAAATCCCGCCCGTGATCGCGCATCTCGGTCAGGATGAAATTTCCCGTGCCGTTGATGATGCCCGCAACCCAGTCGATGCGGTTCCCCGCGAGGCCCTCGCGCAAAGCCTTGATGATCGGGATGCCACCGGCCACCGCGGCCTCGAAGGCGACGACCACGCCCTGCTCCTGCGCCCGAGCGAAAATCTCGTTGCCGTGCAGCGCAATCAGGGCCTTGTTGGCGGTGACCACGTGCTTGCCCGCTGCGATCGCCCGCAACACCAGCGTCCGTGCCGGCTCGGTGCCGCCCATCAACTCGACCACCACCTCGACGTCCGGATCGTCCACGACGGAGGCCGGATCGTCGGTCAGGCGCACGCCATCGAGGTCACATTCGCGTTCGCGCGTCAGATCCCGCACCGCCGCGGCGACCACGACAATACCGCGTCCCGCGCGCCGTGCGATCTCGTCGCCATTGCGGGCGAGCACCTGCACGGTCCCGCAGCCGACGGTTCCCAGGCCGAGCAATCCGATTCTGACGGGCTTCATTCGAGGGCTTCCTTTTTACAGCCGATTACAGCCGAGGTTGGTCGTGGGTGAGCGTGAAAACACAGCCATGGAATAACACGGACATCACGGAAAATGAAGGGCATTCAAACTCTTTTCCGCGTGTTTCCGTGTTCTTCCGTGGCGCGCCTTTTCATCGTCAGGGGTGGCCCAGGGCCATGCCAGTCAGCGGGTCAGTGGGCCGTCCGCGCAGCATCGGGTTCTTCCGCCCTGGCGTTCGCCAGAATGGAATCCGCGCGGAACATCGCCTTGATGCCACGCAGGGCCTGGCGGGTGCGCTGCTCGTTCTCGATCAGGCTGAAGCGCACGTGGGTATCGCCGTAACTGCCGAAACCGACACCCGGCGAGACCGCCACCTTCGCGTCGCGCAACAGTTTCTTGGAAAACTCCAGGGAACCCATGGCGCGGTAGGGTTCCGGGATCGGCGCCCAAACGAACATCGTCGCCTTCGGCTTTTCGACCCTCCAGCCCATCGCGTTCAGGCCGTCGCAGAGCACGTCGCGACGGGACCGGTAGAGTTCGCAGATTTCCTGCACGCAGTCCTGCGGCCCTTCCAGCGCTGCGATCGCCGCGACCTGGATCGGGGTGAAGGTGCCGTAGTCGAGGTAGGATTTCATCCGCGCCAGCGCCGCGACCAGGGTCGGGTTCCCGCACATGAAGCCGACGCGCCAACCCGGCATGTTGTAGCTCTTGGAGAGCGTATAGAACTCGACCGCGATCTCCTTGGCGCCCGGAACCTGCAGGACGGAGGGCGCCTTGTAGCCGTCGAACACGATCTCCGCATAGGCGATGTCGTGCACCAGCCAGATGTGATTCTCCCGGCAGATCGCCACCACGCGCTCGAAAAATTCGAGATCGACGCACTGGGTCGTGGGATTCGCCGGGAAATTGAGGATCAGCATCTTCGGACGCGGCCAGGAGTCCTGGATGGCACGATTGAGTTCGGCGAAGAAGTCGACATCCGGCGTCAGCGGCACGTGGCGCACGTCCGCCCCGGCGATCACGCAACCGTAGGGGTGGATCGGATAGGCCGGGTTCGGCACCAGAACCGCGTCGCCGGGGCCGAGGATGGACAGCGCAAGATGCGCAAGGCCCTCTTTGGAGCCGATCGTCGCGATCGCCTCTGTCTCGGGATTCAGATCCACGTCGTAGCGCGCCTTGTACCAGCGCGTGATCGCGCGGCGCAGGCGCGGGATGCCTTTGGACACCGAATACCGGTGCGTATCGCCACGCTGCGCCACTTCGACCAGCTTGTCCACGATGTGCTGCGGAGTCGGCTGGTCGGGATTGCCCATGCCGAAGTCGATGATGTCCTCGCCCCGGGCTCGGGCCTCTGCCTTCAATTGGTTGACGATATTGAAGACATAGGGCGGCAGGCGCTCGATGCGGGGAAAGACGTCCATCACGGATGGGTTCCTGGCTCGTGGATTGGGGCGGTATGGCCGTGGGCATCCGGCCGGTTCAACACAAACGGGTGAAAGTATAACCCGCCTGTCGCAGTGTCAACGCAAAGCGGCGGCAATCCACCCGATGCCAACACCCGCCGCTGCAGGGGACGCTTGCCGCATGGGGCCGATGCCGGTAGCTTTGCATGCATGCAGTTCACGCAGATCACCGACGACGAACAGAACATGATCACCGGCTATGCGCCGGATCATGTCGCGGTCAACGGGGCCCGCTACGCCCATAGCCTGATCCTGCGCCCGGACCGCCTGCTGCCGTCGTGGCCGGTGGCCGCTGTGGATGCCCTGAACGTCGAGGCATTCGCCTGGGTGCATGCGCACCCGCCGGAGATCCTGTTGCTGGGAACGGGACGGCGCCAGATCTTTCCCGAGCGCGGGCTGTGGCGGGAACTCCGTGCGCAGCCGTGGGGGCTTGAGATCATGGACACCGCCGCCGCCTGCCGCACCTACAACCTGATCATGGCGGAGGGGAGGATGGTCGCCGCAGCGTTGATCATCGACCGCTGAGGCGCCTCACCCGGGCGCCGTCTGCCCCGGTCTGGTGGCCTCGAAATTCAGGGGCGCGGCAGCAGCACGTCCTCCGACAACCCGCGGGCCCGCAGCAGGCGGCGCAGGCGCTTCAGGGCCTCCATCTGGATCTGCCGCACCCGCTCCCGGGTCACCCCGATCTCGACTCCGACCTGTTCCAGCGTACAGCGCTCGAAGCCGTGCAACCCGAAGCGGCGCACCAGGACCTCGCGCTGCTTCTGGTCGAGTTCCTCCAGCCAGGCGGCGACGAGATTACGGATGTCTTCGTCCTCCAGGAGCGCCGAGGGCCCCGCTGAATTCTCGTCCGGCAGGATCTCGGTCAACGACCGGTCGCCGTCCGGCCCCACCGCGATGTCGATGGAGGTCGAGGGTTCGGACATCGCCCGGAGCTTCTGGATCTCGGCCACGGGCTTGCCCAGCCGGTTCGCCAGCTCCTCCTCGCTGGGGTCCCGTCCCAGTTCCTGCATCATCCCACGCGCCACCTTGCTGTGGGCGCGCAGTTCCTTGCTCACATGCACCGGTATGCGGATCGTCCGCGCCTGGTTCATCAGCGCGCGTTCGATGGTCTGGCGGATCCACCAGGTCGCGTACGTGGAGAAGCGAAAGCCGCGTTCGGGGTCGAATTTCTCCACCGCGTGCATCAGGCCGAGGTTGCCCTCCTCGATGAGGTCCAGGAGCGCCAGGCCCCGGTTCATGTAGCGACGGGCGATCTTGACCACCAGCCGCAGATTGCATTCGATCATCCGCTGGCGGCCCTGGGGATCCCCCGCCCGCGCCAGGCGGGCAAAGTAGACCTCTTCCTCCGGGGTCAGCAGCGGGCGGAATTCGATGTCGCGGAGATAGAGCTGGATGGCGTCGAGTTCCGCCGGCCCGGCGTCCTGTTGCAGGCGCCCCGCAGCCGCCACGCGAATGGGATCGGCCTCGACCGGGTCCGCGTCATCAACGGGGCTGTCGACCGCGTCCGCCTCGGCGCCGTTATCGTCATCTTCCGGAGAGGGGCCCGCTTCAGGATCCATCGGGTCGCCGGGGACCCGTTTCAGAAATCGGTTCTGTGAGGACATGGTGCAGAACTTCTCCGTCTGAGTGCCAGGATCTACCGCCGCGGAAGATAACGCGTCGGGTCGACAGGCGCACCATCGACCCGGATCTCAAAATGCAGCATGGGGCGGTCGGCCCCGGAATCGCCCAGCAGTGCGATCTTCTGGCCGGCGCGCACGGTCTGGCCTTCGCGCACCAGCAATTCGTCATTGTGCCCGTAGGCGCTGATGAATCGTGCATCGTGCTTCAGGATGATAAGCCTGCCATAACCGACCAGTCCACTTCCCGCATAGACCACCTCCCCGTCCGTGGCGGCACGCACCTCGTCGCCGCGACTGCCGCCGATGGCGATACCGCGGCGCGTGGCCGCACTGTTGGAGAACGGACGCAGCACGGGGCCGTCGGACGGCCACTGCCATTGCAAGGGCCCCCGCGCAGCGACCGTCCCGCCTCCCGTGGCCGGACGCGCCGGTGGCTGGGTGACCGTGGGCGCCGCATCGCCGGTACGCGCGATGGGCGGTTCCGCGGGCCGCGGC
>SKJG01000043.1 GCA_007116035.1 Thioalkalivibrio sp.
AGTATAGTGTAGGAATCACCGGCGGTGTCCACTCGATCTGCTCCTGGGCCGCCTCCCGCCTTGACTCCCGGAAGCCCCCGATGCAGGAATTCGATCCCAGCCAGTACGCCCCGGAAACCGTCGCCATCCGAGCCGGATATCGGCGCACGCCCGAGAACGAACATTCCGAGGCGATCTTCCCGACCTCGAGCTTCGTCTTTGCGAACGCCGCCGAGGCCGCAGCGCGCTTCGGCGGCGAACTTTCCGGGAATATCTACTCGCGCTTCACCAACCCTACGGTGCGCGCCTTCGAACAGCGCCTGGCGGCGATGGAGGGTGGGGCCGCCTGCGTCGCGACGGCTTCCGGCATGGCTGCGATTCTGGCCACCATGATGGGGCTGCTGCGCAGCGGTGATCACGTGGTCTGCTCGCGCTCGGTGTTCGGCACCACCACCGTCCTGTTGAACAACTACATGGGCCGCTTCGGGGTGGAGGTCAGTTACGTGCCCCTGTCGGACCTGTCCGCCTGGGAAGAGGCGACGCGGCCGAATACCCGCCTGTACTTCTGCGAGACGCCTTCCAACCCCATGGGAGAGCTGGTCGACATCCGGGCGCTGGCCGGGATCGCCCATGCCCGCGACGTCCTGCTCGCGGTGGACAACTGCTTCTGCACCCCGGCGCTGCAGCGTCCGCTGGAGCTGGGCGCGGACCTGGTGATCCATTCCGCGACCAAGTTCCTCGACGGCCAGGGCCGCTGCCTGGGCGGCGCGGTGGTCGGCGATGCCGAGCGTGTCGGGAAGGACGTCTACGGCTTCCTGCGCAGCGCTGGGCCGACGCTTTCGCCCTTCAATGCCTGGATTTTCCTGAAGGGCCTGGAGACGCTGCACCTGCGCATGCGCGAGCACAGCATCAACGCGCTGGCGCTGGCCCGCTGGTTGCGGGAGCATCCGAAGGTGACTGCCGTGCATTACCCGGGTCTGGAAGAACATCCGCAACACGCGCTCGCGGGTGCCCAGCAAACCGGTTACGGCGGGGTGCTCAGCTTCGAGGTCGCCGGGGGCCGCGCGGCGGCCTGGTCGGTCGTCGACGCCACCCGCATGCTGTCGATCACGGCAAACCTGGGCGACGCCAAGAGCACGATCACCCATCCCGCGACGACGACCCACGGCCGGGTGGCTCCCGAACAACGCGAGGCGCAGGGCATCACCGAGGGCCTGGTCCGGATCGCGGTGGGCCTGGAGGCGATTGGCGACGTGCAGGGTGACCTGGCACGGGGGCTGGACCGCCTCGCGTGACGGGCGCGGGCCGTTTGCTGGACTGGTACCATGCGGCGCTCGAAGCCGTGCACGGCCGCAAGGCGGTACGCCTGGCACTGGCCGACGAGGCGCCTCCCGTGCGACCGCTGCATCTGCTGGCCCTGGGCAAGGCCGCCGAGGCCATGCTTCGGGGTGCCGCGGCGGCGTGGGGCGCCGTGATCACACGTGCGCTGGTGGTGGCCCCCAAGGGTTCGGAGGGACGGGTTGGCCGGTTGCCGTTTCCGGTCCGGCGTCTGAGCGGTAACCACCCGGTTCCAGGGGCGGAGAGCCTGGCCGCGGGTGCGGCGGTGGCCGAGTTTCTGCAGGGCGTTCCCCCCGACGATGCGCTGCTGGTGCTGCTCTCCGGCGGTGCCTCGAGTCTCGCGGAGTGGCCGCAACCCGGCGTGAATCTGGCCGAACTGCGCAAACTGAACGAGCATCTGCTCGCAGCCGGTCTGGACATCCGGGTCATGAACGCGCTGCGCGGGCGCTTCTCGCGGTTGAAGGCGGGCGGCGCGGCCGGTCTCTGCCGGAGCGCCGATGTCCGGATCCTGTTCATCAGCGACGTGCCGGGCGACTCGCCGGCGTCGGTGGGCTCCGGGCCGTTCTGGTCGCCGGAAAGCACCGCTGTGGCAATGACGGGCCCGGAGATCGGCTGGCCCGAACTGGAAACGCTGCTGCGCCGGCTGCCGCCGCCGCCCGCAGCGGGGCATCGCCCCATCCACCGGCTGGTCGCAGGTAACGGGGACGCGCGCGCGGTGGTGAGGCGCACGGCCCGGGCCGAGGGATTGGATGCGTGGGATCACGGACTGTTTCCCGAGGCCTTGGGTCTGCCGGTGGCCCGCCAGCTGGTTCGCTTCCTGCGCCATGCGCCGGCCGGGGTACATGTCTGGGGTGGCGAGGCCCCGGTCCCGCTTCCGGCCCGGTCCGGACGCGGGGGCAGGGCGCAGCACCTGGCTGCATTGCTCCTCCTTCTCTGGCTGTCGCGACGCTCCCCACGGCCCATCGCGGTGCTGTCGGCGGCAACGGATGGCGTCGATGGCAACAGCGGTGCCGCCGGAGCATGGTTCCGTGATGGCCGTCCCGAAGGCGATGCCGGGACACGTACCCTATTGCGGCAGGCCTTGCGTGGCGCCGACACCGCGGCTTTCTGGGAGGGGCTGGGGCAGGTCGTGTCCGGCAGGGAGACCGGGACCAATGTGATGGACCTGTTGATCGTGCAACTCGGCCCGGTGGCGGCCGCTACGGGCCGCAAGCCAGCGGATGCTGCCGGACAAGCCGTGTCATCGGTAGCCGGTGCTGGAACACCGGGGGATCCGTTGGCGCGTCAGCCCAGACGGAGCGTCGATGCTGCTACCAAGCCGTCCGCGGGGGTATCTTCCTTGCGCCGACAACCCGGTGTGCAGGCGATGGCTCTGCGTGCGCTGCAGGTGCGCGATCCTGCCCGGAAATGTGCGTGCGTGGAGCGCCTGCTCGAGGCCTGGCACACTAATGGACTGTCGATCGTTCCCGATGACCCGCCCCCGACCCGGATCGAAATCCCCGGGCGACCCGAGCGGCCCCAGTTGGTCCGCCCGCAGGAGCTGCCCCGGCGGGGCCTGCACACCCTGCGTGGGCGGCAGGCCCTGCTGCACGCAGTGGCGCATATCGAGTTCAATGCGATCAATCTTGCGCTGGACGCGGTGTACCGGTTCCGCGACCTCCCGGCCGAGTACGTCAGCGACTGGCTGCAGGTGGCGGCGGAGGAGGCCCGGCATTTTCAGTTGCTGGCACAGCGACTGAAACAGATCGGCATTGCCTATGGCGACTTCCCGGCACACAACGGCCTTTGGGAGATGGCGGTCAAGACCGATGTCGACCCGATGGAGCGCATGGCCCTGGTGCCGCGGGTGCTCGAGGCTCGCGGCCTTGACGTGACCCCGGGCATGATCCAGCGGCTGCAGGCGGCGGGTGACGCGGACAGCGTCGCGGTGTTGGAGGTGATCCAGCGCGAGGAGGTCAGCCATGTCGCGATCGGGTCGCACTGGTTCCGCCATCTCGCGGTGCAGCGCGGGCTGGATCCGGAGCAGACGTTCCTCGACCTGCTGGCGCGGCACATGCCCGGGCGGGTGCGCCCGCCATTCGCGCTGGACGCGCGCCTGGCCGCCGGGTTCAGCCTGCGCGAGATGCAGGCGCTGGAGGATCAGGCGGGGCCAGGCTAAAGCCGACGGGGTAGGGCCCGCCGTCCAGCGTCAGCAGCCGCGGTCCCTGGTCGTCCAGCGAGAGGTAGCCCGGCAGTTCGTCCCAGGAAGGCAGCACACAGCGCAGGCAGGGACGGCCATCGACCTGCAGGTGGTGGATCGCCGGTCGGTGCGTGTGGCCGTGCACCAGCAGCGACAGCCCATGCGTGCGCAGGACGTCCGCGATGGCGTCGGGGTGGGCATCCATGATCTCGCTGGGCTTCATCTTTCCGGCATCACGACTGCCCGCCCGCAAACGTTCCGCCGCGGCGATGCGTTCGGGCAGCGGCCGCGTCAGGAAGGCCTGCTGCCAGGCAGGCGCCCGAACCATCGTGCGGAATTGCTGGTAGTCGATGTCCGCCGTGCACAGGCTGTCGCCATGCATCAGCAGCGCGGGCCCACCGTCGACTTCGATCCGCAGGATCTCCGGGGCCAATGCCATGTCCGCCCGCTGGGCATAATCGGGTCCGAGCAGAAAGTCCCGGTTTCCGTGCTGGAAGGTGACGGGTATCGGAAGCCGCGCCAGCGCGGCGGCGAGTGTCTCGGCCCCGGGGAAATGCGCATCATCGCCGATCCAGTACTCGAAAAGATCGCCGAGGATGTACAGCGCCGAGGCCTCGCGCGCCGGGCCCTCGAGGAACTCCAGAAACCGGGCGAGCGTCAGCCCCGGTTCCCGATCCAGATGCAGATCGGAGACGACCAGAACCCTCGGCGTCGTTTGCATTCCCTCGCTCGTGTCGAGTGCGCGGGCTTACTCGACGCGCTTGACGGTCTTCATGACCACCGGCTCCATCGGCACATCCTGGTGCATGCCCACACGGCCCGTCTTCACGCCCTCGATTTCCTTGACGACGCTCATGCCCTCGGCCACGCTGCCGAAGACCGCATAGCCCCAGCCCTGCGGCGTCTTGGAGCTGTGATCCAGGAAGCTGTTGTCGGAGACGTTGATGAAGAACTGGGCGGTTGCGGAGTGCGGGTCGTTGGTACGGGCCATCGCGATGGTGCCGGTCTTGTTCTTCAGGCTGTTGTCGGCTTCGTTGGGAATCGGCTCGTGAACCGGCTTCTGGCGCATGTCCGGGTCGAAGCCGCCACCCTGGACCATGAAACCGGGGATGACCCGGTGGAAGATGGTGTTGTCGTAGAAACCTTCGTCCACGTAGCGGAGGAAATTGGCGACGGTCTGCGGGGCGGCCATGGCGTCGAGTTGCAGCACGATGCGGCCGTGATTGGTCTCGATTGCGACCTTGGTTTGTTCATCAGCCATGAGAACTCCTGAGATAGTGGTTGCGGTTAACAGCACCAGGGGCATGAGAAAACGATGCATTCGGCATTCCCTATGTGACGTGGGTTGTGGATGGTACCGCCTGCGCCGGTGCCAGGCCAGTGCACGGCGCCGTCCCTCAGCGCGCCGGTTCGTTTTCGCCGAACTGGCGCGCCTTGAGGGTGTTTTCCAGCAGCATGGCGACGGTCATCGGACCCACGCCGCCCGGTACCGGGGTGATCCAGGCGGCGCGCTCCGCAGCGGCATCAAACTCGACGTCTCCGGCCAGGGTCCCGTCCGCGAGGCGGTTGATCCCGATGTCGATCACGGTTGCGCCGGGCTTGATCCAATCGCCGCGCACCAACCCTGGCTTGCCCGCGGCGGCGATCACGATATCGGCGTCCCGGACGTGCGCGCGCGTGTCGCGCGTAAAGCGGTGGCAGATTACCGGTGTGGCTCCGGCGAGCAGCAACTCCAGGGCCATCGGACGCCCGACGATGTTGGAGGCGCCAATCACGCAGGCGGTGCTTCCCTTGAACGGTTCCCCGATTTCCCGTAGCAGATGGATCACTCCCCAGGGAGTGCAGGGGCGTAGGCGCGGCAGCCGCACGGCGAGCCGTCCGACATTGTATGGATGAAACCCGTCGACATCCTTGGCCGGATCGATGCTCTCGATCACGGTCTCCGGATCAATGTGCGGGGGCAGGGGAAGCTGCACCAGGATACCGTCAATGGCGCGGTCCCGGTTGAGGCGGTCGATCAGCGCCAACAGGTCGGTCTGTGGCGTCTGTGCCGGGAGGTCGTAGGAATGCGATTCGACTCCGACCTCTGTGCAGGCCTTGCGCTTGTTGCGCACGTAGATCTCTGAGGCAGGGTTGTCGCCCACCAGCACCACGGCCAGCCCCGGCGGGCGCAGCCCGGCAGCTTTCATGGCTTCGACCTCTGTGCCGATGCGGTCGCGATGCGTTGCCGCGATGGCGCGGCCGTCGATGATCCTGGCACTCATGGCAGATCCCCCGGAACAGACCGTCGATCATCCCATGATGCCCGGCCACCCTCAAGGATCGGGTTCGTTGCCGGAGGCTCTTGCTTCCTTGACCGAGAAGACAAGGTAGCGCTATGATCCCCGGCTCGCTGTACTGGGCTTTACGCGGGATGGCACCACGGGGTATAGCGCAGTCTGGTAGCGCGCCTGCTTTGGGAGCAGGATGTCGGGGGTTCGAATCCCTCTACCCCGACCACTGCTCCATGCCACACGCGCTCGTAGCTCAACCGGATAGAGCATCGGCCTTCTAAGCCGACGGTTGCAGGTTCGAGTCCTGCCGGGCGCGCCACCGCCCCAGGAAGTGGTCCAGGTACAGTGATACGGTGGTGACCGTAGCTCAGTTGGTAGAGTCCCGGATTGTGGCTCCGGTTGTCGTGGGTTCGAGTCCCATCGGTCACCCCACCCCTTTCCCCCTGCGGGCCGTTAGCTCAATTGGTAGAGCAGTAGACTCTTAATCTATTGGTTGTAGGTTCAAGTCCTACACGGCCCACCAAACTCCAAGCGATTTACCTGTCCTCTGTGCGCACTGTGGCAACGGCTCCGGAACTGACGTGATGCCGGAGCGTCGAACACAGAAGATGCCGTCCCGGAATCCGGCGCGCAGTCGGCGCCGGCCAAACCGCATACCGGAACACATCGGGTATACGCCGTTTTCGGCGTCCGAGGGTTGAACGCGCGGTCCGTTCACTGCCATGGCCCTCATCTTGCATGGCTGTTCATGGCCACACACTGCGTCCAGACGAGGAGGTAACGACGTTATGGATTCTGCAGAAACCCTGATTGCCCGTTACGCACAGGAGTACCAAAAGCGGCAGGAAACCGAGATGCCGCTTGCGGCTTACCTGGAAGCCTGTGGCGACGACCCCATGATGTTCGCGACCTCGGCGGAACGTCTGGTGAAGGCCATCGGCGAACCCAGGATTCTCGATACCGCCAAGGACGAGCGCCTTGGACGCATCTTTCTCAACCGTACGATCAAGATCTATCCCGCCTTCGAGGATTTCTACGGGATGGAGGAGACCGTCGAGCGCATCGTGGGCTTCTTCCGCTATGCGGCGCAGGGGCTGGAGGAACACAAGCAGATCCTCTACCTGCTGGGTCCGGTGGGGGGCGGCAAATCCTCCCTGGCGGAACGGCTCAAGTCGCTGATGGAGAAAGACCCCATCTACGTACTCAAGGCGGGCGACGAGATTTCCCCGGTGTTCGAGAGCCCGCTGGGGTTGTTCAACCCGGAAGTCTACGGGGCCGACCTGGAGACCCGCTTCGGCATCCCGAAGCGCCGGCTGACCGGACTGATCTCCCCTTGGGCCGTCAAGCGCCTGGACGAGTTCGGCGGCGACCTGTCGCGTTTCTCGGTGGTGCGGATGCATCCCTCCAAGCTGCGCCAGATCGCGATAGCGAAGACCGAGCCCGGTGATGAGAACAACCAGGACATCTCCTCGCTGGTGGGCAAGGTGGACATCCGCAAACTCGAGTTGTACAGCCAGAATGACACCGACGCGTACAGCTACTCCGGCGGCCTGAACCGGGCCAACCAGGGCATCCTCGAATTTGTGGAGATGTTCAAGGCGCCCATCAAGATGCTGCACCCGCTGCTCACGGCCACCCAGGAAGGCAACTACGTGGGCACGGAAAACGTCGGCGCCATCCCCTTCCAGGGGGTGATCATGGCCCACTCCAACGAATCCGAGTGGCAGGCCTTCCGCAACAACCGCAACAACGAGGCCTTCCTGGACCGCATCTCGGTGATCAAGGTGCCGTACTGCCTACGCGCCACGGAAGAACAGCTCATCTACGACAAACTCATCCGCACCAGCGAACTGAGTGATGCCGCCTGCGCGCCGGCCACGCTGGACCTGCTGGCCAAGTTCTCCGTGCTCACCCGACTCAAGGAGCACGAGAACTCGAGCCTGTACTCCAAGATGCGGGTGTACGACGGCGAAAGTCTCAAGGACACCGATCCCAGGGCCAAGTCCATGCAGGAATACCGGGATGTGGCGGGCATGGACGAGGGAATGACGGGGGTGTCCACCCGTTTCGCCTTCAAAGTGCTTTCCGAGACCTTCAACTACGACAACCGGGAAGTCGCCGCTGACCCGGTGCACCTGCTCTACATGCTGGAGCAGTCCATCCGCAGGGAGCAGTTCGCGGACGAGACCGAGCGGCGCTACCTGGAATTCATCAAGGCGGAGCTCGCCCCCCGCTACGCCGATTTCATCGGCAACGAGATCCAGAAGGCCTACCTCGAGTCCTATCACGACTTCGGCCAGAACCTGTTCGAGCGCTACGTGACCTACGCGGACGCCTGGATCGAGGATCATGATTTCAAGGACCCGGACACCGGCCAGATGCTGGACCGCCAGGCGCTCAACCAGGAGCTGTCCAAGATCGAGAAGGCCGCCGGTATCGCCAATCCCAAGGACTTCCGCAATGAGGTGGTGAAGTTTGCGCTCCGCGCCCAGGCAGCCAAGGGCGGCAAGATGCCCTCGTGGACCTCCTACGAGAAGATCCGGGAGGTGATCGAGAAACGCATGTTCAGTCAGGTCGAGGATCTGCTACCCGTGATCAGCTTCGGGACCAAGGCCGACTCGGATCTTGAGCGCAAGCACGGTGACTTCGTGAGCCGCATGGTGGCCCGAGGGTACACGGAGCGTCAGGTACGACGCCTGGTCGAATGGTACATGCGCGTGAAACAGGCAGGCTGAACCCGAAAGGAGGGTCCCGACCCCGTGGTCAATATCGTCGATCGGCGTCTGAATCCCAAGGACAAGAGCCTGGCGAACCGACAACGGTTCATCCGCCGGGCCAAGCGGCAGATCCTGGACGCCGTGCGGGACATCTCCGCGCGGCGCAGGGTGGGCGAGGTGGCGCAGGGCGAAGAAGCGATCCGCATCCCCTCGGATGGGCTCCAGGAACCGTCCTTTCGCAAGGGGGCCGATTCCGGTATTCGACGCCACGTGGTTCCCGGCAACAAGGAGTACCGGGCGGGCGACGCGATCCCCCGTCCCGACGGCGGAGGCGGGCAGGGGCCGGGCGGCAGTGGCGGTGGCGAGGGTGAGGACGAGTTTCAGTTCACCGTGAGCCGTGACGAGTTCCTGGACCTCTTCTTCGAGAACCTGGAACTGCCCGAACTGGCCCGCACGCAACTCTCGAAGGTGGAGCAGCAGGGAATCCAACGGGCCGGTTTCTCGGCTTCCGGCTCCCCCGCGAGCCTCAACCTGACGCGCACCATGCGCAACTCTTTGTCCCGGCGGCTGGCGCTGCACCGTCCCAAGCGCGACGAAATCCTGGAACTGGACCGGGAGATCGACCGCCTCGAGCGTTCCGGCAAGGATCCCGAGGGCCTGCGCGAGCTCGTCCGGCGGCGGGAGGCGCTGACCCGGCGCTCACGCCTGATTCCTTACATCGACCCGATCGACCTCCGCTACAACCGCTTCGTGCCAACCCCTCGGCCGATCTCCCAGGCGGTGATGTTCTGCCTGATGGATGTATCCGGCTCCATGACCGAGGACATGAAGGATCTGGCCAAGCGTTTCTTCATGCTGCTGTACCTGTTCCTCGAACGCCGCTACCGGCACGTGGACATCGTGTTCATTCGCCACACTCACGTCGCCCAGGAAGTCGACGAAGAGACCTTTTTCTACTCGAGAGAGACCGGTGGCACGCTGGTCTCGCCGGCGCTGGAAGAGATGGAACGGGTGGTCCGGGAACGCTATCCCCCCGCGGAATGGAACATCTACACGGCGCAGGCCTCCGACGGCGACAACACCCCGTCCGACAACCCGCTGGTGCTCCGGACCATGGAGGCGGTGATCCTGCCGCTCTGCCGCTATTTCGCCTACATCGAGGTGGGCGAGGAACGCGGCTGGAAGGCGAAGACGCCTCTTTGGGAGATCTACGAGCGCCTGGTGGCCGGTGGCCACCCGCTGGCTCTGCGCAAGGTGAGACAGCGCGCCGATATCTTCCCGGTGTTCCGGGATCTGTTCACCCCGGCGCAACTGAGGAGCTGACATGACTGGACGCCTCGAATCCGACGCCCGGCTCCTGTACACGGGCGCCGACTGGGACTACCGCCTGGTGCGGAAGGTCTTCGATGCGATCGAGCATATCGCCGTGGACGAGATGGGTCTCAACCCGTATCCAAGCCAGATCGAGGTCATCAGCTCCGAGCAGATGCTGGACGCCTATTCGTCCATGGGCATGCCGCTGTTCTACCGGCACTGGTCCTTTGGCAAGCACTTCGCACGCGACGAGATGTACTACCGCAAGGGCATGACCGGACTGGCCTACGAGATCGTGATCAACTCGAACCCCTGCCTGTGCTACATCATGGAAGAAAACACCATGACCATGCAGACCCTGGTCATGGCCCACGCGGCCTTCGGGCACAGCCATTTCTTCCGCAACAACCACCTGTTCCAGACCTGGACCGACGCCGACTCGATCCTGGACTACCTGGACTTCGCCAAGCGTTATGTGAGCGAGTGCGAGGAGCGCTATGGCGCCAGTGCGGTCGAGCGCGTGCTCGACTCCGCCCACGCCCTGATGAGTCACGGCGTGCACCGCTATCCCCGCCGGCAGCCGCTGAATCTCAAGCAGGAGATCGAGCGCGAGCGCGAGCGCCGGCGGTTCGAGGAGCAGAGCTTCAGTGACCTTTGGCGCACCCTGCCCCGGCGTGAGACCGAAGACGGCGCGTCAGATCCGGACCTGGACGCGCGTCGGGCCAGCCTCGGGTTGCCGGAGGAGAACCTGCTGTATTTCCTGGAGAAGCGGGCGCCGCGCCTTGCCCATTGGCAGCGTGAAATCCTGCGCATCGTGCGCATCGTCTCCCAGTACTTCTATCCGCAACGGCAGACCAAGGTGATGAACGAGGGCTGCGCAACCACGGTGCACTACGCGATCATGAACCGGCTGCATGAAACCGGCCAGATCACCGACGGCGCGTTCATGGAATTTCTGCACGCGCACACCAACGTGGTCTTCCAGCCGGATTTCGACGACCGGCGCTTCTCGGGCATCAACCCCTACGCGCTCGGCTTCGGCATCCTGCAGGAGCTCAAGCGTGTCTGCGAAGCCCCCACGGGAGAAGATCGGCGCTGGTTCCCCGATATCGCCGGCAATGCGGACACGCTCGGCACGTGGAAGACCGCCTGGGCCGAATACCGCGACGAGAGCTTTATCCTGCAGTTCCTCAGCCCGCGCCTGATGCGCCAGTGGCGCCTGTTTTCGGTGCTGGACGATACGGACAACGATGCCTTGGAGGTGGAGGCCATCCACGACGAGACCGGGTTCCGGGAGGTGCGCCGCGCACTGGCGGCCCAATACGACCTGGCCCGGCATGAACCGGACATACAGGTGGTGGACGTGGACCTGGGCGGCGACCGGCGGCTGATGCTGGAACACCGCGTACTCGACGGGCGCCTGCTGGAGGAACGCAACACCCGCATGATGCTACGTCATCTCGCCAACCTCTGGGGCTACCCGGTCAGCCTGACGGAAGTGGATCCGAAGTCCGAGCACGTGCTGAACACCTATGAGGACGTAGAGCCGGAGCTGCGCCTCGCCTGAAAGCACGTTCAGTGTAAGGTCCCGACGACGCACCGGTATCCGTTCGTCAGAAGTAATACCGAACGCCGGCGCCCAGGAAATTGGAACCACCCTCGACACCGCCGAAAAGGCCACCGACGCCCGAGCGGTGGTGGAGGCGAACGAAGCCGCTCCAGTCGCGTGAGCGGGGCGGCATGAACTCGACTTCGAGCACGTTGTAGCTCAGCAGCCGGACAGAGTCGCCTTCGCCCACTTCCTCTTCTTGCCGAGGTTCGATCGGCGGTTCCTCGCTGGCCCACGACAATCCCCAGCCGATGGCGAAGCGGGTATCGACGATAGGGTCCCAGGGGGTGTCCATCCAGCGGACGGTCGGTACGAGATTGACTTCCCAGAGTTGCTGCAGGCCACTGTGGCGCACGATCTGACCCTCGAGTTCCCAGCGGGCACGCTTGGTCCGTGCCCAGGACCAGGTCCCGGCAGCCGTGTAGATGTACGAACTCTGGAAGGTCGGCGACCACTCGCGCAGGAAATCGACCACGCGCTCCTGGAAATTCACACCCGCATAGACCGACACGAAGTTGCGTTGATCGTCGGCTGCGGCAGGCGTGGCGAAGAGCCCGCTGACGGACACGAACACGACGGCAAGGCGGTAGCAGACTCCCCTGACGTCGTTGCCCACCATGCCGGTCTGTACCCGCCGATCTCCAGACGTCACCCGTTGCAGCATCGCAGGATCACCCTCTCCACCTGCGCCCATGCTACGGTGCTTTGAATTGCATTTCCAAACCAGGAGCCATCAGGTCTTCGTGAGTAACGCCGGGTATCGGTGTCTTGCGCATCATTGCGCCGCCTTGTCCTGCGAGCAGCCGGGCCGTCTCCGCCGCTGATGGGTAGCGGAACGTCGCGGCGGACCCTACAGATCCGCCGCGAGCAGGCCACCCGGGCCGTTCTCAGTGATCGCCGTAATCCTCCAGGCCGGCCGGATGCCGGAATAGGGTCATACGCTCCGGTGTCGCCGTCAGTGCGATGGTCTGCGTGATCCCGCCCTCATCCAGATCGATCTCGATCAGATCATCGGTTGCCGGTCGCGCCAGATAGACGAAGCCGCCGACGCTGCGCAGCACGGGGCTCGGTGCGGCGCATTCGAACGGATCCATCACCGGCATCGACGAGCGCACTTCCCAGTCGGCCAAATCCACGCTATGCAGATACCCGTCCACAGTCAGCACGAGCAGATCCTTGCCGTGGTCATCGCGCATCGCATAGCCGCACTGGCGCGCAGGCAGGGTGAGGATATCCGCTTCGCTCAAGGCGGAGGCTTCCGGGGCGACGCGGATCATCGCCTCGGTGCCCCAGGGTGCAACCGCCCAGGGGCTCTCCGGGTGGTAGGCGAAGTTCGAGATAAACAGTGTATCCGGCGTGCCTTCCGGGTACGAAATCTTCGCTTCCGTACAACGTCTGGGATCTCGTAGGTTGCCACGAGCGCTCCATCCGCCATGTTGTGAAGACGCAGCGAATTGGCATTGCCGACCAGCGCTCGAACGGCACCCGCGATCTCGCCATCGTGACCATGGCCATGGCCATGGTCACGATGCGAGTCATTACTGCTGCTGCCGCAGCCCGACAGGGCCAGCGTAACTGCAAGTGCAAGGGGGGGG
>SKJG01000065.1 GCA_007116035.1 Thioalkalivibrio sp.
GCACCGGCTTCTCGCCCATCTGCACGTGATCCCTGGCCATGATCCGTCCCAGGGCGCGGATGGTATCGGCCTCGACACGGTAGTCCATGGTCAGGTACGGGTGATCCCAATCGGCCAGCACGCCAAGGCGCTGGAAATCGGTGCTCTGGCCTCCGACCTGCTCTGCGGCGTACGCCCGGCAGGCGGTGCGAAAGGTGGCTGGGTCCACGTCCTTGCCTGCCTTTCCGAGGTTCTGCTCGACCTTGAGCTCGATCGGCAACCCGTGGCAGTCCCAGCCGGGAACGAACGGCGCGTCGAAGCCGGACAGGGTTCGGCTCTTGACGATGAAGTCCTTCAGGATTTTGTTCACGGCGTGGCCGACGTGAATCGAGCCGTTGGCGTACGGCGGACCATCGGCGAGCACGAAGCGGGGGCGCCCGGCGCAGTGCTCGCGCAGCCGGTCATAGCGGCGTGCCGCGGTCCATTCGGCGAGCCACCCCGGTTCGCGCTGGGCCAGGTTCGCCCGCATCGGAAACGCGGTCTCCGGAAGATTGAGCGTGTCCTTGTAGGGGTTTGGCGGGGCCGGTTTTCGTGCCATGAGGGTTCCGGTGGGCCGGTCAGGCCGGCTGCTGCAAGGATGGGTTTGCAAAAATGGCGCGCGCCGACTCGACGTCACGCGCAATCTGGGCCTTCAGCGCGTCCAGCGATTCGAAACGCTGTTCGCCGCGAATGCTGGCCAACGGTTCGAAGCGCGCCAGTTCGCCATAGAGCTCAGGACTGGCGTCCAGCACGTGGGCTTCCAGCCGCTGTTCGGTGCCGGCGACCGTCGGCCGCCAGCCGATATTGGCGACCGCGGGAAAGGTGTCGCCGCGCCGCGTGAACAGCCAGCCGGCAAAGACCCCGCGCAGCGCCATCGGCTGCGCGCCCAGCCGCAGGTTGGCGGTAGGGAAACCGATCACACGGCCGCGCTTGTCGCCGTGGGAAATCCGGCCGCAGATCCCGTAGCGCCGCCCGAGCAGCTGGGCAGCGGCGTCGAAATCGCCCGCCTGCGCGGCCGCCCTGACCCGGGTGCTGCTGATGCGTCCCTCGGCGTCCGCCAGGGTCGGGGTCGACTCCACGGTGAAGCCCAGATCGCGTCCCATGGATTCCAGTAGCGCGTAGTCGCCGCCGCGCCCCTTTCCGAAGCGGAAATCGTCACCCACCAGCACATGCCGCGCACCCAGGGCCCGATGCAGGACGCGCTCGACGAAGTCCTCCGCCGGCTCGTTCGCCAGCGTGGCGCCGAAGCGCATCATCCAGACGGCGTCCAGGCCTGTGGTGCGCAGGAACTCGACACGGTCGCGCAGGCGCTGCAGCCGTCCCGGCGCGTGCTCGGGCGCGAAAAACTCCAGCGGTAGCGGCTCGAAGGTGATCAGCACGGAGGGCGCGCGCAGGCTCTTCCCGGCCGCGAGCAGGCGCGACACCACGGCCTGATGCCCCCGATGGAAGCCGTCGAAATTCCCGATTGTGACCACCGCCCCGGAGTACACCGGTCCGCGAGGGCCCAAGCCGCGCAACAGCTGCATCGCCACTCATCCGCGCAAAAGCGGAAGTATACCCCGCGCTCGCGGCGACCACACCCGAACCCGGGCGCAGTGGTGGCTCTTCATGCCTCGTGCAGCAGAAACTGGCGCGGGCGCAGCCCCGCCAACCAGAGCGTCAGCAGGAAGGACCCGCTGCCCGCGGCGATCAGGCCGAACAGCACCATGCCGCGCTGGGTGGCAGCCCAGTCGGACCACTGGTCCCAGCCGGGGGCGAGCAGAATCAGCAGCGCGACCATCACCGCCAGCGCCGACCAGAGCGCGATCCGGAAGTGCGGCAGCGCCGGTCCCGGCTGGTAGATGCCCTCGCGCAGGAGTCCGCGATACAGGAGTCCGGCGTTCAGGTAGGCCGAGGCCGAGGTCGCGAGCGCGAGGCCGGCATGGGCGCCCGGGATGCCCGAGAGATACCACGGCAGCACGAACAGCAGGTTCAGCACCATGTTGGCGAGCATCGCGATCACTGCGATCTTCACCGGCGTCTTCGTGTCCTGGCGGGCGAAAAAGCCGGGAGCGAGGATCTTGATCAGGATGAACGCGGGCAGTCCGAGGCCGTAGGCGGCTAACGCCATCGCAGCCATCCGGGTGTCGTGCTCGGTAAAGGCGCTGTACTGGATCAGTGTGGCCAGGATCGGCACCGACAGCACGATCAGTCCGGCTGTGGCCGGCAGCGCTACCAAGAGCGACAGGCGCAGCGCCCAGTCCAGAGTGCGCCCGAACGCGGCCTGGTCGGCGCGGGAATGCTCGCTGGACAGGCGCGGCAGGATCACCGTGGCGATCGCGATACCGAACAGGGCCAGGGGCAGCTCGACGAAGCGATCGCCGAAGTAGAGCCACGAGATCGAGCCTGCGACGAGGAAGGACGCAATCACGGTATCCACCAGCAGGTTGATCTGGACCACGGAGGTTCCGAGGATCGCCGGCAGCATCAGGCGCACGATCTTCCGGACCCCGGCGTGCGCGCGCCGGAAACGGGGCCTGGGCAACAGCCCGGCCCGCATCAGGAACGGCACCTGGAACGCGAGCTGCAGGATTCCCGCAAGGAATACGCCCCAGGCGAGTGCGACGATGGGCTCGGGGAACAGGGGCGCACCCCACAGCGCCGCCGCGATCAGCGCCAGGTTCAGGAACACCGGGGTGAACGCCGGAACCGCAAACCGGCCGATGCTGTTCAGGATCCCGGCCGCCATCGCGGTGAGGGAGATGAACAGCAGATACGGAAAGGTGATGCGAAGCATCTGCACTGCAAGATCCTGGCGGCCTTCGGCCTGGGCGAGGCCCGGGGCAAAGACCCAGATCAGCCAGGGCGCCGCGAGCACGCCGACCAGCGTCACCAGCGTCAGGGCGGTGAAGAGCGCACCCGCAGTGTGATCCAGCAGGTCGCGTAGGGCCACGCGGCCGTGCTTCTCCCGGTATTCCGCGAAGACCGGCACGAAGGCCTGTGAAAAGGCACCCTCCGCGAACAGCCGGCGAAAGAAGTTGGGGATGCGGAAGGCAACGAAGAAGGCGTCGGTCGTGGCGCCGGCGCCGAAGGTGACCGCCAGCACCATGTCGCGCAGGTAGCCCAGAATCCGTGAGATCAGGGTCATGCCGCTGACGATGGCGGTGGAGCGGAAGATGCGATTCACGGCCGGCCGGGGTCCCTGAAAAGCGCAAGTGTAGGGTACCTGACCGAATTGGCGAAACGCGAGGGCGAGTTACCGTCCTATACGGGAAATTCCGTACCAGAGCGCTTCGCCAGACACGCTGGCGCGCCTGGCTGTGCTCTATAGGCACCGGACGTCCCGATGGGCCACCGCGCGGACTGGCGGCGCAGACTGGCGGCACGCACCGGACCTGCGGTGTTTCGCGCGGTGCGGACCGCCGTAACCGGGAGGGGGCATGCCCCCCTGAGAGCGGTTACTCGATCTTGATGTAGGCGAACCCCTCGTCGCTCTGCAGCTCTGCGATCCGCACCACGCCGGAGGGGACGAAATCGACGGCATCGTAGACCGCGTCACTCGCAAGACCCACCGCTTCCCGGGTGATCTCGCAGAGCTCCAGCCGGACGTTGTGGAGGCTGTTCAGGCTCAGCAGGCGACCGCGGATCGAATCACGCTCCTCGCGCAGCTGGTCATCCTCCGCGAACGGTGTGCCCGCCAACGCATCGTCGGTCACGAAGCGCACGCCGTGCGCCACGAAGACGATGCGGATGTCGTGATCGATGAAGTTGTTGTCGTAGTGCATCACCATGTTGTTGATGCTGGTGAGCATCGAGGAAAACCGCCGAGGATCGGCATAGTCGGCGTGATACACCACGCGGGCCTCGGCCGCACCAGCCGCGTGGGGGGCAGCCAGCAGCAGGCCGGCAAAGAGCAGCAGTGCGGCCATGCCCAGCGAGCCGAGCGAAAGAGCGGGAAGGGTGCGGCGTGCGATAGGGGTCATGGTCCTCTCCTGTTATTCAGATTCGTCGGGCAAGGCACGAAACCGGCCCCGATGAGCATCGTCCCAAGCCGGCACTGGCCGACGGACTATGACCCAAGGACGCAGGACCCGTCGATTTCAATCCCCGCTTCCCGTAGGAGCGACCTCCGATCGCGATCCCCAGCTCGCCACGATCCCGGCGGCATCGCGGCCAGAGGCCGCTCCTACCGGCCCGCAACCCTCTCGCAGGAGCGACCTCCGGTCGCGATCCCTCAGCCACGGGGCCAAGCCGATCCCGGCCGGAGGCCGCTTGTACCGTAAGACAACCTCGGCGGCTACAGTGTCGGAACCGACCCAATGGGTCAGAGGCTGGCTTGACGTCCGGGCCGGTTCCCTGTATTTTTCGCACCCTTTCCGATGCTTCACTGGTATTCAAGAGGAACTCGCCTTGGCGAACATCGCATCAGCACGCAAGCGGGCCCGACAGGCCGTCAAGAACCGCGCCCACAACATGGCGCTGCGTTCCCGTTTCCGCACCTCGATGAAGAGCGTGCTCAAGGCCATCCGTGCCGGCGACCAGGAAGGCGCCAGCACCGCCTACCGCAATGCCGTCCCGGTGATCGACTCCACGGTGGGTAAGGGCCTGATCCATCGGAACAAGGCCGCGCGGCACAAGAGCCGCCTGAACGCCCGCATTCGGGAGATGGGCCAGGCCTGACGCCTGACCCGCGGGCCCAGCCCGCGCAGCACCTGAACAGAAGGCCCGCCGGAGCGCATCCGGCGGGCCTTCTGGTTTGCGTGTGTGCCTTGCTGCCCGTTGTGCGGTCGTCCGCCAACGGGGCCGAAGCGGGTGTGGCCTCGCCCTGCCGGCGGGCGTCGGCCGCAGGCATGCGGCCGTCGAGCCTACACGGAGGGGTATCCAAAGGGTCCCGCAGACGCATCCGCCACGCATCCAGCCAACGGCCTCCGCGGCGACGGCGGTCAGAGCAGGACGAGATTGTCCCGGTGGATGAGTTCGGGTTCGGCTACGTAGCCCAGAACCGCCTCGATCGCCTCGGCCTTCAGCCCACGGATGCGCCGCACCTCGTCGCTTGCGTAATTGCACAGACCGCGAGCGATCGCGTTGCCATCGGGGTCGATGCAGGTTACGACCTCGCCGCGCCGAAAGCCGCCGCGCACATCGACCACCCCCACGGCGAGCAGACTGCGCCCGGACTCACGCACCACCCGCGCGGCCCCCGCATCGAGTTCGAGTTCCCCACGCGAATGCAGCTGGTCGGCGAGCCAGCGCTTGCGCGCCGCCAGGGGCTCGCGATCCGGCTTCAGCCAGGTGCCTAGGTTCTCGCCCCGCACCGCCCGCGCAATGACATTGTGCTGCCGCCCGTAGGCGATCACCGTATGAGTGCCGGAACGAGCCGCCCGCTCCGCCGCAAAAAGCTTGGTGGCCATGCCGCCACGGCCGACGCGGCCGAACCGGGCCGACACATAACCGCGCAACGCCGGGTCCGAGGCCTTGCCCTCGCTGATCAGGCGGGCGTCGGCGTGGGCGCGGGGATCCCGGTCGAACAGTCCTTCCTGGTCCGTCAGGATCAGCAGCAGGTCGGCCACCACCAGGTTCGCAACCAGGGCACCGAGCGTATCGTTGTCACCCAGCCGGATCTCGTCGTTGGCCACGGTATCGTTTTCGTTCACCACCGGAATGGTGCCCAGGGTGAGCAGCGCCTGGATGGTGCTGCGCGCATTCAGGTAGCGCGGACGGTCGGCGAGGTCGTCGTGGGTCAGCAGAATCTGCGCGGCGTGCAGGCCGTGACTGGCGAACTCCCGCTCATAGGCCTGGATCAGCCCCATCTGCCCGACCGCAGCGGCAGCCTGCAGCAGCTGCAATGCGTGCGGACGTTCGAGCATACCGAGCCGGTGCATCCCCTCGGCGACCGCCCCGCTGGAAACCAGGACGACGTCCAGCCCCTGCTTCCGCAGTTCCGCGATCTCGCGGGCCCAGCCGGTCAGGGCAGGCCGATCGAGGCCGGTGCCCTCGGCGGTGATCAGGGCACTGCCGATCTTGATGACGACCCGGCGGGCCTTCGGAAAACCGTCACGCATCTTCCGCATGATCCCCGGCACCATCCCCGCCATCCGTCCCGGCCGCATCCCGCTGCTCGATGTCGCGCATCACGGACTGCATCAGCGCGGCGACACCGGCGCCGGTGACCGCGGAGATCGCGAACACGGGCTGGCCGGGGACGATTCTCGTGGCGACCCGCTCGTGCAGTGCAGCGAGGCTGTCCTCGTCGAGCAGGTCGGTCTTGTTCAGCACCAGCCAGCGCGGCAGCTGTGCCAGGTCCGTGCTGTAGCTCTCCAGTTCGGCGACCACCGTCTCCACGGCGTCGAGCGGATCGACGTCCGGGTCAGGCGGCGCGACATCGATCAGGTGCAGTAGCAGCCGCGTGCGTGCGAGGTGCTTCAGGAAGCGGATGCCCAGGCCGGCACCCTCGGCGGCGCCCTCGATCAGCCCCGGGATGTCCGCCATCACGAAGCTCTGGTTCTGCCCCACCCGCACGACCCCCAGCTGCGGGTGCAGCGTGGTGAACGGGTAATCCGCGATCTTGGGCTCGGCCGCCGAGACCTGCTTCAACAGGGTCGACTTGCCGGCATTGGGCAGCCCGAGCAGCCCGACGTCGGCCAGCACCTTGAGTTCCAGCTTCAAGGTACGCTGATCGCCTGGAGTCCCGGGCTTGCTCTGGCGCGGCGCACGGTTGGTCGAACTCTTGTAGCGGGCGTTGCCCAGACCATGGAAGCCGCCCTGCGCGACCAGCAGACGCTGCCCGGCCCGCGTCACGTCGCCGATCATCTCGCCGGTATCGGCATCGAAGACCTGCGTCCCCACGGGCACCGGGACTTCGAGATCCGCGCCGGAGCGCCCGGTGCGGTTGCGGCCATGCCCATTCTCGCCACGCTGCGCGTCGAAACGACGCTGGAAGCGGAAATCGGCGAGCGTATTCAGGCCGTCGTTACCGATCAGCCAGACGCTGCCACCGTCGCCGCCGTCGCCGCCGTCCGGGCCGCCGAAGGGAATGTACTTCTCGCGACGAAAGCTGACACAGCCATTGCCGCCGTCACCGGCCTTGACCGTGATCGTCGCTTCGTCGATGAATTTCATGCGTCTACCTCTCGCCGAACGGGGGCCGGAACCGAAAAAGCCCCGACGAACGGGGCTTTTCGAAAGCGGGTTGCGGCTGCGCCTACTGCTGCGGCTGCACGCTCACGTAGCGCCGGTTGCGCGGGCCGCTGACCTTGAACACGACCTCGCCGTCGGCCTTCGCGAACAGGGTGTGATCCTTGCCGCAGCCAACGTTTTCGCCCGGGTGATACTGGGTGCCGCGCTGACGGACCAGGATGTTGCCGGCCAGGACCTTCTGACCACCGAAGCGCTTCACGCCAAGGCGCTTGCTCTCGGAATCGCGACCGTTGCGGGTACTGCCGCCTGCCTTTTTGTGTGCCATTGCTCTCTCTCCTTACCCGGCGATGCCCGTGATGCGCACGGCCGTGTAGTACTGCCGATGACCCATCTGCTTGCGATGGTGCTTGCGGCGACGGAATTTGATGATGTGGACCTTGTCGCCCCGCCCGTGATGATCCACGGTCGCGGTAACCTTCCCACCCTCGACCAGCGGAGCGCCGACGCGGACGTCATCGCCCTCGCCAACCAGAAGAACCTGATCGAAATCGATGTCCGAACCGACGTCCGCCTCGAGCTTCTCGATGCGGAGCAGGTCGCCTTCGGCCACCCGGTATTGTTTTCCACCTGTTGCGATGATCGCGTACATGATCCTTCAAACTCCGTTGGCGCAGTGACTCTCGCGAAAGGGGCGGAATACTAGCAACGGATCCCGTTGCGGTCAACGCCGCCGGACACCCGGCGACCAGGGAAGCCTGCGTTACGCCGCGCCTGCTTGACACCCCAGCCAGCCGTTTCTAGCATGCAGGCGCCTTCCCTCACGGCGATCGGCCTGCAAGCATGCCCATTAGCGCGATCCGAACCCTGGCTGCAGAAGACCTGCAGGCGGTGGATGACTGCATCCGACAGCGACTTTCCTCGCCGGTCGTGCTGATCAATCAGCTGAGCGAGTATATCATCCGCAGCGGCGGCAAGCGGTTGCGGCCCCTGCTGGCCGTCTTGGCTGCCCGCGCCTGCGGCTACCGGGGGGAAGGCCACATCACGCTGGCGGCGGTGGTGGAATTCATTCACACCGCGACGCTGCTGCACGACGACGTGGTGGACGCCTCGGAGCTGCGCCGCGGACAGGAGACCGCAAACCACCTGTTCGGCAACGAGGCGGCGGTACTGGTCGGGGACTTCCTGTACTCGCGTGCGTTCGAGATGATGATCGATGTCGGGTCGATGCGGGTGATGGAGATCCTCGCCCATGCGACCAACGTGATCGCCGAGGGCGAGGTGATGCAGCTGATGAACTGCCACGACGCCGATGTCGACGAGGAGCGCTACATGGAAGTCATCCGCTCCAAGACGGCCAAGCTCTTCGAGGCCGCCTGCCAGCTCGGCGCGGTGCTGGCCGGACGACCCGAGGCGGAAGAACAGGCTCTTGCCCGCTACGGCATGCACCTGGGCACCGCGTTCCAGCTAATCGATGACGTGCTCGACTACTCCTCCACCAGCGATATCACCGGCAAGCGGATGGGCGACGACCTGGCCGAGGGAAAACCGACGCTGCCACTGATCCGCGCGCTGAGCATCGGGTTGCCGGATGACCAGGCCGTGATCCGCGGCGCCATCGAGTCGGGCGGCCGTGACCAGGTCGATGCGGTGCTCGGGGTCATCCAGCGCACCGAGGCGCTGGACTATGCCCGAGCGCAGGCCGAAGAAGAGGCCGCCATGGCGATCACCGCGGTCGCTTCGCTGCCGCCGTCCGCGCAGCGCGACGCCCTCACCGAACTGGCCCACTTCGCCGTCGAACGCCAATACTGACCGCCTCCGCTGTGGGACACGCCCCGCCCTGGGACAGATTTCAAATCTGTCCCATGTGTCCATGGACAGGCTGCCAGTTTCCATGCAGAATACGGCGCTCGGTTCGGAGTGTAGCTCAGCCTGGTAGAGCACTGCCTTCGGGAGGCAGGGGTCGAAGGTTCGAATCCTTTCACTCCGACCAACTACATCAAGGGCTCAGGCCCGCCCCGCGATCCCCTTCCCATCCGACGTGACTCGATCGGGACGCTGGGCCCGCTTCGGGGGCTCAGGATTGCTCTCTGCTCTGCCGTCGTCCGATCGCCGCCCTCGCATTCCCGACCGCGAGTACTGGCAGTCCGCTCACAGCCGGCAATGCACCTCTCCGCCCCGTTCGATCCAGCCATGCGGCATCCGGGGCGTCGTGTGACCGGCAGCGCAGCGACCCTGCCGGTCGACGCAGATCGCGCCGCCACGGCCGGAGACCCGATTGCGGAGGATTTGCACGCCAAAATCCATGGCTGCCGGTGCATCGAGGTCCCGATACGCCACCGCATTGGCGATCGTGGCAGCCAGCAACACCCGCATCAACTCCTCGCCATGTCCGGTGGCCGACACCGCGCAGGACGCATCGTCCGCGTAGAGCCCTGCGCCGATCAGCGGGGAGTCACCGACCCTTCCCGCAGGCTTGTTCACCCTGCCCCCGGTCGAGGTTGCGGCAGCCAGACGACCCTGAAGGTCTCGGGCAACGGCTCCGACCGTGCCGCTGGACTCGATCCTTGACGGATCGGGGCTAGAGGGACCGGCTTTCCGCCCGCGGACCCGAGTCCATTCCTGCTGCCTTTCGAAGGTCACCAGATCGTCCCTGGCCACCTCCGGAATGCCGCACTCAGCCGCGAAGCGCAGGGCACCGGGTCCGACCAACAACACCGCATCGCCGGCGTCCAGCACCCGCCGGGCCAGGCGGATGGGGTTGGCGATCCGGGGCACGGCACCAACGGCGCCTGCAGCCAGCGTCCGCCCATCCATCAGGCCGGCGTCCATTTCGATCTCACCGTCCTCGTTCAACACCGAGCCGCGGCCCGCGTTGAAAAGCGGATCGTCCTCGAGCAACGCGACACAGTGTTCGGCGGCATCCAGTGACGCCCCGCCCTGCAGCAAGATCAAGCGCCCCGCCTCCAGCACCCGGTGCAGGGAATCCAGGTAGCGCCGTGCGCGCTCCGGGTCGTCGGCAGCGGCCAACACGCCCGCGCCCCCGTGCACCATCAGCGAGTAGCTTGCGTCCATAGCGATCGCCTCACCGGTTACCCCGGTTGACAGATAAATCGAAGGCTCGAATCCTTTCCCTCCAACCTTTGCAGGTTTGCACCCTCACGGCTCTCGCGGCCCGGTCGCCAGAGTCGGGGGTGCCGCGACATGACAAACGGCGCCGAGAACAGGCACGCTCGACCCGTACCAGCATAGAAGAAACCCGAGACCCGATGAAAATACTGTTCCTGCACGGCTGGCAGTCGGTCCCCGGAGGCCTGAAGCCCACCTATCTCACAAGCCACGGCCACGAAGTCATCAACCCGGGGCTTGACGACGAGAACTTTGAACGCGCGGTAGTCACCGCGCAGGCCGAATTCGACAGACACCGGCCCGACGTCGTCGTGGGCTCCTCGCGCGGCGGAGCCGTCGCAATGAATCTCGCGATCGGCGACACGCCGCTGGTGCTGCTGTGTCCCGCATGGCGGCACTGGGGCACGGCGACAACGGTTCCTCCCGGCACCCGGATCCTCCACTCGCCGCTCGACGAGATCATCCCCTTCGCCGATTCCAAGGCGCTGTTACGGAACAGCTGCCTGCCGCCGGATGCCCTGATCGAGACCGGAAGCGATCATCGCCTTGCCGACCCCGAACCGCTCGCGAGGATGCTGGAGGCCTGTGAACAAACTTCCGGCTCCCGTCAGGCGAGCTGACCGGGTCCGGGGCACACGCGGGGCGCCCGTCACTCGCCCTCGGCCTGCAACGGCGCAACTGGGGAGAGAAGCCCCTCATGGTCATTCTCGGTGCGATTGACCTCGGTGGAGACCGGGTGGCAGCGCAGGCGCTCCGTAGCGAAGCGCCGGACCACGGACCGGATCGCGGTGCGGTCGGTCAGCGCGGGATCGAGCCAGCCCCGCAGGCAGTCCTCTTCGAGTGCGAGCGGCTGCCGATGGTGAATTCTGTCCAGCGGCGGGCGTGCCGGCTCGGTGACGATCGCGCAGCAGATCGCGTCCTCGGCCGAGGGCTCCCAGATGCCCGCCAGAAACAGCACACCGGCACTCTCGTCGTCGCCGGGCGCAATGTACCACGGCTGCTTGCGCCCATCCGACGCCTGCCACTCGTACCAGCCGTCGGCCGGCACCAGGCAGCGCCGATGCGCGAAGGCCTCGCGAAAGTACTTGCTGGTTGCGACCGTCTCGGCGCGCGCGTTGATCGGCTTCGGCGCGTCCGGCTGCGCCCACCGGGGCCGGAAATTCCAGTCGGCGCGCCCCCACTCGGGCTCGCCCGAAGCCGCGGAAAGAATCACCGGAATCCCGGTACCCGGCGGAATGTTGAAACGCGAATTGACCCAATCCGGCACTGGCGGTAGACCGAGCATCCGGCCCGCCATCTCAGCCGTCGAGGATCTCAGTGCGAAGCGACCGCACATGGGACCAACCGTCAGCCGCGCGACGCCAAGTAATGGCGCCACGAAGCTAGATCGGTGATGTCTGTCGCACCCGGGATGGCGATCGATTCGCACAGAAACCCGGGGACTTCACTTCCGCCCTCCAAGCGCAGGC
The DNA here is from genome assembly GCA_007116035.1 of Thioalkalivibrio sp. Classification (GTDB taxonomy): domain Bacteria; phylum Pseudomonadota; class Gammaproteobacteria; order Ectothiorhodospirales; family Ectothiorhodospiraceae; genus Thioalkalivibrio. The sequence continues at coordinate 11,730 of SKJG01000065.1, forward strand.
GCCCGATCCCGAGTGGTGCGGGAATTCCAGCGACGAAGGAGCCGAAGCGGTCTGCCGGCACCGCCCACATCTCGACCTCGATGGCAGCGCCGCCAGTACCGACCCGGACCAGCCCCGGGCGCTCCGGCGGCCCGCCGGGCAACGCATAGAAGCGGTACTCGGGCGCGGTGCGGGTTGCCTGCAGCAGGCGCGCCCTGCGCTCGGTCAGCTGATGATTCAGTGGCAGCCCGCTCATGTGTGCACCGCAGACCGCGACCGGAATGAAATGGCGTCTTTCCGGCTCCAGTGCGGGCCGTTCCGGAAACGGGCTGCCGGTCGCACCCAGCGGCGTGCTGGAGGCGCGTTGCAGGCGGTCGGCTATGGGCAGCAGCTCGCAGTCGCGGAACGCGGGTGCGAACAGCGTGACGCCGAACGGCAACCCGTCCGAACGGAAGCCGGCCGGGACCGCGATGGCACAGAGATCGAGCAGATTCATGAAGTTCGTGTAATAGCCGAGGTCGCTGTTCACGCGCACCGGTTCGGCCTGCACGGCGGCAATCGTCGGAATCGTCCCGGTAGTCGGGGTCAACACCAGGTCCACCGTGTCCCAGATCATCTCGGTACGTGCATGCAGCGCCTGCAGCCGGTACTGCGCCTCGAAAGCGTCCACCGCCAGGGGTGCCCTGCCCCCGCGGATGATGTCCCGTGTGACATCGACCAGTGCCTCTGGACGCGCGTCGAAGAATCCGCGGATCGCCGCGTACCGCTCCGCCACCCAGGGTCCCTCGTAGAGAAGCCGTGCGGCCTCGAGGAAAGGCGACAAGTCGATCTCCACCGGCTCGCCACCGAGTCCGTGCAGCCTTCGCACCGCCGCGGAGAACAGCGCTTCGTAGTCGCCGTCACCGAGGAATTGGAGTTGTCCCGCCGCGGGCACGCCGAAGCGGAAGCCGCTGACCGGAATCCCCGCAAGGCCCAGCGCCGGGACACGGTCCTCTCGCGCGTAGGCATCCTCGGCATCGTGGACTGCCGTAATCTCCAGCACCCGTTTCGCGTCCGCCGCATCCAGCGCGAAAATGGACACCGTGTCCAGCGTCCGGCATGCGGGAACCACACCAGCCGAGCTGAGCAGTCCGCGCGTGGGCTTTACGCCGATGAGGTTGTTGAACGCGGCCGGCACCCTCCCGGAACCGGCGGTGTCCGTCCCCAGCGAGAAGCTGACCTGACCCAGCGCCACCGCGACCGCGGAACCGGCACTGGAACCGCCGGAGACGTATTCC
>SKJG01000031.1 GCA_007116035.1 Thioalkalivibrio sp.
TCCGCGCTCGAACCTTCCAGGTTCGAACCCTGGACCGACCTAATCAACATGCACAAGGCCCCACGAGGGGGCCTTGTGCATGTTGGCTGGGGGACCAGGATTCGAACCTGGGTTGACGGAGTCAGAGTCCGTAGTCCTACCGCTAGACGATCCCCCAATTCGACAGGTCCGGGACGCGGTCCCGGGCCTGGAACTCAGCGCTTGGAGAACTGCTTCGCGCGACGGGCCTTGGCGAGACCGACTTTCTTGCGTTCGACTTCGCGGGCATCGCGGGTCATGAACCCGGCCTGGCGCATCGGCGGACGCAGGGCCTCGTCGTACTGGACCAGAGCCCGGGCAATTCCGAGGCGAATGGCACCGGCCTGCCCGTTCGCACCGCCACCCTTGACGGTCGCGATCACGTCGAAGTGGTTGACCATGTCCGCGGTCTCGAGCGGCTGGCGGACGACCATGCGCGAGGTCTTACGCCCGAAGTAGTCGTTCAGCGACTTGTCGTTGACGACGATGTCGCCCTTCCCCGGACGCAGGAAGACCCGCGCGGAAGCCGTCTTGCGACGGCCGGTGCCATAGTTCTGGTTGATTGCCATATGAATGCGTTGTCCTTGACGTATGCGGTGTAAGCGGCGCTAGATCTCGAGCGGCTGCGGCTGCTGAGCGGTGTGACGGTGTTCCGTGCCCGCATAGACCTTCAGCTTCTTGAACATGGCACGGCCCAGCGGATTCTTGGGCAGCATGCCCTTGACCGCATGTTCCAGCACCCGTTCCGGCGCACGCTCGATCAACTGGCTGAAATTCGCCTGCTTCAACCCCCCGGGAAAGCCCGAGTGGCGGTAGTACATCTTGTCGTTCGCCTTGTTGCCGGTCACGTGGATCTTTTCCGCGTTGACGACGACGATGTAATCGCCGGTGTCGACGTGCGGGGTGTAGACCGGCTTGTGCTTGCCGCGCAGACGGCGCGCGATCTCGGTGGCGAGCCGCCCGAGGGTCTTGCCGCTGGCGTCGACGAGGTACCAGTCGCGTACGACTTCGGCCGGCTTGGCGCTAATGGTTTTCATGCCTGTGCTCCGGATACGGCGCTATTTCATAAAGCGCGCAATCATAACGAACGCGCGCCCCGGGTTCAAGGACCACGCAAAAGAAAGGCCGACCCCGAGGGGCCGGCCCCGCGTCCGGCGAACCGGATGCGATCCTGGGATCAAGTCCCAGCTTACATGCGATCAGCGGCCTTTTCCTGCACCTGCTGCATCAGGGCCGGATCGTTCTGCAGCGCCATGGCGACCTCATTGTACTCCTGGACGCTCATTCCGGATTCCTCCACGGCCTGCATCATCTTCTCCTGGGCCTCCTGCTGCATCGCCTGGGCCTCGGCCTCGTCGGACGCCGAATGGAGCCGCTCGGTGAAGTCCTCACGGATCTCCTGTACCGCGACGAAGGCATCGACAAAGGTATCGACCGTCTGTTCGGTCAGGGCAGCGGTCGCGGGCGTCGTCTGGCCGGGTGTGGGTGCCTGGCCGGCTCCGCCGCCGTAGCTCTGGGCAACAGCGGTGCCGCCGGCGGCAAACAGTGCGGTGAGGGCGATGGTCAGCGCGGTCTTTCGAATCGTCATGAATGCTCCTTTCGATTGCATTGGCTTGGTTAGCAATAAACCACGGAGCAGAAACCGTGCCAGACCCGGAAATAATCAAAAAACCCATTTTCCATCCGACGCTTACAAGATTATCGATGGGTTTTCACGGCGATCATGGGCCCGGCAACGCCGTGGCATCGCGCCACATGTGTCGAATTGATACGGTTCCGATCGTCACACATCACTGTCCAGCTTGCGGTACAGGGTCTTGCGGCCGATGCCGAGAATCCGGGCCGCGCGCTGCTTGTTGCCGCCGGTAAAGGCCAGCACCTGCCGGATGTAGCGTTCCTCGAGTTCGTCGAGCGTCTCCCACTCGTCCTCATGACGACCGCCACCCGCCGGGTCGGCACCCGGCTCGAGATCGTCCGAGCGGTCCGTGCGAACCCGCTCCGGTAGGTCCTCGATCCCGATGGTGTCGCCCCGGGCCAGGGTGGCTGCGCGCTCGACCAGACCGGCGAGTTCACGCACGTTGCCTGGAAATCGGTAACCCAGCAGTTGCCGCAGCGCATCGGGTTCCAGGCGCCGTAGCGGCTGGTCCTGCGCGAGTGCCTGACGGCGCAGGAAGAATTCCAGCAGCCGCGCGATGTCCTCCCCGCGCTCGCGCAGGGGCGGCACCTCGATGCGGAAGGTCTCCAGCCGGAAGAACAGATCCTCCCGGAAGCTGCCCTCGGCCATCAGCTCGGCGATGTCCCGGTGGGTGGCGGCGACGATGCGCACATCCGTGCTCACTTCCTCATTGGCGCCAACCGGTCGCACCTGTCCGTCCTGCAGCAGGCGCAGCAGCTTGGTCTGCATGGACGCGGGCATTTCCCCGATCTCGTCCAGGAAGAGCGTGCCACCGTCGGCTTCGAGGAACAGGCCCTTGCGCGCCCCGCGCGCGCCACTGAACGCACCCGCCGCATGGCCCAGCAGTTCCGATTCCAGCAAGGTCTCCGGAATCCCGGCACAGTTGATGGCCACGAAGGGTCCGCCGGCGCGGGGGCTTTCCTCGTGCAGCGCGCGAGCAACCAGTTCCTTGCCCGTGCCGGATTCCCCGGTGATCAGGACACTGCCGTCAGAACCGGCGATGCGCCGGATCAGGTCGAACAAGTTCAGCATCGCGGGGCTCTTGCCGAACATGCCATGGAAGCCCTGGTCGCCCAGCACCTCCCTGTACTGCTGAACCTCATTGCGGAGCCGCCGCGTCTGCAGTACACGGTCCGCGGCAATACGCAGGTGCTCGAGATCAATCGGCTTGGTCAGGAAATCGTCCGCCCCCGCCTTCAGCGCAGCGACGGCTTGGTCGATCGTGCCGAAGCCGGTCAACATGATGAACCCCGGCGCGGGCACCAGCGTTCGGATCCCCTCCAGCACCGCGAACCCGTCCTCCCCCGGCAGCCGCAGGTCGCTGACGACAAGCGAGAAGGTTCGCTCCCGCAACTGCGCGAGCGCCTCCTCCGCCGTGGCCACAGCAGTCACGGAGTATCCCGCCTCGGCCAATTCCTCCCGGAGCAGTTCACGGTGCCCGGCATCGTCCTCGACCACGAGCACTGCATCACGGGCATCGCCCCGGGTGGCGGCAAGAACGTCACTCATTGGCGGTACCCTCCGACAGCGGCAGGGTCACGACGAACCGAGTGCCCGGAGACCAGGCCCGGTCCAGCCGCAACTCACCGCCATGGTCCTCGATCGCAACGTGCGCCACGGCGAGGCCCAGGCCGGTCCCCTCCCCGGCCGGCTTGGTGGTGAAAAACGGCTCGAACAGGTGATCGATATGCGCCTCGGCAATCCCCGGCCCATCGTCCGCCACCGTGATTTCCAGCATCTCGCGGGAATCCTCCGTGATCCTGCGCCACGCCACCGTAACCCGCTGCCGAGCGGCATGGATCGCGTTCTCCAGCAGGTTACCCAATGCCTGCTCGAGGCGGGCCGGATCCGCTCGGATCGTCAACGTCGGGGCAGCGTCGGCCGGCACCGCATGGACCTCGATCTCCGAGCGCTGTCCACCCATGCGTACCCGCGACACCACATCCGCCACCAACGCTGGAAGGGCGATCTCGCGCCGGTTCAGGGGATTGCGCCGCGCGAAGTTCAGCAGCTGGCGCACGATGTGTTCGACCCGACCAAGCTCGGCCAGCAGACTCTCCATTTCCATCGCGGTTCGGGAACCCTCCGGCACCCCGCGACGAGCACGCTGCGCGCGTCCGGCAATGACGCCGAGGGGCGTGCCCAGCTCGTGCGCCACACCGGCCGCGAGCTGGCCGATCGCGGCCAGCTTCTCGGACTGGCGCAGTTTCTCCTCGAGCTCGGCGCGCTGGGCACGTTGCGCCTCCAGTGCCCGCTCCGAATCCTCACGGCGTTCGAGCATCTCGTTCATCGTGGTAGCCAACAGCCGCAGTTCCTGCGGCCCCTGCTCCGGCACGCGCAGCCCTCGGGCACCGGTGCCAACTCTCTCCATGGCGCCGGCAATCCGGTTGACATGCCGGCCCACTGCGCGGTGATGCCCGATCAGGACCACGAACAGGAAGACCAGCGAGAGCAGGACGATTGCCACGCCGCCCTGCCAGCGCATCTGGGCGATATAGGCATGGAACCGGGTCACATCGCGGGTGATCTGCAGCAGTCCAACGATCCGTCCGCCGGCGTCGGTCAGTGGCAGGAAGAAGGAGAACACCTCGCGGCCCTGGCGCTCCTCGAAGGCCCCCTGGCTGCCGGTGGCGGTGATCAGGCGGGCCTCATGGCGACGTTCCAGCGACGGGCTGCGCGGCCCGCTGGTGGCGATCAGGTCGCCGTGGGAGTCGTAGACGTAGACGCCGAAGACCTGTTCCAACTGAAATGCGGAATCCAGCGCCTGCTGCACGTCCATCGCATCGCGCCGGATCATCGCCGCCGAGATCGGCAGGCGGATGGATCGCGCCACCAGTTCGATGTCCTCCTGCATGCGCAGCTCCATCTGCTGCTCGAACTCGCGCAACGCCAGCGTGCCGAGCGCGACCAAAACGGCCAGCAGCGGCAGCAGGATCAAGACCAGGACGGCGTTACGCAGATTATTGAATGACACAGACATCGATTTGGCCGGGATCAGACCTCCTCAAGAGGTAACTAAAGAAACGCTTCCTCCGGGATCGCACCAAAAAAAAGGCGCGGACCGGAGTCCGCGCCAATTAAACCACCAAAGGAGGATGGAGGAGTACGTTGACCGTTGCGGGGGGGCAACGATCAACGTATGAGCATCTTCTAATATGCAGATTCTGCTGTCAACCCCGAGCTGCAAAAAAATCTCGGAAGCCCACCGGCGCTTCGTTGACGCCCTGACAGAAACCGTCTGCCGCGCTGCGCCGGGTTGCCCCAGCTCTACCGCGAATGACGGGGCCCTGGCCACTTTGCCACAATGTGGCCCCGCACCCGCCCATCGGGACACTGCCATGCTCGGATTCGTCACCATCCCCGTTACCGCCTTCGAACAGAATGCGACCCTGATCTGGTGTGAAGAGACGCTGGAAGCCGCGTGGGTGGATCCTGGCGGGTCACCCGAAAAACTCCTGGCGGCAGCCCGCGAACGGGGACTGGACCTCCGTCAGATCCTGCTCACCCATGGCCATCTGGATCACGTGGGGGCCGCGCGCGCGCTCGCGGACATGGCGGCCACTCCAATCATTGGCCCGGGCGAGGCCGACCGCTTCTGGCTGGAACAACTGCCGATGCAGGCCAGGATGTTCGGCACCGAAGAGGTCGACGCCTTCCTTCCCGACCGCTGGCTGCGCGAGGGAGACCAGGTCAAAGTGGGCCGACAGGTGCTGGATGTCTACCACTGCCCCGGCCACACGCCAGGACACGTGATCTTCCATCATGCGCCGAGCCAGCTCGCCCTGGTCGGCGACGTGCTGTTCGCCGGGAGCATCGGGCGCACCGATTTCCCCCAGGGCAACCACCAGGACCTGCTCGATGCCATTGCCCGCAAGCTTTGGCCGTTGGGCCCGGAGACCCGTTTCATCCCCGGTCACGGCCCGATGTCCACGTTCGGCGAGGAACGCCGCAGCAACCCCTTCGTCGCGGACCGTGTGCTGAAAGGGCGGTGAGCGGTTCGCTTGCAGGGGCAGGTTCCTGCACGGCATCGAGTGCCACAGAAGGACGAAGGGCCGCACTCCGGCGGCCCTTCGTCGGTGCCCGGGTATCCCCTGGGCTCAGCGCATTGCCTTCAGCGCCATGATCCGCTCTTCGATCGGCGGGTGGGTCATGAACAGGCGCTTGAGACCGGTCGGCAGTCCACCGCGGATGCCGAAGGCCGCCATCTGATCGGGCATATCCACCGGCCGTCCCGATGCACGCGCAAGCGCTTCCAGCGCTCCGATCATCTTGTCGCGGCCAGCCAGCTTCGCCCCGGCCTCGTCGGCCCGGAATTCACGCTGGCGCGAGAACCACATCACGATGATCGAGGCCAGGATCGCCAGCAGGATCTCTGCAACGATGGTGGTGATCCAGAAGGCCGGGCCGTGGCCCTGTTCGTTCTTGAACACCACGCGGTCGACGAAGTGACCAATCACACGGGCCAGGAAGATCACGAAGGTGTTCACCACCCCCTGAATCAGCGCGAGTGTCACCATATCGCCATTGGCGACGTGGCCGACCTCATGACCCAGCACGGCCTCGACCTCGCCCTGCCCCATGGTCTGCATCAATCCGGTGCTGACGGCCACGAGCGCGTTGTTGCGACTCATGCCGGTGGCGAAGGCGTTGGGGTCGGGCGAGTCGTAGATCCCGACTTCCGGCATCCCGATGCCGGCTTCCCGGGCCTGACGGCGCACGGTGTCGAACAGCCATTGCTCGGTCGCGTTGCGGGGCTTTTCGATGACGTGCACCTTCATCGTCTTCTTGGCCATCCATTTCGAGATGGCCAGCGAAATGAAGGAGCCGCCAAACCCGAATACAGCGGCAAAGATCAACAGGGCGTTGAGATTCAACCCGACGCCCTCTTCATCGAGGATGCGTTCCACACCGAGGATACGCAGTGTGATGCTCAACACCACGATGATGGCGAGGTTGGTCCCCAAAAACAGCATGATACGTTTCATGGCGACTCCGAAGGCTCCATTAGCAAAGTTTAATACCGGCTATTAGATGGGGCAGCGCGCAGAAAATTCAAGCGGCGCAGCACCCATTCACGCCTGGACCTCCAACCGGTCCACCTTCTGGTAGCCACGCGGCAGTTTGTGGCCTCGACGGCCGCGCTCTGTCTCGTATTCTGCCCATTCCGTGGACCCCATGCCCTTGAACCGCTTCCCGGCATGGATCAGCAGCGTACCACCCTGCGGCAGCACCGCCACGGCCACGACCCGCTCTTGTCCCGCCTTCAGCCGCGCCGAGGGAATCCCGATGATCTTGTTACCCTTGCCGCGCGCCATTTCCGGCAGGTCGGCCGCTGCAACGACCAGCAGGTAACCGTCGGAGGTCACCAGCGCGACACGGTCGCTGCCCACGTCCGTGATCCGTCGGGGCGCAATCACTTCGGCGCCAGGGGGCACGCTCAGCACGGTCTTGCCCGATTTCTGTCGGCTGAACAGGTCTCCCAGCTGCGCGATGAAGCCGTAGCCGTGATCGGTCGTCAGCAGCCAGCGCTCCTCCGCCGCACCCGACGCCAGGCCAACGAAGCGCCCCCCATCGGCTGGCGTGAAACGCCCAGACAGGGGCTCACCCTGCCCGCGGGCGGACGGCAGGGTATGCGCAGGCAGCGTGTAGGCCCTCCCGGTCGAATCGAGAAACGCCACCAACTGGTTGCTGCGCCCCGCCAACGCGTCCAGGAAACTGTCACCCGCTTTGTAATTCAGCGCGGTGGGATCCACCTCGTGCCCCTTCGCGGCGCGTACCCAGCCCATTTTCGACAACACGATGGTCAGCGGCTCGGTCGGGACCAGTGCCGTCTCGTCCAGGGCCTGGGCGGCGGCGCGCTGCACCAGCGGCGAGCGACGGCCGTCACCGAAGGCCTTCGCATCCGCCCGGATCTCGTCCGCGACGAGGCGCTTCAGCCGCTTCTCCGATCCCAGGATCTTTTCCAGCCCCTCGCGCTCGGTCGCCAGCTCGTCCTGCTCGCCGCGGATCTTCATCTCCTCCAGCTTCGCGAGATGGCGCAGCTTCAGCTCCAGGATAGCCTCGGCCTGGATGTCGCTGAGCCCGAACCGCTCCATCAACACCGGCTTGGGTCTGTCGTTCTCGCGGATGATGCGGATCACCTCGTCGATGTTCAGGTACGCAATCAGCAGACCTTCGAGCACATGCAGGCGCGCCAGCACCTTGTCCAGGCGCCACTGGAGGCGCCGGCGCACCGTGGTCACCCGGAAACCCAGCCATTCGCGCAGCAACGTGTGCAGGTCCTTGACCCGGGGCCGGCCGTCCAGACCGATCAGGTTCATGTTGACCCGGTAGCTCTTCTCCAGGTCCGTGGTGGCGAACAGGTGCGCCATCAGCGACTCGACATCGATACGCAGGCTGCGGGGTGTGATCACCAGGCGGGTGGGATGCTCGTGGTCGGACTCGTCGCGCAGGTCCTCGACCATCGGCAGCTTCTTCGCGTTGATCTGCGCTGCGATCTGCTCCAGCACCCGGGAACCCGACGCCTGGTAGGGCAGCGCGGTGACGACGATGTCGCCGTTCTCGCGCTCGTAGCGGGCCCGGGCGCGCACCGAACCGTGACCGCTCGCATACATCTTCCGGAGTTCCTCGCGCGGCGTGATGATTTCGGCCTCGCTCGGAAAGTCCGGTCCCTGGATGTGCTCCAGCAGGTCGTCCAGCATTGCACCGGGATGTTCCAGCAGGTGCACGCAGGCGGCCGCAACCTCGCGCAGGTTGTGCGGGAGGATGTCGGTGGCCATGCCCACGGCGATACCGGTGGCACCGTTCAGCAGCACGTTCGGGAGCCGCGCCGGAAGCACCTTCGGCTCTTCCAGGGTGCCGTCGAAGTTGGCCACCCAATCCGCAGTGCCCTGATCCAGTTCCGACAGCAGCACCTGGGCATAGCGCGACAGCCTGGACTCCGTGTAGCGCATCGCGGCGAAGCTCTTGGGGTCGTCCGGCGAACCCCAGTTGCCCTGCCCGTCCACGAACGGATAGCGGTAGGAAAAAGGCTGCGCCATCAGCACCATGGCCTCGTAGCAGGCGCTGTCCCCATGCGGGTGGAACTTGCCCAGCACGTCACCCACGGTGCGCGCGGACTTCTTGTACTTGGCGGCTGCGGAGAGCCCGAGTTCGCTCATCGCGTAGATGATCCGCCGCTGCACCGGCTTCAGGCCGTCGCCGATATGCGGCAGGGCACGGTCCAGAATCACGTACATGGAGTAGTCCAGGTACGCCTTTTCGGTAAAGTCCTTCAGCGGCAGCCGCTCGGCGTCCGCGAAGTCGAGGGTCAGGTTTTCGGCCATGGTCTCGTTTGATCCGTGTTGGAAGGCCCGGCGCCCCCGCCGAACCGGCCGGGTTTGCCCGCTATGGAGCGCGGCCGTACTGTAGCCAGTCTTGGCGGCGCATGCCATCGAATTACCGGACCCTGGAGGCGGATCTTGGACGTGGAGACCGGCTGGATCGCCAGCGGCATCGCCGCGGCCGTGTTCCTGGTTGCCGTCGCCAGCGCCGTGCACGCGCTGCTGCAACGCCGCGAAACCGGGACGGTCATCGCCTGGGTCGGACTGATCTTCCTCCTGCCACTGGCCGGTTCGATCCTCTACTGGCTGCTTGGCGTCAACCGCATCCGCCGGCGCGCCCGTGCGCTGCGTGACGGCCACAGCCCCTCGCCAGCCCCGCGACCGAGTCTCGCAGTGGACCCCGTACTGAGTGCACGCTGGCAGGGGCTGCTGGGCTCGGGGGATACGCTGAGCCCGTTCACGCTCAGCGCCGGAAACCGCGTGACACCGCTGTTCGATGGCGACGAGGCGTACGCCGCAATGCTGGAGGCGATCGATAGCGCCAAACAAAGTATTGCCCTGGCCACCTACATCTTCGATACCGACCGCGTGGGTCGGCACTTCGCGGAACGCCTACACGCAGCGCATGAACGCGGTGTGGAGGTGCGGGTTCTCATCGACGGGATCGGTGTCCGTTACAGTCGCCGCAGCATGATCGCTCACCTACGCCGTCTCGGCGTTCGCAGCGCCGCCTTTCTTCCTGCACATCTGCCTCGGAGCCTGGCCGCCTTCAATCTGCGCAACCACCGGAAACTGCTGATCGTGGACGGCGCCTCCGCTTTCACCGGCGGCATGAACATCCGCCAGGGACACTGCCGCACCGATCCAGGCAGGCATCCGATCCGCGACCTGCATTTCCAGGTCGACGGACCGGTGGCGGATCAGCTCCAGCGCGTCTTCAGCGAGGACTGGAGATTCGCCACCAGCGAGACGTTATCGGGGCCGGCCTGGGTCGCCCCTGCCGGACCGGAGGCCGGAACGATCCTCTGCCGCGGCCTACCCGACGGCCCCGATGAAGACTTCGAGGTCCTGCAGTTCACCCTGCTGGCCGCGCTGGCCGAGGCCCGCGAACAGGTCACCGTGCTCACGCCCTACTTCCTTCCCGAGGTGGGTCTGCTCAGCGCGCTGAAGACAGCAGCTCTGCGCGGGGTCCGGGTGGACCTGCTGTTGCCCGAACGCAGCAACCTGCGCCTCGTGGATTGGGCCAGCAATCCGCTGCACGCGGAACTGGTGGAGCGCGGCTGCCGCATCTGGCTGACGCCGCCGCCGTTCAACCACGGCAAGCTGATGCTGGTCGACGCCTGCTGGGTGCTGTTCGGCTCCGCCAACTGGGACCCGCGCAGCCTGCGCCTGAATTTCGAGTTCAACCTGGAGTGCTACGACGCGGATCTTGGCCGGGATCTCAGCGAATGGGCGGCCGATTTGCGCCGTGCCTCCCGGCTGCTAACGCTGCCCGAGATTCGCCAGCGACCGATCCCCCTGCGCCTGCGCGACGGGGCCGCGCGCCTGCTGACCCCATATCTGTAGCGGCTCGCACACCATCACCAACCCGCCCATGGCCCCCGTAATGGCAAACGCGATAGGCTAGCCCCATGAACGAAAAGCGCGCACAACCACGGGAACGACGCTGCCCTGCGCCAGGTGGCCGTTCGTCATGATCTTCGACCTGTTTCAACGCGAACCCCTGCTGGACGACACCACGCGCGACTGGATCCATGAGGTCTTTGCCTGGACCATGCGCCACCAGGGACGCGAGATCTTCTTCGGCGGCACCCGGCTCGTCTTGCCCACCCCGGAATTCTTCCCCGGACGGGCGGACAGCGTGCACGGGATGGCGCAGCTGGTCTTCGATTCGGTGCGCAGCCACGCCGGCCTCGATCACTGGCCCTGCCGCCTGCAGGAACCCGGGACATGGGTTCCCCAAGCCTACCCGCCTCAGGCGCTTGCGGTGCCCACAAGAGCCCCCCACGGCTCCGCCATGCCGGTGGCACAGGGGTCACCGGCGTTGTTCAGTTACGCCCCCGAACTGGTGGCGAACCCGGAGGCGCTGATTGCCAACTTTGCGCGGGAGTTTGCCCATCACCTGGCCGCCGCGGCAGCAGAGTCCCCGCCCGCCGGAGAGGAAAACTGGGGCCACGTGACCGAACTGGTCGGCGTCTTCATGGGCTTCGGGATCATGTTCGCCAACACGGCCTTCAATGTCCGTGTGAATTCCTGCGGTTCCTGCCAGGGCCCGTCGGCCGAACGCCCGGGCTTCCTGTCACGGGCCGATCTCAGTTACGCACTGGCCTTGTTCTGCCGATTGAAGGACATTCCCCCAAGCCAGGCTCGGCCGCATCTGAAGAGCGGTCTGCGCCCGTTTTTCCGCCGGGCGTTGCGCGACATCGACCGCAACCCGGGGCTTCTCGCGACCGTGCGCGGGGAGGTGCCCCCACTGGCCGATCCGGCGCTGCCAGGGGGCTATTCCAAGCCCTTCTGATGGCTCGACGGCTCGGGAAAATTCGCGTCGTAGACAAGCCAAGCGGCGTAGATCTCGTCCAGCCAGAAGCTCTGGAACCAGGCAATGGCCGCGTCGATCTCGGCATCGGAGAGCACTTCGGCGAATCCAGGCATATCGCCGTGTTCCGGGTCCGAACCCTCCCGAATCTGTTGGCGCAGCTGCCACAGAGGATGGTGCCAGGCGTGGGCCGTGCCATTCAGGGGCGGGGGCGGCCAGCGGCCGTCAGGGAGGCGGCGGAACCATTCCTCGGCCCCCTCTGCCCGAGGCCCGTGACAGGCTGCGCAGTGCGTGGCGAACACATGCCCCCCCAGCATCACCTGTTCCACGCTGTACCATCGACCGGTATCCGAGTCGCGGTGCTCAGCCTCCCGCGGAGGGTCGCCACAAGCGGCAAGGACCAGCACACCGGTTGCGATCAGGGGCAACGACAGGCTTCGATTCATCGGCACGGCCTCCGCAACATTCGGGGTTTACACTTTCGTGGGCAGGTCGACCTTGCCCCGTAGCCCGTTCGGGCACAAGGACGGGTTCCCCGATATCCGGACCAGTACAGCCTTGATCGCGAGGGCTTGCAAGGCAAGAAAACAGGATGCTCCGATCAGGAATACTTGGACCCGGGAGCCCTGCGTTGACTACACTTCCCGGGAATGTCGTCGCGGCACGTGGCGTGCTGGATCCGCGAAGACTCTGCCCCAAGGGAACGACAATAACGTGAAAGGCCCTGGCAGCCGCGCGTCAATGGGCCCCAGACCACACCAAGGAGATCAAGACCCATGAACAAGTCATCGATGCACGCAACCACCAGGGGTCGTGGGATCAACCCCGCCATCCGTGCCCTTGCGGTTGGAGCCATCCTGTTTGCACTGGCGATCCCAGGCCATGCGCAGGATGAAAATACCCAGGCCAGACAGGCCGAAGCGCAGGCAGAACTGCAGGCCGCCCAGGAACGGTACACAGGAGCACGGGACGAACTCGATCAACTCCGTGCCGCCCATGAAATCCTCGAGGCGGAACTCGCGGCCGCACGCTCTGCGCAATCGGATCTTGGCGAGCAGCGCGCCCTGCTGCGAGTCGAAGTCAGCGATCTCGAAAGCCGGCTCGAGACCGCCCAGACCCAACTGAACGAAGTCCGCGCCCAGAGAAACACCCTCCAGAACGAGGTGGGCGATCTGCAGGCCGCCAAGGAGATCCTCGAGGCCGAACTCGCCACCGCCCGCTCCGAACAGTCGAATCTCGGCGAACAGCTGGCCCTGCAGCGGGTCGAGATCAGCGATCTCGAAAGCCAGCTCGA
>SKJG01000048.1 GCA_007116035.1 Thioalkalivibrio sp.
AGACGCGCTGGAGCAAGGCGGGCAAGTGCAGGAATAGCCACTCTATTTCAAACTTGCCCAACGCAGCGCCGGCGCGTCTGGCGACGCGATCTGGTACCGAACTTTCCGCATGGCCCACTAGGGTTAACGCGGCTGCTCAGTCTCCCTTCGACACGAACAGGCCGTCGAAACCGACCTGCGCCAGCTTGCGCTCCGCAAGGCGCACGGCCGTCTCGAGTGCGCGCTCGGGCGGCTCACCCGAAACCAGGGCCTGGATCAGGCCCGCGTTGAAGCTGTCACCCGCGCCGAGGCTGTCCCGGATCTCCAGGCGGGCACTGGGTTGGCAATGGAAAACCGCTCCGCGGTGCGCGAGCCAGGCACCGCGATGACCCCAGGTCAGCGTCTGCAGCTGATCCGGCCGTTGCCGGGCCGCACGGCGGATGAAGTCCTCCGGATCATCCGCCGACCGAGACTGGGCCCAACCCCGTGAGAACAGCAGCACATCGGCGAGGGGCAGTGCCGCGTCGAGCCCCTCGCGGGGCTTCTCCAGCTCCAGCGACAACGGCTGATCGACCACGGCGCGGCGCGTTGCGCGCAGCATCGCCGGCAGTTCACCGGGATTGCGCCCTTCGAAGTGGAACCAGTCGTATCCGGCCAACTCGATATTCCGGAAGTCGGCTGCGGACAGTTCGGGGAGGTCGCGGAAGTGCACGATGGTGCGGCTGCCACTCGCCAGCGAGCGCAGCACGTGGGAGGTCGGGGTGCGTCCGTCCTTGCGCGTGCAGGTCCCGACGCCAATGCTCTGCGCGTTCAGGAGCCCGAGCAGAGCATCGCCCTCGGCCCCGGCGGCGACGACGGCTGCGAGGTCCGTCCGATGTCCGGCCTGGGCCAGCAGGTAGGCGGTATTGGCGGCATTGCCGCCGGGTCGCGTGTTGCTGCCGAGTGCACGCGACTCCGAATCCTCGCCGGGGTAGACGGCAACATCCAGGACATGGTCGACGGTGGCAATGCCGGTAACGAGAATGCGCGCCAAAGATGACTCCAGCGAGGAAAGAACGGCTATTCTACCGGCAGGGTCGGCATTTCGGGCCGCGGGTCTTACAATGCCGCAGAAGGATCCGTAAGGGGAAATGACGATGGCAGGATACGAATCGGCACAGGCGGCGGAACAGGCCTTCTACGACGCGTTCGAGAAAGGGAGCCTGGCGCTGATGACCGAGGTCTGGGCTGACGACCCGGACATCGTCTGCGTACACCCCGGTGGGGAGCGCCTGCAGGGACGGGAAGCGGTCCTCGAGAGCTGGGGCGAGATCCTGGCGGCGATGCAGGACGTCGTCGTGCGCGCCACGGACGTGATCGTGCTCGGACACGGCAAGCTGATCCTGCACCATGTGCGCGAGCAGCTGTTCGTCGACGGCCAGCGGCGCGGGGTAATCCTCGCCACCAATGCCTACCGGCTGACCACCGAGGGCTGGCAGATGGTGCTGCACCACGGGGCGCCGGACCCGTCGCCGCCGCCAGCACTGGAATCCGCCGGACTGCACTGATCCGGATGAACTCGCCCGACCAGGCACTTGCCGCCTATTACGCGGCGTTTCGCGCCGCGGACATCGAGGCAATGATGGCCGTGTGGGCGGAGCGACCGGACATCGTCTGCCTGCACCCGGGAAGCCAGCGGGCGCATCGCGGCGTTGCCGAGGTCATGGAGAGCTGGCTGCTGGTGTTCTCGCGGGAACTCAACATCCGAATCGAACCGAAGCTCGTCGGACGCTACGACACGGGCGACCTCGCCTGCCTCCTCACCGAGGAGCTCGTGACGCGGCCGGGCGACCTCACGCCCACCGGTTCCATCTTCGTAAGCCAGGCCTACCGCAAGCTGGAACACGGTTGGCGGCTGGTACAGCACCACGCCTCGCACGGCAAAAGAGCACTCCAGAATCCGGCGGCCGCGTTCGTGGCGAACGGCGGTGGACAATCGATGCATTGACCCCAAACCCGCGCACAGCGCCCTGGCGAAGCCCACCCCTGTAGGCGCGGCTTCCAACCGCGATCCCACCCAACCCCGTTCGCGACCAGAGGTCGCTCCTACACGGACCCGTGACGGGTCGTGGGCTTCCCGGCCAGGGGATCGGGCCCAGCCGCCGGCTACCTCTCCGCGCGTGCGATGGGGCAGATATCCGGCCGTTCGGCCTGCAGGGCCTTGCAGGCCGCCTGCACCGCGTCCCGCACGCGCTGGCTTCGCCCCTGGAGGACAATCGTGGCCACTTCCTGGTAGAGCGGATCGCGTACTTGGAAGAGTTCCTCCAGGCGTTTGCGGGGATCATCGGTCGCATTCAGCAGCGGGCGCCGTCGGCTCTTGCGGGTGCGCCGGTACTGTTCGGCGACCGGGACACGCAGGTACAGCACGCAGTGCTGCTTCAACAACTCGCGGTTCTCCGGCCGCATCACGATACCGCCGCCGGTCGCCAGCACGATGTTCTCGCGCCCCAACAGCTCGCGCAGCATCTCGGTCTCGCGGTGGCGAAAGCCCTCCTCGCCCTCGAATTCGAAGATGGTCGGAATGTCCACCCCGGTGCGCTTCTCGATCTCCTGGTCGGAATCGAAGAACGCGCGCTTCAGCAGCAATGCCAGCCCCCGCCCCACCGTACTCTTCCCGGCCCCCATCGGCCCGACCAACACGACGTTTTGCATGAACGGGAGCCTACGCTGGCACCGGCACAAAAAAAAGCCAGGGGTGCGCAGTTGCGGCCAGAAAACCGGTTCCGGGAAAGGCTCGTGCAGGTCGTCACGGTGTGTCCTACCATCCACCGACTTGCGGTGGATATGCACAAAACCGGCCCCATCCCATGCCAGTAGGAGGCCAGCCCTCTGGCCGATAGAGCCCTGCGTAGAGCACCGGCGGCGGAGGATTCGGCCGATGCCGCATCAGCCAGGGGCCGGCCTCCTACGCCCCACGCCAGACAGGTCGGCCTACCACTAACAAACCCGGCCACTTATACTTGCACCTATACATTGTTACGCCAGAGGCCATCCATGGGACAGATCACGATCTATCTCGATGAGGAACACGAACGCCGCCTCCGCCGGGCTGCCAAATCCGCCGGTGTGCCGGTCAGTCGCTGGGTGGCAAATCTGGTCGAAGAGAGCACCCGGAACGAATGGCCCGAGTCGATCCGTGCCATGAGCGGGGCCTGGGAGGATTTCCCCAGCGCGGAGGAACTGCGCGAGGCCAGCTCTTCAGACAGCCCGCGGGAGTCTCTTTGAAATACGCCTTGGATACCAACACACTGATCTACTTTTTCAAGGGTCGAGGCGAGGTCGCCCGAAGCCTGTTGGCCACGGCGCCAGCCGATGTAATGATTCCTGCAGTGGTCGTCTACGAGATCGAGACAGGAATCGCCAAATCCACCGAACCGGACAAGCGGAAAGAGCAGCTGGCGGAGCTACTCGACATCGTCACCGTCCTGCCGTTCGATGTCGACGCAGCCAGAAAAGCAGCGGGCATCCGGGCACGGCTGGAACGGAAGGGCACACCGATCGGGCCGATGGA
>SKJG01000175.1 GCA_007116035.1 Thioalkalivibrio sp.
AAGAAGTTGTCGACGCAGAGGACGTCGTGGCCGGCCTCAAGCAGGCGGTCGCACAGGTGCGAGCCGAGGAAACCGGCGCCGCCGGTGACGAGGACGCGTTTGCGGGTGTTGTAGTTGTGCATGGGCTCTGGGGGGTGGGGAGTGGGGAGTGGGCTGCTATTCGTGGTGATTTATCACGGTGTAGCCGCTGCTGCGCACCAGATCATCGCGCTCGGCGGACTTGAGGTCTTCGCGGACCATTTCGGCGACGAGTTCCGGGAAAGAGGTCCGGGGCGTCCAGCCGAGTTTTTCGCGGGCCTTGGTGGGGTCGCCGAGGAGGGTTTCGACTTCGGTGGGGCGGAAGTAGCGTGGGTCCACCGCAACGATGGGCTCGGCGCTCGAACCGTCCGGTACGTTGACCCTGTAGCCGCGTTCATCGACGCCCTGCCCTTCCCAGCGGATCTCCATGCCTAGCTCGCCGGCTGCCGCGTTGACGAAGTCGCGGACACTGTATTGCTGGCCGGTGGCGATGACGAAGTCTTCCGGCTGGTCCTGCTGAAGCATCAGCCATTGCATCTCGACGTAGTCTTTGGCGTGGCCCCAGTCGCGTTTCGCGTCGAGGTTGCCGAGGTAGAGGGTGTCTTGCAGGCCGAGCTTGATGCGCGCGAGTGCGCGGGTGACCTTGCGGGTGACGAAGGTCTCGCCGCGGATCGGGGATTCGTGGTTGAAGAGGATGCCGTTGCAGGCATACATCCCGTAGGCCTCGCGATAATTGACGGTGATCCAGTAGGCGTAGAGCTTGGCCACCGCGTAGGGGCTGCGCGGGTAGAACGGCGTGGTCTCCTTCTGCGGGATCTCCTGCACCTTGCCGAACAGCTCCGAGGTGCTGGCCTGGTAGAAGCGGGTCTTCTTTTCGAGACCCAGGATGCGAATGGCCTCGAGCACGCGCAGCGGGCCCAGCGCATCGGAGTTTGCGGTGTACTCGGGTTCCTCGAAGCTCACCGCCACGTGGCTCTGCGCGGCGAGGTTGTAGATCTCGTCCGGCTGCGTCTTCTGGATGATGTGGATCAGCGAGGTCGAGTCGGTCATGTCCCCGTGATGGAGAAGGAAGCGCCGGTCCGAATCGTGTGGGTCCTGGTACAGGTGGTCGATGCGGTCGGTGTTGAACAGGCTCGTGCGGCGCTTGATGCCGTGGACGGTGTAGCCTTTTTCCAGAAGGAACTCGGCGAGGTAGGCGCCGTCTTGGCCCGTTATACCGGTGATTAAGGCGGTTTTGGTCACTGAAAGTTACCTGGGGTGAAGGGATTTTTTGGCCACGGACGACACGGAAGGCACGGAAGAGGGGTAGCCACGGAAGGCACGAAAAGCACGGAAAGCACGGAAAGCAAGGGAGGGTTAAAAGCCAAAAATATTTCCGTGTTTTCCGTGTTTTCCGTGTCTTCCGTGGCCAATTCCTTCGATCCTTTCCATACCTTCCGTGGCTCCCATCAAACGTTCTCGACGTACCAACGGTAGGCGTCCTGGAGGCCTGCGTCCAGCGGGATGCGGGGCTCCCAGCCGAGTGAGCGGATCAGGCTGATGTCGAGGAGCTTGCGCGGCATGCCGTCGGGCTTGGTGCTGTCGAAGGTCAGGCGGCCCTGGAAGCCGGTGACGCGGGCGACGGTTTCGGCGAGTTCGCGGATGCTGCAGTCCTGCCCGGTGCCGAGGTTGATGTGGCTGAGCATCGGCTGGGTGGCGGCGCGATAGGTGGCTTCGTCGAGGTTCATCACGTGCAGGCAGGCTTCGGCCATGTCGTCGACGTGCAGGAACTCGCGCTTCGGGGTGCCGGTGCCCCAGATGACCACCTCGGGGGCGTTCTGCTGCTTGGCTTCGTGGAAGCGGCGCAGGAGCGCGGGGGCCACGTGGCTGTTTTCGGGGTGGTAGTTGTCGTTCGGGCCGTAGAGGTTGGTGGGCATCACGCTGCGGTAGTCGCGGCCGTACTGCCGGTGGTAGCTCTCGCAGAGCTTGATGCCGGCGATCTTGGCAATCGCGTAGGGCTCGTTGGTCGGCTCCAGCGGCCCGGTCAGCAGCGCGTCCTCGCGCATCGGCTGCGCGGCGTCGCGCGGGTAGATGCAGGAGGAGCCGAGGAACAGGAGCTGCTGCACGTCGTGCCGGTGCGCGGCGTGGATCACGTTGGTCGCGATCGCCAGGTTGTCGTGGATGAACTCGGCCGGGTAGGTGTTGTTCGCGTGGATACCGCCGACCTTGGCCGCGGCGAGGTAGACCTGATCGGGGCGTTCGGCGGCGAAGAAGTCGCGGACTTCCGACGCGCTCAGGAGGTCGAGTTCGTCGCGTGTGCGCGTCAGGATCTGCGCCGGGTCGTGGCCGCGCGCGGTCAGGGCACGGACGATGGCGGAGCCGACCATGCCGCGGTGGCCTGCTATGAAGATTTTGGGCATTTTGGACACTTCAGGGAGTGGGCTGTTTGTGGGTTTACTCCGTCACGCGGGGCTGGGGCGCGCGGCGTTCCATGCGTTCTGCTGAATCAAACGGAAGGCCAATTCCTTGCCGCGTGTACGACCCCGAGAATCCAGACGACGTCCAGAGCGATTTCGTCTACCACGCGGTCGTTTTCATAGTGCGCTGCGCTAACCCGACCTATGGGAGCTCCTTGCGCAGATCTTCGAGCTCCTTCCGGATGGCGTCGTATTCGGCCTGCTTGATGGCAATGAAACGCCGCGTCATGCTGAGCTTCTGGGCTATGCCGGACGGGGTAAGCAGGTAGAGGTAGGCGCGTTGATTGTCGCTCTTGCGGAAGTTCTCGGTTTTCACCAGCCCCCAGTCGATCAGTGCGCGCAGGCAGGAGTTGGTGGCGCCCAGGCTGATCCCGAGTTCGGCGGCCAGTTCACGCTGCGTGAGATTGGGGTTTTCCGCCAGCAGGCGCATGACCCGCAGGCGGGTTTCTTCGGAGACGTTCTTCAAGGGTTCGAGCCTTGTTCGTACGGGCGATCCCGACTACCCAGGTTGCGCCGGGGGTTCGTCGCCGGGCACGCTACCGCCATTCCCGTACGCGTTTCGGTGCGCCGGGGCGGGCTTGTTGGGACACCATCCGGACGGGAAACGAATGGTGGCGGGTTCGTTTCGGCCAGCCGCGATCTAGTCCGTTAGTTAAGTTCTGTAAATGGTCGTTCATCGGGTGAACGTAAGTCAATGCCCACGGGGGGGGTACGGGGACGGAATTGATTTCCGCCCCCTGGCGTCGGCGGTTGCAGGAGCGGCCTCTGGCCGCGATACCACGTTGCGTGCGGCACCCACCTCAGGCACACCTGCGGCGCGTTCGCGATCGGGTCGACCTGTTGCAGGGGAATTTCCTCCATGAACCCGACCTCAATCTGGCCTACGATCCGGTTCTCTAAGGCCCGCTCCCACTCGAACGGGAGCGACGGGGGCGGCCACGCAGGAGTGTGCCCAGGAAGACGGCCAGTACGGCTTGGGTGGCGGGGATGTGCCAGCTGAAATC
>SKJG01000013.1 GCA_007116035.1 Thioalkalivibrio sp.
GACGAGCCCTCCGGTGAGAAGATCGACCCGGGTGAAGACAAGCTGCTGAAGCGGTTCCTCGTTGCCGGAGCCCTCTGCAACGACGCGCGCCTGCGCAAGGAGGACGACGAGTGGAATCTGCAGGGCGATCCTACGGAAGGCGCCCTGATCGTGGCCGCCGCCAAGGCAGGCTATGACCGGGATGAACTTCGGGAACAGTGGGAGCGACAGGACTCGATTCCGTTCGAGTCTGAACGGCAGTTCATGGCCACCCTCGACAGCGGTCCCGAGGGAGAGTCACGCATTCACGTGAAAGGCGCACCTGATCGCATCCTGGAAATGTGCTCCAGCATGCGTACGGCGGACGGGGAGGAAGATCTCGATGTCGAGGCCTGGGAGAAACAGATCGAGATGCTTTCCTCGCGCGGACTGCGCGTACTCGCCGTGGCGGAAAAGCCGGCCGACACCGGCGACGAATTGACCGATGAGGCCGTCGAGAAAGACCTCGTTCTGCTGGGTCTTGTCGGGCTGCTGGACCCGCCCCGGGAGACGGCTGTCGAGGCGATCAAGAAATGCCTCGAAGCCGGCATTCGACCGATCATGGTCACCGGCGATCACGGCCTGACCGCTCAGGCCATCGCCGCCAGACTTGGGCTGCGCAACACGGACGAAGCGATCAGCGGCAGGGAACTCGCCGATATGTCGAAGGAAGAACTCCAGCGTCGGATCGAGGAGGTTGATGTCTACGCCCGGGCTTCTCCCGAGGACAAGCTTCGCATGGTGGAAGCTGCGCAGGCCGATGGCGAGGTGTGCGCGATGACTGGCGACGGAGTCAATGACGCACCGGCCCTCAAGCGGGCCGACGTCGGCGTCGCGATGGGGATCGAGGGGACCGAGGCCGCGAAAGAGGCTTCGGAGATGGTGCTGGCGGACGACAACTTCGCGAGCATCGTCAACGCCGTTGAGGAAGGCCGCAAGGTCTACGACAACATCAAGAAGACGATCATTTTTCTGCTGCCGACCAACGGCGGACAAGGCCTGGCCATCGCAGTGGCAGTCGCCGCCGGCACGATGCTCCCGGTGACTCCGGTGCAGGCGCTTTGGGTCAACATGGTCGTGGCAGTCACGCTGGGTCTGGCGCTCGGTTTCGAACGCGGCGAACAGGACCTGATGCAGCGCAAGCCGCGCGATCCAAGCGCGCCCCTGCTCGACATGTTCCTGCTGTGGCGGGTGCTGTTCGTCTCGCTACTGTTGCTGGCAGGCGTTTACGGAATGTTTCTGTGGCTGCTGAATGTCGAGGGCGTGGCCGAGGAGGTTGCCCGCTCGGGCGCGGTCAACCTGCTGGTGCTGGCCAGCGCTGCCTACCTCATCAACAGCCGGTACCTCACGCGCAGTTCCCTGTCTCTACGCGGGATTTTCGGCAGTCGGCCGGTGTGGATCGCGATCGGTCTGGTGGTTGTCTTCCAGCTGGCGTGGACCTACGCCCCCCCCATGCAGTTACTGTTCAGCAGCGGCGCGCTGGCCTTGCACCACTGGGGCATCATCGTTACCAGCGCGGTCCTTGTGTTTCTACTGGTCGAGGCGGAGAAGGCGGTCTGGCGCTGGCGATCGGCGGGCGGGACGTTCAGACGACAATCCACCAGGTCAGCAAGCCGGTAACCATGACGGCAGCGGTGGCTGAAGTGACCCGCAGCCCGACGGGCCGCCCGCCAATCCCCAACGACAGGGCGGCCTTCACTGCAGCGTTGACGAGCGCAGCAGTGAGCACCGCAAGGGCGGCGACTGATACCGTAAGATCCTCCCCCGTCATGTTTGCCAGGGATAGGGTGATGGCGTCGACATCCGCAATGCCGGAGGCGGCGGCGAGCAGATAAATCCCGGCGTCCCCATAGAATTCCGATAAACCGCGGGAAAACAGCATGATGGCGGCGAGCAGCGTAGCAAACATCAGGGCCGGCCTGAGTTCGAACGGATTCTTCAGGTGTGCGCCACCGGCTCCGGAACCGCTTCGACCGCTCCAGTACCAGAACAGCGCAGCCGCGGAGTAGTTGACCACCGTCATCGCAAGGAACGGCCAGAGCAGGGCACTCGCGAGGCTCAAGCTGAAGATACTGCTGATCACGAGAATGCGCGGGAACATGGTTGCGCCGGCCGCGAGAATGCCGCCCGCCAGGAGGTTCTCTGATCCCTCTCGCCCACGTGCAAGCCGCGAGAAGTTTACGGTTACCGCGGTGGAGGATGCCAGCCCGCCGAAGAGCCCGGTCGCCATGATGCCCCTGCGCGCACCGATCAACTTCGTGGCGAAATAGCCGACGAAGGAGATTCCGGCGATCAGCACCACCATCCACCAGATGCGGTACGGATTCAACGCCTCCCAGGGTCCGTAACCCTGGTTCGGAAGCAGCGGGAGAATGACGACCGAGATCAGCAGCAGCTTCAGGATGGCGTGCAGTTCGCGTTCCTGCAGCAGGCTCAGCCATTGGTGCAGGGTGGGCTTCAGTCCGAGCAGGATCGTCGTGACCACCGCGCCTGCCACGGAGAGTTCCCAGTAGCCAAGAGTGGCCATCGCACCGAAGGCAAAGGCCAGCAGGCTGGCAATCACTCCAGTGATGCCGACGTCGTGGTTCTCACGCTGGCTTACCGCATGAGCGACGGTCAGCACGATCGCCAGAACCCCAAAAGCGGCTGCGAGCACAGCCGGTCCCAAGTCGTTGGCCAACAGCCCCCAAATGCCCCCAAGCAGACCGACCAACGCAAAGGTGCGAATGCCCGCAACGCGCGTGCCTTCCTCCTGGTCACGACGCTGCCAGCCGCGCTCGAGACCGATCAGCAGTCCCACCGCCAATGCGATGCCCAACCCCAGGAACTGATCCATTTCGACGTTGATCGCTTCGTCTCCGATGGGTTCCTCCTCTGAATACCCTAGCCGAACAGATGGTCTCCATCTACGTTGCAGTAGGGGGTTGGGAAGATGATACCTACCGGCTGCACGACCATCGGCCCAGTGTGTTAAGCGAAGACTCCCCTATTGCTGAGTCTGCGGGTCTGCACCCATATGGGCCGCCCGGAACCGTGGGCCAGCCATACGTGGGCCCGAATCCAGATGCATTCCTCAGATTCGTTCTTCGCAGTCCATCCCGAAACATTGCTAAACCGAATCTACACCCGGCCTTCCCGACGTACCACTTGCGACGATGATAGGTTCCACGCTAGCGCCTAAATTGCGGCGCCGTAAGGCCGAAGAGAACCTAGGGAAAGTTACGCACTCTTGCTGAACTGCCCCGCGCATCACGGACTGAGTACCTCAGAACAGCCAGGATGATTGGACGGTGGGATCCTAGCTGTCTGCGTCTGGCTTTGGCCTGCCGAAAGCGCCAAAATGAGGGTTTATCTGCATTTTTTCAAGCAGATCGGGAGGTTGGGGCGGGATCGCCAAGACTTTCAACGCCTATGCGAAAGGTGCGTAGTCTTACCTATTTACATCATTGATAAA
>SKJG01000183.1 GCA_007116035.1 Thioalkalivibrio sp.
AGCCTGATGCTCGGCGGACCGAACCTGCTGTCCGATCGCGAGGTGACGCGGGTGGTGGAGCGCTTCAAGGACTATGGCCTGCGTTGAGAGTGCCGGGGATTCCCCGAAATCCGCGACGTCCCCACCGCTGCCGCAACGCTCCCGACGTTTGACCCCCGACTCCGCGGGACAGATACTTTTGTTCATGTATCGCAATTCGGAAACAGCACCTTGCCGGGCTGGCCTGCGCCGCCCCGGCGTCCCCAACGCAGGTTTCAGCGGTGTGTGAACTTCTCGCGATGTCCAGCCTGGAGCCGGCCACCCTGTCCATCTCGCTCGAGGCTTTTTCGGAGCGCGGCGGCCTGAGCGCGCCGCACAAGGACGGCTGGGGCGCCGCTTTTTACTCCGGGCGCGACGCCCGCCGGCTCCGCGAAACCGGCGCGGCGAGCCGCAGCAGCGGCATCCGTTTTCTGCGCGAACAGCAGTACCGGAGCAATCTGGTCCTGGCGCACGTGCGCCAGGCGACCAAGGGGGCGGTGTCGCTGGAGAATACGCAGCCCTTTGCACGCGAACTCGGCGGGCGTATGCACGTATTCGCCCACAACGGGGACCTGATCGGACTCGAAGAGGCCACCGGCCCTGAACTGGGCCGCATCCGACCCATCGGGGACACCGATTCCGAACATGCCTTCTGCATCCTGCTTGCGCGGATGGAGCCGCTGTGGGCTCCTGGTGAAAATCCGTCGCTCGAGGCCCGGCTCGAAATGGTCACCCGATTCGCAGCGCTCCTGCGGCGCTTCGGCCCGGCCAATTTCCTGTATTCCGATAGCGAATACCTCTACGTTCACGGGCATGAACGCACCCAGGAGGCCTCCGGCCGGATCGAGCCCCCCGGTCTCTATAGCCTGTGCCGCACCTGCCCCTCCAAGCGCGAGGGCCGCAACCCCAGGCCCATCGAGGGCCTGACCCTGGGCCTGACCGAGGCGCGCCAGCGCGTCACCTTGGTCGCCAGCGTCCCGCTGACCGCGGAGGCCTGGGAACCGGTCGAAGAAGGCGAGGTACTCGCGATCAAGGGCGGCAGGATCATGGCCCGTACCGGCGCCGCCGAGCCAAGGCAGCAAAAGGGTCCCCAGCCCGCCGACGCCTGACCGGCGATGCATCGGACCTGGGCCTGGTGGGCCATGCGAAAAGGCCCGCTGATGGCGGGCCAAGAGACTGAAAAGATGGTGGCCAGGGACGGAATCGAACCGCCGACACGGGGATTTTCAATCCCCTGCTCTACCAACTGAGCTACCTGGCCGGAACTTCGGAGGAAGTCGCCCTTTGGGCGAAGGCGGGTATTAAACCGGCACCGGGGCCGGCCGTCAAGCCGATCGCGCCCTCTCGGGCCCGAGTGCGGGGAAGCCGCGGGCCGACTCCGGCTCCTACTTGGCCTGGCTCGGGTCGACGTAGCCTTCCGGCTTGGTGGCGCCGCCCTTGAAGAAGAACTTCTCCATCTCCTCCTCGAGGAACTTGCGTGCCTTCGGTTCCACCGGGCTCAGTCGGTACTCGTTGATCAGCATGGTCTGGTGCTTGAGCCACGCCTGCCAGGCCTCCTTCGAGACATTGGCAAAGATCTTCTTGCCCAGCTCGCCGGGATAGGTCGGGAACGCCAGACCCTCGGCCTCGCGGCCCAGGTACACGCAGTTAACGGTTCGCGCCATTGTCGATATTTCCTCGATCTCTCAAAAAACGTTCGATGGGGGCCGGCAGCCCGACCCGCACCGGGAGCCGCGTGTTATACCAGATCGCCCCATCCCCTTCCATGATCCCACATGCCGCTGCCGGGAGCCGGAAGCGCAGAATGCGCAGTTCCAGCCGATAGTGGCTGAAGGTATGGTCGATGCGGTCTCCGGCGTCGGGTGCGTCCTCCCGGGCATCGGTCCAGCGCGACAGGATGGATTCCCGCAGATCCTGCTTCTCGTCGGCCTCCGGCATGCTGTAGAGACCGCCCCAGATGCCAGCGGCCACGCGGCGCTGGAGGTAGGCGCCCTCCGGTGCGATCACGAGTGCCGCCCAACGGGTGCGCAGGGGCAGCGCCCTGCCTGGCCGCGGCGTGGGTAGCTCCGCAGTACGCCCCTGCGCCAGCGCCACGCAGTCCGGGGCAACCGGACAATGCTCACAGGCCGGCTGGGCGCGGGTACAGACCGTGGCACCCAGGTCCATGATCGCCTGGGTGTAATCGGCCATGCGCGCCCCCGGCAACCGGGCCTCCGCGAGCGCCCACAGTTGCTTCTGGACTGTGGTGCTCCCGGGCCATCCCTCGACCGCGGCATGCCGTGCCAGGACGCGCCGCACGTTGCCATCGAGAATGGCCTCGCGCTGCCCGTGCGCCTGCGCGAGGATCGCTGCCGCGGTGGAGCGCCCGATGCCCGGCAGGGTTTCCAGCGCGGAGCGCTCGGCGGGCAGCTCGCCTCCGTGGCGCTCCAGCACCAGGCGCGCGGCCCGATGCAGATTCCTGGCCCGTGCGTAATAGCCGAGCCCCGACCAGAAATGCAGGACCTCGTCCAGAGGCGCCTTCGCGAGCGCCGGGACATCCGGGAACCGTCCCATGAAGGCCTGGAAATACGGGATCACCGCCCCGACCCGCGTTTGCTGCAGCATGACCTCTGAAATCCACACGCGGTAAGCGGAGCGCGGATGCTGCCAGGGCAGGTCGTGCCGGCCATGGCGGCCGAACCAGGCCAGCAGGCGTGCCGCGAAAAGGCTCACCGGGGCACTGCCCTCGCGGCCTGCCGGTCCTGATGGGCGGTGGCCGCCCGTTCGATGCGACCGACGCTCTCGCGAAGTTCCGAACGCACCCACATCCGCACCAGTGGCGGCCCCAGCACGCGTGGTACAACGAAGTCGGGTTCGAAGTATCCGTACATCTGGAGTTGCACGCGCCCGGAATCCCCGGCTTCCTGATCGATCTTCCAGGAGAACTGCCCGCGGCGCACCAGGCTGAGCTCCGGAACGGTGATGCCCGACGACCACCCGCCATCCACCCTGCGCACGTCGATGGTGTGCGGTCCCTCGCGGCAGACGAACAGCAGGCAACCGCGCATCAGGGTGAACACGCGGTCGATGTCGTCGCCGGCTGGCCCCAGGAAACGGCTCGCAACGACCAGGGGCAGAATACGCTCCAGGCGATCATAATCGTGTACCACCGCAACGACGGCGGCCAATGGCGCCTGAACCGGGGCATCGAGCCGGAACTCGAGACGCGTGCCGTCATAGGCGACGTCGATTTCGGGCTCCGCCATGGCCCAGGGTTGGAACAGCAGCCACCCCGCCACCACGCAGAGGAGCGACGACCCACGACCCGACATGGCTAGCGGAAGAGGCTCCGACCTCGCTCACGCAACTGGTCCAGCGCCTCATCGACGCCGCGTGAACCGGAAGGCCCCGCTTCGCGCGCATCCGTGTCGTTCGGGCCATCGGAATCGCCCACGCCGAGCCGCTCGAGCAGCC
>SKJG01000136.1 GCA_007116035.1 Thioalkalivibrio sp.
GACGATGTCGGCGATCAGGATCATCTTCGGCGATTCGCCGCGCGCACCCTTGGGCGTGTATTTCACCGCGCGCACGTAGCGCTCATCCAGGTGTTCCAGCCCGGCGAGCAGCACATCGGAATCGGTATCGACCGCGTTCTTGATCTCGACGATCGCCGGCACGGCCTCGTGCAGGTCGCTGCCGTAAAACTCCAGGCAGACGGTGCGCACGTGCTCGGGCATGCGGTGCAGAATGAACTCGGCCGAGGTGATCAGTCCGTCGCAACCCTCCTTTTGGATGCCGGGCAGGCCCATCAGGGCCTTGTCGGTCACGTCCTTGCCGAGGCCGGCCTTGCGGAAGGCCGGACCGGGGAGTTCGAGGACTTCGGATTCGCCACGAGGGGTGCGACCGTCCGGGCCGAAGCGGGTGATTCGGAAGCGGACCCGTGCGGCATCGTGAATCTTGCCGAGGTTGTGGTCCAGGCGTTCCACCAGGAGCCAGTCGGCCTGCGGAGTGACCATGCGCCAGGAGGCGAGGTTGTCAAGCGCGGTGCCCCAGAGCACGGCCTTCTTGCCGCCGGCGTTCATTGCGATGTTGCCGCCGATGGTCGAGGCGTCCTGCGACGTCGGGTCGACCGCGAAGACGAGTCCGTTGGCGTCGGCCAGTTCCGAGACGCGCCGGGTGACCACGCCGGCCTCGACGTGGACGGTGGCGACCGCCTCGGCCACGCCGGGCAGCCGCTTGCGGATCACCGCGCCCATGGCCTCGAGCTTTTCGGTGTTGATCACCGCGGCGCGCGGGGTGAGCGGGACGGCGCTGCCGGTGTAGCCGGTGCCGCCGCCACGGGGGATCACCGTCAGGCCCAGTTCGATGCACGCCGCGACCAGCCGGGCCATCTCTTCCTCGGAGTCCGGCGTCAGTACCACGAAGGGCAGTTCGACGCGCCAGTCGGTGGCGTCGGTGACGTGGGAGACGCGCGCGAGCCCGCCGAACTGGATGTTATCGCGGTGGGTCAGGCCGGAGATGCGCTTGCGCACCCGATCGCGCAGGGCAGCGGTTTCCTTGAACTCCCGGGCGAATGCGGTCACAGCGGCCTGGGCGCGGCGTCCCAGTTTCAGCGCCTTTTCGTTGCCGTCGGCACGTGCCGAGATCTGGTCAAGCCGATGCTGCATGGCCTGGATCAGTGCCTCGCGGCGCTTGCGTTCGCCGAGGAGGTCGTCCTGGATGTACGGATTGCGGGAAACCACCCAGAGATCGCCCAGCACCTCGAACAGCATCCGCGCCGAAACCCCGGTGCGGCGCTCCGCGCGCAACTCGTTGAGGAGGTCCCAGTAATCCGAGCCGAGAAAACGGATCACGATCTCGCGGTCCGAGAACGAAGTGTAGTTGTAGGGAATCTCGCGGATGCGCTCGGCGGTCATGAAGGCGAAGGCCTGGCTGCGGAAGGGAAGCAAAGGGTACCGAGGCCCGCGGGCAAAAGCACGAACGCGCACGGATCGTCCACGCTTTCCGCCGGGAATGCGAGTGTGGAGTGCGGCGGCTTGCCGCCGCTGTGGGTTGTGCCGGGGGGGTTCGGGATGTCCGAAAGCGGGAGCGAGCTCCGGCACTCCAAAGGGGCTGCGCCCCGGAAGGGCATATGGAGAGCGGCGGCTTGCCGCCGCTTGGTCAGGCTTGGGCGATCGGGTTGCCTGCGGTGGGTCCCTTGTTCGGGCGTGGGAAGCAGATCCGACTGGAGTAGGGGAAGACATCGCCGTGAATGCCGTTGCGGATGTCCTTCTGCCGGGCTCGCCAGTAACGGTAGTCGAACAGGTCCGGGTGGGTATCGATGAGCATCTCCCGCGTCTCGGGGTCGGGGCAGAGGAAGGACGGGAACTCCTCCGGGAAGATGTCGTACGGACCCACGGAGAACCAGGGTTCCGCACTCATCTCGTCTTCCGGCGTCTTCGGTTGCGGGATCCGGCGGAACTTGCAGTCGGTCAGGTAGGCGATCTCGTCGTAATCGTAGAAGACCACCTTGCCGAGGCAGTTCACGCCGAAGTTCTTGAACAGCAGGTCGCCCGGGAAGATGTTGACCGCCATCAGCTGCTTGATCGCAAGCCCCCAGTCCTTCAGCGCCATCCGCTTTTCATCCTCGTCGGCGACGTCCAGGAACAGGTTCAGCGGCAACATCCGCCGCTCGATGTAGACATGCTTGAGCACCAGCACATCGCCGTCGATCTCCAACAGCGAGGGCACCTCCGCCTGCAGTTCCGTAATCAGGTCGGCAGGGAACCGGTCCAGCGGGAAGGCCACGTCGGAAAACTCCAGCGTGTCGGCCATGCGCCCGACGCGGTCGTGCAGTTTCACCTGCTGGTAGCGCTGCTTGACCTGCTCACGGGTCACGTCCTTGGGCGGTGGGAAGTGGTCGCGGATCACCTTGAAGACGTACCCGTAGGAGGGCAGGGTGAAGACCAGCATCACCATGCCGGGTGTGCCCTCGGCCAGCCTGAACGGGTCCTCGCTTTTGGCGAGGTGGTCGAGGAAGTCGCGGTAGAACTCGTTCTTCGCCTGTTTCTGGAATCCGATGCTCATGTACAGTTCGGCCAGCGGCTTGTCCGGCATCAGGCTCTGCAGGAACGCCACCGTGGCCGCCGGTACCGGCGTCTTGGCCATGAAGTAGGCCCGGGCGAAGTTGAACACCGCCTCCATCTGCTCCCGGGTGGTCAGCAGGGTGTCGGCGTAAATGCCACCCTGTGCGTTGTTGATCAGCGGAATCACGAAGGGCTGCAGTTCATCCCCCCAGATCACGCGGCCGATCAGGTAGGCGGCCTTGTTGCGGTAGAAGGGCGACTCGAGTACGTCGATGCGAAGATCCTCCATCGCGGCGGCGGCGCGCGGCTCGCGCTCGCGGAAGGCGTCGGCGATCCTGCGCGCATCCCGCTCGATGTCCTCATAGGGAATGTTGAAGTAGAACGCCGACAGGATCTCCCAGATGCAGTGCTCCAGCCCCGCAGCCCGTGGGTGGAAGGACATGCAGACCTGATAGCGGGTAGCGAGTTCGTCGCGTTTGACGGTGGAGGTCACGAAGATGTTGTCGTTGTGGTAATACTTGCGCTCGAACAGCTGGCAGAACACCGAGTTGAAGAACGTCTCCGCGAGTTCGGGCCGACTGTGGTGGCGCAGCATCTCGGTGTAGACCCGCTTGACCTCCTGCCAGAGGCGCTCGTCCAGGCACTTGATCTCGAAGGTCGAATGCAGTTTCGCGATAGTCTCGCTGACCCGCGCATCGTAGAAGCTGATGCGCTGTGCCGAGGCCTCCCTGACCGCCTCCCAGTCCGCACGCTCGAAGCGCTGGCGGGCGTCGCTGGTGATCTCGGCAAAGAAGGAATAGTGGCGCTCGAAGCCGGTCAGAATGGCGCGCGCGAGCTGCGAGGCTCGCAGGTGCAGATCACTGCCGCTGGGGATCTCGGTGGTGTCCTCCGGCTCGGGGCATGTGGCCAGTTGGCCTCGGGCTGTCGCCATGAGTTTTGCTTCCTTCGCTTTACGTAGGACTTGGTTTAAACTATTTTGCTGCAACGCACAAGGCCCCGCAGCCATGATCACGAACTGTGCTGTCCTTGGCGTTTCGACACGTGAAAATGGCAAAAGAGCCGATAACGGCCCCCTTTGGAGGAAATGAAATGAGTGAAATCATCAGCCGCCAGGAGCAGATCCAAGCCCTAGAGCGGGAGTGGTCCGAGAATTCCCGTTGGCTCGACGTGCGTCGCGGCTATTCCGCCGAGGATGTCGTGCGTCTGCGTGGATCCGTGCGCCCGGAACATACCTTTGCGCGCCTGGGTGCCGAGAAGCTCTGGAACAAGCTGCACGGTGACGCCCGCAAGGGCTATGTGAATGCCCTGGGGACCCTGACCGGCGGTCAGGCGCTGCAGCAGGCGCGAGCCGGGATCGAGGCAATTTATCTCTCCGGTTGGCAGGTGGCGGCCGACGGCAACACCTCCGAGACCATGTATCCGGACCAGTCCCTGTACGCCTATGATTCGGTGCCGACAATGGTCCGGCGGATCAACAACAGCTTCCAGCGTGGCGACGAAATCCAGTGGTCGCGCGGCATCGGGCCCGGCGATGAGGGCTATGTCGATTACTTCCTGCCGATCGTGGCGGATGCCGAGGCAGGGTTCGGCGGCGTGCTGAACGCCTTCGAACTGATGAAGAACATGATCGCCGCCGGTGCGGCCGGGGTGCACTTCGAAGACCAGCTGGCAGCGGTGAAGAAGTGCGGCCACATGGGCGGCAAGGTGCTGGTGCCGACCCAGGAGGCGGTGCAGAAGCTGATCGCCGCGCGGCTGGCCGCGGACGTGATGGGCGTGCCCACGCTGCTGCTCGCGCGCACCGATGCCGAGGCGGCGAACCTGCTGACCAGCGACGTGGACGATAACGACCGGCCGTTCCTGAGTGGTGGGCGCACGGCCGAGGGCTTCTTCCGGGTGAAGAACGGGCTGGAGCAGGCGATCAGCCGGGGTGTGGCCTATGCGCCCTATGCGGACCTGGTCTGGTGCGAGACCGGCACGCCCGACATCGGCTTCGCGCGCGAGTTCGCGCAGGCAGTGCTGGCGAAGAACCCGAACAAGTTGCTCGCCTACAACTGTTCCCCCTCGTTCAACTGGAAGAAGAATCTCGAGGATGCCCAGATCGCCCGGTTCCAGGACGATCTGTCGGCACTCGGCTACAAGTACCAGTTCATCACGCTGGCGGGTATCCACAGCATGTGGTTCAACATGTTCGACCTGGCCCATGCCTATGCCGCCGGCGAGGGCATGCGCCACTACGTGGAGAAGGTGCA
Source organism: Thioalkalivibrio sp. (assembly GCA_007116035.1). GTDB lineage: Bacteria > Pseudomonadota > Gammaproteobacteria > Ectothiorhodospirales > Ectothiorhodospiraceae > Thioalkalivibrio. The sequence goes on from SKJG01000136.1 coordinate 4,800, forward strand.
GCAGCCCGAGTTCGAGGCGCGCGAGCGCGGCTATACCTTCGTCTCGCACCAGCAGGAGGTCGGCGCCGGCTACTTCGACGACGTGACCACCGTGATCCAGGGCGGGGGATCGTCGGTCACCGCGCTGACCGGTTCGACCGAGGAGGCCCAGTTCTCGGGTTGAGGCAGATCCTGCCTGCGCTCTGGGGTTGAGCGACTGCGGTCGCCCGAAAGCGGGAGCGAGCTCTCGCACTCCATAGGGCTGCCGGTCGTAGCGACGGGCTTGGCACCGATGGAGTGCGGCACCCCTCATGATGAAAAGCCGCAAACTGTAGGTCGGGTTAGCCCAAAGGGCGTAACCCGACGGGCCTCGCACCCCACCCACGGGCGCAAAATAGCGTCGTCCTCGGGATGTCGTCGGGTTACGCTGCGCTAACCCGACCTACAGAACCCCAGGTGGCTGCAGGGGCACCTATGGACTGCGGCGGCTTGCCGCCGCTGTGGGGGTTTCGGTGGGCCCCGACGTCGGACAGCGGGAGCAAGCTCCCGCACTCCATAGGCGTGGAAGTAAGTGAGGCGTGTTGGCCCGGACCTCCCCCGGGGGATAGACTCGGTGGAGAGAACCCCGTTTTGATGAGGTCGGCATGGCACTGGCACGGCGCGACAGCATTCATCACACCTATGGCGATTACCTCGGGTGGCCCGAGGATCTGCGCTATGAACTGATCGATGGCGAGGCCTACCGGATGGCACCGGGTCCGGACCTGGAGCATCAGGATATTGCCGGCGAGATCTATCGCCAGCTGGGCAATGCACTCCAGGGCCAGCTCTGCCGCCCCTTTGTCGCGCCGCTCGACGTGCGCCTGCCCAAGGCCGACGAAGCGGACGAGGAGATCGACACGGTCGTGCAGCCCGACGTGCTCGTGGTCTGCGATGCCTCCCGGCTCGACCGCCGCGGGGTGCGCGGAGCACCGGATTTCGTGGTCGAGGTGCTGTCGCCCTCGACCGCCTCCCACGATCATGTGCGCAAGCGCCGCGTGTATGAACGCGCCGGCGTACAGGAATACTGGCTGGTGCATCCGATTGATCGGATGGTCACCATCTATCGCCTCGTGAACGGCGAATACGGCAAGCCGGAGGTGCAGGAACTGAAGGGGGAAACGGCGGTGGGCGTGCTGCCCGACGTGGTCATTGCCTGGGATGCGCTGGTCGCACGGCTGCCACCGGTGGAATACTGAGGCCCGGGCGCACGTGACCGACGAGTTGGCGCAGAAGTGGAACGCACGCTACCAGGACGCGGACCCTGCGGCTTCGCGCCCCTGTGAGGTGCTGAAGACCTTTGCGTACCTCCTGCCCCCGGCGGGTCGGGCGCTGGATCTCGCCTGTGGCCTGGGCGGCAATGCCCGCCTGTTGGCGGCGCGCGGGCTGGAAACCTACGCCTGGGACCGCTCGCCGGTCGCGATCGATAGGCTCCAGGCCCACGCGGCGGCCCAGGATCTGCCGATGCGGGCCCGGGTCCGGGATGTGGAGGCAGAGCCGCCGGAACCCGATGCCTTCGATGTGATCGTGGTCGCCTATTTTTTGGAACGCGATCTGGCCCCCGCCCTCGAACTGGCCCTGCGGCCCGGCGGACTGTTGTTCTACCAGACCTGGACGCGGGAGTCTGTGGACGACCGCGGCCCCGGCAACCCGCTGTTCCGGCTTGCTCCGAACGAGCTGCTACAGCTCTTCCCGCGCTTGCGTGTCGTCTCCTATCGCGAGGAGGGGCTGTTCGGCGATTCCGCCCAGGGTCTGCGTAACGAAGCCTGGCTGATCGCGGCCCGGCTCTGAATCTCATGGCTCGGCGCCGCCCCTGACGATGAAACGCCGCAAACCGTAGGTCGGGTTAGTCCAAAGGGCGTAACCCGACGGGTGTCGCACCCGCTCATGGCCGCAAAGTAGCGTCATCCGCGGCACCCCGGCACGTCGGGTTACGCTACGCTAACCCGACCTACAGAGCTGGGCCGTGACTTTGGCGTTAAAGTGGTCCGGTGGATGGTAGCGCAGTGGCGTGATCCGGGTTCCGTATCGTCGCGGCTTCAGGCAACGGGAACGCCGGGGGCGATGGTTACAACGAATACGGAATTCGCACGTCCGGCGCGAGGCGCGGAAAGTCCCTGGAATTCCGGGTTACGAGTAGCGCATCTTCCATCTGTGCACTGGCCCATATGATGGCATCGGGCAGCCGTATCCTGATTTGCCGTCGGATGCTCACCGCTCGTTCCGCGACCGTGGCGTCGAGTTGTACCTGAAGGAAGCGGTCGAGAAACTGGCGAACGGCAACCTCTTCATCGATTTGGCTACCCACCATGACCTCTACCCAGGTAATGGTGCTGATCATCGGGTGTGGGTAAGCCGCGATTTCCTCGCGTGCGGCATCGATACCGTTCAGATAATCAATCAGGATGTTCGTGTCGAACAAGACCTTCACCGATCCCACTCCCGTCGGACGCGTTCCTGGTAGTCGAGCCCGTCCTCATCTCGTTTGCGCCAAAGGCCGAACGCGACATCTCCAGTCGGTTCGCGGCGCTGTTCGAGATAGACTGCCACCGCGCGCCGCACGAGTTCGGCACGCGACAGCCCGTTTCGCTCGGCGAGTGCTTTGAGGGCTGCGATCTGGTCATCGGGAAGATCAACGATGGTGCGCATGTCGGACTCCTTGGGCGATATCATGCACCGTCATCATATATCAATGGCGGACTTGGTGTTTCACGGGTCAGGAATACGACGTTGCGGGCCGGAATCTCCATGATCCAATCGTGGCGTCGGGCGATCCGGAGGAAGGTTTCCTCTCGGTAGAACACGACATGGGTCAGGTCGCGCCGGTAGTTCCAGCGGGCGAAACGGGCGTCGTCGGTCTGCAGGTAGGTCTGGATTGCGAGGAGGCCGCCGGGTTTCAGCAGCGCGGCGAGGCGCGCGAACTCGCGCGCCGGCTGGTGAAAGTGCTCCACCACCTCGGTGCAGGTGATGAAGTCATAGCGCGCCTCCAGTGCTCTGGGGTCGATGTGGAAGAACGGGTCGTACAGCGTGACGCAATGCCCCGCCTCCTGCAGCATCGCCGCAAGCGCGGGGCCTGGGCCGCAGCCGTAATCCAGCCCGGCCCGGCCCGGCGCGAGGCGCTGCAGCAGCGGCCCGGCGAGCTGGGCCAGAAATGCGCGGTAGGCCGGATCCGCCGGCCGGTTCCGGTGCTGACCGTATTCGTTTTGCTCGACCTCCCGGGATGGGAGTTGATCCGGGTGCAGGAACGTCGCCTGGCAGATCTCGCAGCGCAGGTAGTCGCGCCCGCCGACGCTGGCAAACAGCCGGGCGCCGCCTTCGCGGCAGACTGGGCACGCCACGCTGCTGACTCCCATCGCGGGATCATGCGCCGTCATCCGCCACCGGTGAGGGGCGAAACCGTTGGCCCCGATCAGCCTGCGAGAAGTTCCTTCTTCTGCACTGCGCGCCAATGATGCAGCAGGGGTTCGGTGTAGCCCGAGGGCTGCTCACGGCCCTTGAAGATCAGGTCGGACGCGGCGCGGAAGGCGATGGAACCCTCGAAATCGGCGGCCATCGGGCGGTACATCGGATCGCCGGCATTCTGCTCGTCGACCACGGCCGCCATGCGCTGCAGGGTCGCGCGTACGCGATCTGCGTCGACGACGCCATGGTGCAGCCAGTTGGCGATGTGCTGGCTGGAGATGCGCAGGGTCGCGCGGTCCTCCATCAGGCCGATATTGTGGATGTCCGGGACCTTGGAGCAGCCGATGCCCTGCTGTACCCAGCGCACCACGTAGCCGAGGATGCCCTGGCAGTTGTTGTCCAGTTCCTGCTGCTTCTCCTCGTCCGACCACTCGGGGTTTTCGACCACCGGCACCTCGAGCAGGTCGTCCAGGAGTTGCCCCTCCATCTCGGGTTTCAGGCCCGCCTCCATGTCTTCCTGCAACTCCGCGACGTTGACCTGATGGTAGTGCAGCGCGTGCAGCACGGCGGCGGTGGGCGAGGGCACCCAGGCGGTGTTCGCCCCGGCCTTCGGGTGAGCGATCTTCTGTTCCAGCATCGCGGCCATCCGGTCCGGCATCGCCCACATGCCCTTGCCGATCTGGGCACGCCCGCGCAGGCCGCAGGCCAGGCCGGCTACCACGTTGTTGCGTTCGTAGGCCGCGATCCACTTGCTGCCCTTCATGTCGCCCTTGCGCAGCATCGGGCCGGCCTCCATCGCCGTGTGCATCTCGTCTCCGGTGCGGTCGAGGAATCCGGTGTTGATGAACACCACCCGGGCGGCCGCCTCTCCGATGCAGGCCCTCAGGTTGACCGAGGTGCGGCGTTCCTCGTCCATGATCCCCATCTTGAGGGTGTTCCGCGGCAGTCGCAGCAGGTCCTCGATCCGCGAGAAGAGTTCGCTGGCGAAGGCGACCTCCTCGGGGCCGTGCATCTTGGGCTTGACGATGTAGACCGAGCCGGTTCGCGAGTTGCCCCGATCGTCGTGGCGCAGGTCGTGCATGGCCAGGAGGCTGGTCATGATGCCGTCGAGAATGCCCTCGGGGGTCTCCCTGCCGTCGGCGTCGAGGATGGCCGGCGTGGTCATCAGGTGCCCGACGTTGCGCACGAACATCAGCGAGCGGCCGGGCAGGGTCAGGGTCCTGCCCTCGGGCGTGGTGTATTCGCGGTCAGGGTTCAGCTTGCGCGTGACGACCTTGTCGCCCTTCCGGAACGAGGTCTCCAGCGTGCCCTTCATCAGGCCGAGCCAGTTGCGGTAGATGCCGACCTTGTCCTCGGCATCGACGGCGGCGACCGAGTCCTCGCAGTCCATGATGGTGGTGATGGCCGCCTCGACCAGGACGTCCTTCACGCCGGCCGCGTCGGTCTTGCCAATCGGGTGCTGCGGGTCGAACTGGATCTCCAGATGCAGGCCGTGATTCACCAGCAGGATCGCGGTGGGATGGCTGGGGTCGCCCAGGTATCCCGCCAATTGATCTCCTTGCTGGAGGCCGGTGTCGTCGCCATTGTCCAGGGTCACGACCAGTTCGCCGTCCTCGAGTCGGTACCCGGTGGCGTCGGCGTGGGAGCCGGAGGCCAGGGGCGCAGCCTGATCCAGCACGCTGCGCGCGTACGCGATGACCTTCTCGCCGCGCACCGGATTGTAGGCATCGCGGCGCTCGGCACCGTCCTCGTCCGGGATCGCATCGGTACCGTAGAGCGCGTCGTAAAGGCTGCCCCAGCGGGCGTTCGCGGCATTCAGCGCGTAACGCGCGTTGCTGACCGGCACGACCAGCTGCGGACCCGCCTGCAGCGCGACCTCCGGGTCGACATTGGCGGTGCTGACCTTGACCGTCTCGGGCGGCTCCACCAGGTAGCCGACACCGCGCAGGAAGTCGCGGTATGCGGACATGTCGTGGATCGGCCCCGGGTGCGAGCGATGCCAGTCGTCGAGCTTCTCCTGCAGCGCGTCGCGCTTTTCCAGCATTGCCCGGTTGCGGGGCGCCAGGTCATGGAGCATGGCCTCGACGCCGGCCCAGAAGGCCTGCGGATCGAGGTCGATGCCCGACAGGGCCTCGTCGACGAGGAAGCGGTCCAGTTCGGCGGCCACCTGCAGCCGTCCGCGGGTCACATAGTCAGTCATGTTGGCTCTTTTTCCTGATGGGTCGGCGCCTGCCGATCGTGGTTGTCCAGTGTGCCTTCATGATGCCACGTCTGCCCTACCCCCGGTCCAGTCGGTGCGGGTCCCCCTGTGGAGTGCGGGAGCTTGCTCCCGCTGTCCGGCATCAGACCTGGTTCAGACCCCCAAAGCGGGAGCAAGCTCCCGCACTCCAAAACGCCCCAGGCGTGAGGGCCTGAAGGGCCGTATCCGAGTCCTCAGTCGCCCAGCGCTGCAATGCCCGCACGGGCGACCTGTGCATCCTGTTCGGGCTTGACGCCGGAAACGCCGACCGCGGCGATGACCTGGCCCTCGTAAAGTACGGGGATGCCACCGGTCAGCAGGCCCTGCAAGACCGGTGCGGACAGGAAGGCGGTGCGGCCTCCGTTGATCATGTCCTCGAAGGCCTGGGTCTCGCGCCGGCCCAGGGCGGCGCTGCGGGCTTTCTCCGGGGCGACGTAGGCCGACATGGGCGCGCAGCCGTCCATGCGTCGCAGGGCCAGCGGATGCCCTCCGTCGTCGGTGACCGCGATGGTGACCGGCCAGCCGTTGGCCTCGGCCTCCCGTTGGGCGGCGTCGAGGATGTGGTTGACTTGGTCCAGTGAGAGAACGGCCTTCTGCTGCATGGAAACGGCTCCTTGGTTAAGCGGTTGATGGGGTGGCGGGCGCCATGGCCTCGTCGACGATCTCGATCCAGTGCCGTACCGGCGTACGACCGGCCCCGGCAAGGTGGGTCTGGCAACCGATGTTGGCGGTGACGATGACGTCGGGACCGCCGGCCTCCAGCGCCCTGAGTTTCTGGTCGCGGAGCTGGCGTGAGAGTTTCGGCTGGGTGATGGAGTAGGTTCCGGCGGACCCGCAGCAGAGGTGGCTGTCGGCGACCGTGGTCAGGCGGAAATCCAGCCGGCTCAGGACCGCTTCGACCGCGCCGCCCAGGCCTAGCCCGTGCTGCAGCGTACAGGGGCTGTGAAAGGCCAGTTGCCGGTTGCCGCGAACCTTCAGCCGTTCCAGGGGTTCATCGTGCAGCACCTCGACCAGATCCCGGGTCATTCGGCTGACCACGGCGGCCCGCTCGGCGTAGGCGGGGTCCTCGGCGAGCAGGTAGCCGTAGTCCTTCACGAACACGCCGCAGCCGCTGGCCGTCTGCACGATGGCCTCGGCCCCGGCTTCGATCGCCGGCCACCAGGCGTCGATGTTCGCGCGCGCCCGGTCCAGGCCGTCCTGCTGCGCGTTCAGGTGGAAGTCGAGGGCGCCGCAGCAGCCTGCCTGGGGAGACGGCACCAGGCTGATGCCCAGACGGTCCAGCACGCGGGCGGCCGCGGCGTTGGTGTTCGGTGACAGGCCGGGCTGGACGCAGCCTTCGAGGATCAGCATGCGCCGGGAGTGCCTGCCGGGTTCGGGCCGCTCACCGGCACCGGTCGGGCGGGGCGGGATCTTCTCGCGCAGGGCGCCCGGGATCAGTGGGCGCACCGTGCGTCCCAGCCTGAACAGAACCGAGGCGAGTTGGGGCCTTGCCATGGTCCGGCGCAGCAGGCCCCGGAACAGCCGCTCGGGCAGGCCACGGGGGACGCGCGTCTCGATCTCCGCACGCCCGATATCGACGAGTTTGCCGTACTCGACTCCGGACGGGCAGGTGGTCTCACAGTTGCGGCAGGTCAGGCAGCGGTCCAGATGCAGTCGCGTCTCGGCGGTCGCCACGTCGGGGGCGTCCGGGTTTTCCAGCAGCGCTTTCATCAGGTAGATGCGCCCGCGAGGACCGTCGCGCTCGTCGCCCAGCAACTGGTAGGTGGGGCAGGTCGCGTTGCAGAAGCCGCAGTGCACGCAGCTGCGCAGGATCCGGTCGGCTTCGCGGATATGCGGCTGCTCCAGGGCCTCGGGACTGAATTGGGTCTGCATGTCAGAGGTCCCTGTACAGGCGGCCGGGGTTGAAGATGCCCTTCGGATCCAGCCGCGCCTTGATCTGGCGATGGTACTTCGCGAGCACCGGGCCGAGCGGGGTGAACGGCTCGGCGGCGGAGGGGGTATAGCAGGTCGCGTGGCCACCGGCACGGGTTGCCGCCTCGCGAATGGCGGAGGCCGGCATCTCGCTGCGCAGCCAGCGCTGCGCCCCGGCCCAGTCGAGTAGCCAGTCACCGTCGAGGGCCAGAGGGGACGCCGTGTGCGGAACCGAAAGGCGCCAGAGCGGGCGTGGGTCGGCAGGATCGAAGAAGGGGAGTTCGTGTTCCCGCAGCTGGCGCCAGAAGTCCGCGTCCAGTGTTTCGCCACCCAGGCGCGCCCGGTTGGCGTCGACCGAGCGGCCGCCTCCCTCGAGGCGCAGGTAGAGCGCGCCGTCATGCCAGGCGGCGGCGGTCAGCGGGACCGGCTGGCGACCCCACTTGGCCAGCTTGGCCATCGCGGCTTCCAGGGGCAGCTGCAGCCGCAGGCTGTGCGCGGCTCCGGGTAGCGGCAATACCTTCAGCGAGACCTCGGTGATCACGCCGAGGGTGCCCTGCGCGCCGGTGACGAGGCGCGAGAGATCGTAGCCCGCGACGTTCTTCATGACCTCGCCGCCGAAGCGCAGGTGCTGGCCGTCATGGCTGATCAGCCGTGTGCCCAGAACGAAGTCGCGTACCGCGCCGCTCCAGGGACGGCGCGGACCCGAGAGCCCCGTGGACACCATGCCCCCGACCGTCGCGTCGGGTCCGAAGTGGGGCGGCTCGAACGGCAGCTGCTGACCCGACGCTGCCAGGATCCGTTCCAGTTCCGTCAACGGGGTGCCTGCGCGCACCGACACCACCAGTTCCACCGGGTCGTAGTGGGTGATGCCCCGGTGTCCCGTCATGTCGAGCGCCGGCGCGTCCACGGAACGCCCGTAGAAGGTCTTGGTACCGCCGCCGGCAATGCGCAATGGCGTGCCGGCGCCGTTGGCCTCGGCGACCCGCGCACAGAGCTGCGCGGCGACGTCCTGATCCCCGATGTCCGGGCCGGATGCAGCGTCTGGATCCATGATTTCGCTCAAAACCTTGGCAGTTCGGGATGGGGCAATTGATTGTCGTGTACGTGCATCGCTCCGTATTCGGCACAGCGGGCAAGCGTCGGGATGTTCTTGCCGGGATTCAGGAGGCCCGTCGGGTCGAAGGCCGCCTTGACCGCATGGAAGACCGTGATCTCGGCGTCCTCGAACTGGGCGCACATCTGGTTGATCTTCTCGCGGCCCACGCCGTGCTCGCCGGTGATCGTGCCGCCGACCTCCACGCAGAGTTCCAGAATGCGTCCACCGACGCTCTCGGCCAGCGCCAGTTCCCCGGAGCGGTTCGCATCGAACAGGATCAACGGATGCAGGTTGCCGTCGCCGGCGTGGAAGACGTTGGCCACGCGCAGGCCGGACTCGTCCGACAGTTCGGCGATGCCCTTCAGTACCCGCGGCAGTTCGCGCCGGGGAATGGTGCCGTCCATGCAGTAGTAGTCCGGCGACAGGCGGCCGACGGCAGGGAAGGCGTTCTTGCGCCCGGCCCAGAAGCGCGCCCGCTCGGCGTCGTCGCGGGCCAGGATGATTGCGGTGGCGCCGGCCTGGGCCAGCACTTCGCGCACGCGCTGGCAGTCGTCCGCGACGTCGGCTTCGACCCCGTCGAGTTCGCAGAGCAGGATGGCCTCGGCCTCGACCGGGTAACCCGCGTGGATGAAGTCCTCGGCGGCCCGTATCGCGAGGTTGTCCATCATCTCCAGGCCGCCCGGCACGATGCCGGCCGCGATGATGTCGCCCACCGCCCGCCCGGCCTTCCCCAGGTCATCGAAACTCGCCATGATGACCTTGGCGCTCTGGGGGCGGGGCAGGAGTTTCACCGTGACCTCGGTGATGATGCCCAGCATGCCCTCGGAGCCGTGGAACAGGGCCAGCAGGTCGAAGCCGGGGGCGTCCAGCGCCTCGGAGCCAATGGTCATCGGCTCGCCCTCCATGGTGATCACCTCCAGTGCGAGCACGTTGTGTACGGTCAGGCCGTACTTCAGGCAGTGCACGCCGCCGGCGTTTTCAGCCACGTTGCCGCCGATGGAGCAGGCGATCTGGGAGGAAGGGTCGGGCGCATAGTAGAGCCCGTGCGGCGCGGCGGCCTCGGAGATGGCGAGGTTGCGGACGCCGGGTTGCACCCGGGCGATGCGGGCGTCGGGATCGAGTTCCAGGATGCGGTTGAACCGGGACATCACCAGCAGCACGCCTTTTTCCAGCGGCAGGGCCCCGCCGGAAAGCCCGGTTCCCGCGCCGCGGGTGACCACCGGCACGTGCAACGCGTGGCAGGTACGCAGCAGGGTGGTCACCTGCTCGAGGGTTTCCGGCAGCGCGACCAGCATCGGCATGACCCGGTACGCGGACAGGCCGTCGCACTCGAACGGGCGGCGATCCTCCTCGCTATGCAGCAGGGTCATACCCGGAAGCGCATCGTGCAGGCGCTGTAGGGTTGCTTCGGGGTCCACCGGGGGCAGCGGGCCGTCGAGACGTTCATCGAAGAGGATGTTCATCGGCGTTCCTCGTTTCCCGGGGCGCGGAGCCTCGGCGCATGTGGCTTTGTGAGACGACCCCTACTTTACGCGCTGGCGCACCCGGCCGTCCCGTTCCCCGTCTTTCCAGCCGGGAAACGGAACGGGATCCGGCAGGCCGCGGCATGGGGGTCGCGCGTTGCCGCGGTTCCGGGGCAGCGTGCGCCAGGTTGGTGGAGCGGGTCCGGAAGACGGCTCCTGGTCTCCGGGACTCCGAATGTGATCGGGGTCAGTGTCGTCGGCCTTCGCTCCATCGATGAACGCTTGCGCCGGTCGCCGGTTTGTGGATTCATGGGGCTGCGAACAAGTCACGGGAGCCGTGTTGATGAAGGCATTGATCCGCTGGAGCCGGGGAATGGTTGGGTTCCTGTTCCTGTTCCTGCTGCTGCTCACCGGTTCCGTCGGGGCCGACGTTCGGGTCCACGGCCTGTTCAATGGCAAGGCCCTGTTTTCGATGGATGGCGAACGCTTTCTGCTCCGCGACGGCGAGAGTGGGCCCGAAGGCCTGCGCCTGCTTCGCGCGACGAGTCAATCGGCCCTCGTGGAATACCAGGGGCAGCGTCAGGAACTGACGCTGGAGCGCGGGCGCTTCGGCGGCGTCTATCAAACCCGGGCCCAGCCCGAGCTGCGCATCCTGCCCGATCACCAGGGCGGCTACTTCCTCAGGGGCCTGATCAACGGGCAGTCGGTTCCCTTCGTCGTCGACACGGGTGCCACGATGATCACCCTCAGCGAGGAGGAGGCGGGCCGTCTGCGTCTGCCGGTGTCGGCTGGCGCGGAGGTTCCCGTGGAGACCGCCTCGGGCCGGGTCGTGGGCCGGCGGGTCGTGCTCGACGAGGTGCAGATCGGAGGACTGCGCGAGCAACGGGTCGAGGCCGTCGTTCTTCCGGGAGATCGCCCATCCGTGAGCCTGTTGGGCATGAGCCTCCTCAGCCGCCTGAACATCCGCAATGAGGGGCCGGTCCTCATTCTGCAGGCGCGTTGATCGCCTTCGCCGAGGGATTGTCCGGTGCAGAACCCGCTCAGCGTCCGAGGACGTATAGCCACACCGGCAAGCTGACCGCCGCCATCACCGTGGCGGCTCCCACCGTCGCCGCAACCAGCGGACCATCGCCACCCATCCGCGCGGCCAGGATGTAGGCGGAGGAGGCCGGCGGCAGTGCCGCCAGCAGCACCGCCGCCGCCAGGTATGCGCCGGTGAGACCCATGGCCAGGGTCAGGCCGAGGGCCAGGGCCGGTACTGCCAGCAGCTTCACCGCCACGAAATACGCGACCAGGGTCTGCCGGCGACCTTCCAGGGTGAAGGTCAGTGCCGCACCGGTCGCCAGCAGGCCCAGCGGCAGGGCCGGTTCCCCGAGGAAGAGCAGCGTCGACAGCGCGATATCGGGTAGGGGCAGTCCCAGTGCCGACCAGCCGAGGCCGCCGAAGGTGGCAAGGATAAAGGGGTTGCGCGCGAGTTCGGGCAGGATTGCGTGCCGGGTGTGCCGGGCCAGGGCCCAGACCGAGGCGACGTTCGCCAGCGGGATCACGAAACCGGCCAACAGCGCGAAGGCTGCGATGCCGTCGGCCCCATGGATTCCCCCGAGCAGCGCAAGGCCGATGTAGGTGTTGAACCGGAACCCGCACTGGAAGATGGATGCGAAGGCGTGCGGCGAGGGCGAAAGCAGAGGCCGGACCGCCAGGCCCAGCAGCATGCCACCGAGCATGAAGCCGAAGCCGACCAGGATCATGAGGCCGCCCGCGCCCAGGTCGATCGGACGGCTGGCAAGGGTTCCGAACAGCAGGGCGGGGAACAGCAGGTAGTAGACCAGCCGCTCGATGCCGCTCCAGAGATCGGGGCCGAAGATCCCGCTTCGCCGCAACAGGTGGCCAAGACCGATCAGCGCGATGATCGGCAGCAGAATGGCGATCGTCTCAGCCATCGCGCGCGCGTTCCGCCGCGTTTCCGGACAGGGCGGCCTCGACTTCACGAAGCTTATCCATGAACGCGAGGGCGGCCGGCGAGGGGGTGCGATTTCTGAGTCGCACAAAGCCGTACTGACTGTGCATCCACGGCAGTTCGAGCGGCAGGCGACTGACCAGCCCTGCTTGCTCATCCGCCTGAACTTGGCTCGCCGTGGCGAGGCCGATCACATCGCTGTGGATGACGATGTCCCGCAGGAGGCGAAAGGTGTCCACGCGAATCGTCGCTTCGATGGCGCCGACACGTTTCGGCAGGGTTGAGCTGACGATCGGGAACGCCCGCACCTGGTCCAGCGTCAGCGCGGTCTCGCGCACCAGTGGGTGCTGCGGGTTGCAGATGAAATACCCCTGGTGCCGCGGGAGCGCTTCGACATCCAGGCGGGTGTCGGTTGCCGCCGTGCTGATCTCGACAACGGCGAGGTCGAGCGTGCCGTCGAGCACGGCCTGCAGCAGGGATTGCCAGTCAGCAACCCGGACATCCACACTGAGACGGGGGTGGTCCCGCAGCAGCAGCCCGCAGGCCGTTCCCACCGAGATATTTGCGGGGTAGGGGCCGGCACCGATGGTCAGCGATCCCGTGTCCAGCCCGAGGGCGAGGCGGACCTCGCGCTCCACGCTCGTGGCGTCATGGAGCAGCACCCGGCCGCGCTCGACCACGATCGATCCGATCGGGGTCTGCGTGATGCCGCCCGAGGTCCGGTCGAAGAGCACCGCGCCAAGCAGGTCTTCGAGGACCTGGATACTGCGCGACAGGGCGGGTTGGCTCAGGTTGAGGCGCCTGGCGGCGGCCGTGTAACTGCCCTCCTCGGCGAGCGCGACGGCATGCTGAATGTGACGCAACTGAATCTTCATGCGTGCAGGTTATGGGAATCCCGCCAAAAATGCATTGGACAAATCGCCTACCCGAGGACTAGGTTATCGGGGAAGAGCTCGCGAACCCGATCGCAGGCGTCAAGACCGAGAGGAATCCAGTTGATGAATTCGATATTTACCGTTCTGCGCACGTGCGTGGGTCTCATGCTGCTGGCAACGGCGGCGCCGGCGCTCACCGAGGATGCCAAGCCGAACATCCTGGTGATCTGGGGCGACGACATCGGCATCTGGAACATCAGCCACAACAACCGCGGCATGATGGGATATGAAACGCCGAACATCGACCGCATCGCCCGCGAAGGCATCGGCTTCACCGACTACTACGGCCAGCAGTCCTGCACCGCAGGCCGCGCCGCCTTCCTCAACGGCAGCGTCCCCGTGCGCACCGGTATGACGAAAGTCGGTATGCCCGCCGCCAAGGAAGGGTGGCAGGAAACCGACGTCACCATCGCCGCCGTGCTCAAGAGCCTCGGCTACGCCACCGGTCAGTTCGGCAAAAACCACCAGGGTGACCGCGACGAACACCTGCCGACCCAGCATGGTTTCGACGAGTTCTTCGGAAACCTCTACCACCTCAATGCCGAGGAAGAACCCGAAAATCGCGATTATCCCGCCGATCTGGTGCTTGCCGACGGCACGACCTTCGCTGAGACCTTCGGCCCCCGCGGCGTGATCAAAGCCACGGCCGGTGGCACCATCGAGGACACCGGTCCGCTGACCCGCAAGCGCATGGAAACCATCGACGAGGAGACGCTCGCCGCCGCGAAGGACTTCATCCAGCGCCAACACGAAGCCGGCGAGCCGTTCTTCGTCTGGTGGAATGCCACCCGCATGCATTTCCGTACGCACATCAAGGAAGAGCACATCGGCATCAGCGGCAAAAGCGGCGACGAATACCACGACGGCATGGTCGAACATGACATGCATGTCGGTGAGCTGCTCGCGCTGCTCGACGAACTCGGCATCGCCGACAACACCGTCGTGATGTATTCCACCGACAATGGCCCCCACTTCAACACCTGGCCCGACGCCGCCATCACCCCATTCCACGGCGAAAAGAACTCGAACTGGGAAGGAGCCTATCGTGTACCGGCCTTCGTCCGCTGGCCCGGCCAATGGCCCGCCAACAAAACCCTCAACGGCATCGTGTCCCATGAAGACTGGCTTCCCACCTTCGCCGCCGTTGCCGGCAACGAAAATATCGTCGAGCAGCTCCGCGAAGGTGTGGAACTCAACGGCCGGACCTACAGGAACTACATCGACGGCGTCAATCTCGTCGACTACCTGACCGGCAAAACCGACGAGTCGCCACGCAAACAGTTCATCTACACCGATGATGGCGGCCACGTCGTCGCGATCCGCGTGGGCGACTGGAAAGCCGTCTATGCCGAGAACCGCGCCGATCGCCTGCAGATCTGGAAGGAACCCTTCATCCAGCTGCGCGCCCCCGACCTGTACAACCTTCGCCGCGACCCGTTCGAAAAGGCCAAGATCGGCTCCAATACCTACGAGGATTGGTATATCGACCGCGCCTACATGCTGGGTCCGATGCAGGTCGTCGCCAGCCGGTTCCTGATGACGCTCCAGGACTATCCGCCGAGCCAGCTTCCCGGCGACTGGAGCCTGGAAACGCTCGAGCGCCAGATCAAGAGCATGACCAAGGGCGGTCACTGAGCACGAACCTTTGCAGGTGCGCATCGCGTGCACCGGAGGGGCGGCGGGGTATCCCCGGCGCCCCTCGTCCATTACGGAGGCATTCCAATGGGCTTTACGACCGCAACGGCAGCGCTTCGGCTTTCCGTCGGCATGTTGCTGTTTCTGGTCCTGGCTGCGGCCAGGGCCGAATCCTTGCCGTCCTGGAACGACTCGGAGAGCCGCCACCAGATCGTCTCGTTCGTCGCTGCCGTGACGGATCCGGGCTCGCCGGATTTTGTTCCGGCCGATGCGCGTATCGCCGTGTTCGACAACGACGGCACGCTGTGGTCGGAACGGCCGGCCTATTTCCAGCTTCTGTTCGCGATCGATCGGGTCAAGACGCTGGCTTCCGAGCACCCCGAATGGCGGCAGCGGCAGCCGTTCCAGGCGGTGTTGGAGGCTGACCTGCGGACGCTTGCCGAATCGGGGGAGAAAGGGCTGCTGGAACTCGTGATGGCCACGCACGCCGGGATGACCACGGAGGAGTTCAGCACGATCGTCGAGGACTGGATCGGCACGGCCCGACATCCCACGAGCAACAGGCTCTATACCGAGATGGTCTACCAGCCGATGCTGGAATTGCTCGAGTACCTGCGCGCCCATGGGTTCAAGACCTACATCGTCTCGGGCGGCGGGATTGAGTTCATGCGTCCCTGGGTGGAGCGGGTCTATGGCATACCACCGGAGCAGGTGATCGGCAGCAGCATCAAGACGCGCTTCGAACTGCGCGACGGCGAGCCCGTACTGGTGCGGTTGCCGGAAATCAACTTCATCGACGACAAGGAAGGCAAGCCGGTCGCCATCCACCAGCACATTGGCCGGCGCCCCATCGCCGCCTTCGGCAACTCCGATGGCGACTTGCAGATGCTCCAGTGGGCGACGGCTGGGGAAGGCCGCCGCCTCGGCGTGATCATCCGGCACACCGATGCCGATCGCGAGTGGGCCTATGACCGGGAGTCCCTTATCGGCCGGTTGGACAAGGCGCTGGATGAGGCCGCGGAGCGTGGCTGGATTGTGGTTGACATGAAGGAGGACTGGGGAAGAGTCTTCGCTTTCGAGTCTCCCGAGTAGCCGAGCCGGTCGGCGTTACCCTCATGCCACGCGTTCCGCGGTTTCCACTGTTGCTCCATGCGCTTGCGCTCTCGGTTCTGATCCTGGTCGGTTGCGGTCAGGGCGGCGCTCCGGAGACCAGCCAACTGCCACCCACCGGCTGGGTCTTGGACGAGCCGGCGGAGCCGTCCTACGTGGGCATGGCCGTCTGCGCGGAATGCCACGCGACCGAGACCGCCGCCTGGACCGGCTCCCACCACGCCCTCGCGATGGCGAGGGCGGATGACACGACCGTGCTCGGCGACTTCGACGACACGGCCTTCACCCACGGCGGTGTCGAGTCCCGGTTCTCCCGCCGTGACGGGCGCTTCTTTGCCGTCACCGATGGCCCCGATGGCGAGTTGGAGGAATTCCAACTGAAGTGGACCTTTGGATGGGATCCGCTCCAGCAGTACCTCGTCGAGTTCCCCGACGGCCGGCTGCAGGCGCTGGGTGTCGCCTGGGATACGCGCACGCCGGAGGACGGCGGCCAGCGCTGGTTCCACGTCTATGGCGACGAGATCATCCCGGCGGGCGATGAACTGCACTGGACCATGCCCGCGCAGAACTGGAACTACATGTGCGCGGACTGCCACTCGACCGGGTATGAGAAGAACTACGATCCGGAGTCCGACACCTTCGCCTCGACCTGGACCGACGTGAACGTGGCCTGTGAAGCCTGTCACGGTCCGGGCTCCAGCCATGTCTCACGGGCCCGAGAGGAACGTCTGGCCGAGGGGCACGGGTTTCCGCTGTCGTTCGCGCAGCCTGGGCGTGAGCGCATCCTGCGCGAGGGTGCGACCACGATGTCGGTCGTGGGGGGAGACCACGGCGCGATGCAGGTCGAGGCCTGCGGCCGCTGCCATGCGCGGCGGGCGCCGATCGCCGCCGAGTACCGGCACGGTGCGCCGCTGCTGGACTCCTATCTGCCCGCGCTGCTGACCGAATCGCTGTATTTCCCCGACGGCCAGATCCTGGACGAGGTGTTCGAGTACGGCTCCTTCCGGCAGAGTCGCATGTACGCCGCCGGTGTCGTGTGCACCGACTGTCACGAACCCCATAGCCTGAAGCTGCGTGCGGAGGGCGATGCGGTCTGCGCCCAGTGTCACCTTCCCGGTCACTACCAGGATGCGAGCCACTCGCACCACGACCCCGGGACGGGAGCACCCGACTGCCTTGACTGCCACATGCCGGCACGCACCTACATGGTGGTGGATCCCCGCCGCGACCACGGCTTCCGGGTCCCGCGGCCCGACCTCGCGGCGGAACTCGGCGTGACCAACGCCTGCGCGTCGTGTCACAGCGATCGACCGGATGAATGGAGCGCTGCCGCCGTGCGCAACTGGCTCGGACGGGATGCGCTCGGCCTGCAGGACTTCGCGCGCGCCTTTGCTGCGGGACGCGTTGGCAGGATCGAGGCCGGCGATCCGTTGCGCAGGATCGCGGGCGACCTGGAGCAGCCGGCGATTGTCCGGGCAACGGCGCTTGAGCTCTTGCGCGGCTACCCCGGACCGGAGACGTTGCGGCTCGCCGCGGCCTCCCTGGAGGACCCGGATCCTGCTGTGCGTCTCGCCGCACTGGCCCCTCTGGGTACGGCACCCGTGGCGGAACAGGTGGCTGTGTTGAAGGACCGGTGGACCGATCCGGTGCTCGCGGTGCGGATCGAGGCGGCTCGGGCGGCGGCCAGCGTGGATCCGCGCGCCCTGAACGCGACGGAGGTCCATCAGCTGATCGCAGCGATCGGCGAGTATGTCGATGCACAGCGCGCGAGCCTGGACCGGCCCTCGGCATGGCTGAATCTCGGAAACCTGTACGCGGAGGCGGGCGATCCGGAGCTCGCTCAGGAGCAGTATCGCGCAGCGCTCGCGCTCGCCCCCTCCTTCGAACCCGCATACGGAAACCTTGCGGACCTCCTATCCCGGCAGGGGACCGAGATTGCCGCGCGCGAGGTGTTGCTGCGCGGCCTCGAGCTCCTGCCGGACAGTGCCGCATTGCATCATGCGATGGGGCTGCATCAGATCCGATCGGGCGACCGGACCAGCGCCGTGGCCTCACTGGCCAGAGCGGCGGAACTGGCTCCACGGGATACCCGGTTCCAATACGTCCATGCCATTGCACTCGACGGCGAGGGTGCGCGCAGCGAGGCGATCACGCTGCTTGAGCGAACGCACGAGATCCGGGAAGCGGATCAGGACGTGCTGCGTGCGCTGGTGAGCATGAACCTGGAGGCGGGCAAGCTTGATGCGGCGCGGATCCACGCGCGGCAGCTGCATCGGCTCAGGCCCGGGGATTCGCAGCTCGAACGCCTGCTGAGGCAGCTGGGCGGCGACTAAGCGGCCGTGCGTTCAGAAGCCATTCGCGGCAGCTGACCGTTTTGCCTGCCGGGGATCGCAAGTCCAAGGCCAGCCCCTCACTCTGCGGGCGATTCTCGGCTCTCGCCCCGCGAGACTCCTCGGTCTGGGCTGTGTTTCGAGACCAGTGGATGCTCTGAGGCCCGAAGGTCTATCAGTCCAGGGGATCGAGATCGGCTGGTTCCGGTTCGACCGTTTCCATCTGTTCCATGAGTGCGATGGCGACCTCGAGGAAATCGGAATCGGTGACGATGCCACGCAGGTTGCCGTCCCGGGTGACCGGCAGGCAGCTGCGTTTGCGTCGGAACATGAGCAGCGCGGCATGCCGGACATGGTTGCGTTCATCCACCGTGTCGATGTTGCGCACCATGATGTCCTCCACACGACGTTGACCATCGCTGCCTGCCAAGAGCACGTCGGTCAGTGACACGAGGCCGACCAGACGGTCGGACTCGTCCAGTACCGGCAGGTGGCGTATTGCATGTTTGGCGAGGACGCGGCGGACGTCGTCCAGCGACCAGTCGGGTGCGACGATTACCAGGTCTTCCCGCGGCGTCATGATTTCACTAATGTCCAGCATGGTACGTTTCCTTCCTCTGAAGCGCTCCGTGCACCTTCGAGTATGGGGTGGGCGCACGCCGAGCCTTAACGGGATTGTCGCACAAGGGCCTGTCCAAGGGCGTCCGGCATTGACTCGTCCGGCTATCGGAAGACCCCGTTAACCGCCCCGGGGCGCCAAGGACGGGATGCCTTTCGGCCCGAGGTGGGCACCAAACCTTCGAGGTCTGCCTTATGACGGATCACATCAATCTGCAGCGCGTCTTCTTCGCCCTGTGGCCGGATGACGGTCTGCGGGTGCGTCTCGCGGCACTGGCGCGCAGGATGCCGGCCGATGGCCGCCTGGTGCCGCCGGAGCATCTGCACCTGACGCTGGCCTTTCCGGGCACAGTTTCCTCGGAGGTGGTGGCCGGGTTGATCAGCCGGGCCGCCGCACTTCGGGGAGCACCGATACACCTGCGACTGGATCACTTCGGTCATTTTCCAGGGTCCCGCGTGGCCTGGCTAGGCTCCTCGAAGACACCCCCCGAACTCCAGGCCCTGGCCGCGTCGCTGCAGAGGATCTGCCGGGACAGCGGTGTGCGGATGGACGACCGGCCGTTCCGGCCTCATGTCACGCTGCGCCGCTTCGTGACCCGCTTCGAGCCCGTTCCCATCGAGCCGCTGGACTGGTGGGCGGACCGGATGGTCCTGATCGAGTCCGGTCAGGGGGGGCATCCGGGCCCGTACCGTTTGCTGCGCAGCTGGACTCTGGAGGGCCCAGCCATCACCGGCCCGGGGTCGGCGTGAAGGCCTCCGGGCGGATCAGCCGAAGAGGCGCCAGCCAAGCCAGGTGAGGGAAAAACCGGTCAGGAAGATCAGGCCGGCCCAGGACAGGGCGCGCAACGCGGGTCCGGGGCGCGCGGCCTCGGGCATATGCGCGTCCGTCACCACCCGGAAGGTGATCCAGGCGAGCACCGGGGCGGAAAGGAAGGAGATGGTGGTGGCCAGATCGATCAACTGGGTGAAGCGGGCGCCGGCCAGGATGAGGATCAGCACCGCGCCCGTGACCACCCCGACCAGTGCAATCAGGTAGCTGCGCGGGTCATGCGGACGCTTTGCGCGGGGGTCCTCGGCCCCGAATCGGGCCGCGGCGAGCAGCGCCGACAACACGCGAGGGTAGGCGTCGGTGACCGCCAGCGTCGTGCTGAACATGACGCTCAGGGCGGCGACGGCGATCAACGGTCGACTCCACTCGCCCAGGGTGGCGGCATACAGACTCACCAACTGCCCCGAGAATCCGACCGCCGAGTCCGAGAAGCCGATCCCGCTGGCATGCATCAACACCGCACCCAGCAGCAGAAACGCGGCAGCCAGCAGGGTCGCGCCGATGTAACCGATGCGGAAATCGATGACCGCATGGCGCACGCTCGGCGGTTGCCCGCTTTCTCGCGCGCGCTCCTGCGTCCACAGGGAGTGCCACACGGCAACATCGAGGGGAATCGGCATCCAGCCCAGCAGGGCCAGCAGGAACGCGAATCCCGCCGCGGTCCAGAGGCGGGAGGCCTGGTCGATCCCAGAGAGCCCCGACCAGTCGGGTTGGCCACCGAGCGCCAGCGCGACTGCGGCGATCGTGGAAACCGTGAGGGCCGCCATGATCATCTTCATCGCCAGGTCCAGCCCACGGTAGTTGCCGACCGCCAGCAGCAGCATACAGGCGAGCAGGATACCGGCCGAGATCGTGGCGGGTGAGGCGTCCAGGCCGAACACCAAACCGGCGAGCCCCGCCGTGACGACCGTGACCACGGCCTGGATGATGAACATCGTGCCGAAGGTGATCACGGCGAAGAGTCCCAGCGCCCAGCGCCCGATGCGCCGGTAACCGATCAGCAGGTTTTCGCCGGTCGCGGCGGCATAGCGCGGCCCGAACTCCAGGAAGGGATACTTCAGCAGGCAGGCGAGCAGGACAAGCGGCAGGAGCAGCAGCCCGTACTCCGCGCCGGCGCGGGTCGACTGCACCAGGTGCGATACGCCGACAGCCGCACCGGCCATCAACAGGCCGGGGCCGATCGCGGCGCGCAGGGCGGACATCGGAGGTCTCGACATCAGGGGAACCGTTTCCGGGGAGCGATGCCGAGGCAAGATACGTGATGCGCCGGTACGGGTGAAGCGGCAGCGCGCTTCGGAGAGCGGGCCAAGCCGCTGTCATTTGTTTAGCAGGACTGGGATCTGCGCGATCACGGTTCCGCGAACCGGGAATCTGCGGACACAAAAAAGCCCGGTCCAAAGGACCGGGCCATTCAAGCTAGCCGATGTTCAGGCTGACTTATTCGGCAGGAGCGGCTTCGGGCTGCTGCTGCTGACCGTAAGGCATCATCGGGGCGCCGCCATAGGGGGCACCGTAGGGGGCGCCGTAGCCGCGGCCGTAGCCGTAGGGCTGGCCGTAGCCATAGCCGTCGCCATAACCGCGACCGGAACCGTAGCCGTGACCACGACCGCGTGCGGAGAAGTCGAAGTCGCTGAACATGTCGCCCATGCCGAACATGTCACCCATGCCGCGGCCGTGGCCGGGGCCGTACGCACCAGGACCGCCGTAACCGTAACCGGGACCGCCGTAACCGGGACCACCGTAGCCCGGGCCGCCCCACTGGGCGCTGGAGGTCATCGGGATGGCGAACGCGCCGACGAGGGCGGCAATGGCGAGAAGTTTGATGGAGTTGCGCATAGTTAAAATCCTTTAGGTTTTAGTTAAGGGCCCTTGTAATTCTTCCGATAACGGGCAGTGCCAAGGGTCGGACGCTGCGATTGAAGCTCTGTATCACTCGATCGGAGTGCCTTTCGAACGACTCAGGCTTCTGATCGGTCCATTAGAAAATCCTAATATGTGTCCAGCTTACGGGAGCTCGGGGGCGAATGCAAGCGACATTTCGAAAAAAACGAATCTAACAGGGGGGCGGAATGGAATTGCCTGAAGAGAGGCTTTGTATTCAGGGGCTTAGCCGGATAATAAAATTTTCGGCGAGGCTGGGAGCCCTGAAGGCGTTCGTTCAAGCCAATCCCAACACAATACAGATAAGGGCCACACAAAGCGAATGGCCCGGCAGAAGGGTTTTCAGGTGCGTCGGGAACCGCCGGTGGGTTCGACCTCGATCTTGGTCCTGAGATAGACCGCATGGGGCACATAGAGAAGGTCGGCGATCTGGCGCACCGTGGCCTCCTGCCGGGGATTCAAGTGGCCGTCGGCATAGGCGACGTGCCAGAGGTCTAGCAGGATTCTCCGCTTGTCGGCGGGCGTGGCCCGGGCGTTGATCACGCGCACGAAGGGGTGTAGCGAGAGCAGTTCATCGCTCTCCTGCCGCGCGAGTTGCACCAGCTGGTCCAGTTCCTCTGGGTCCAGGTCGAAGCCCGCCGCGAGACGGTCGCGAATCGCCAGCAACTCGTCGTCATGGATATGGAAATCGGCCCGGCTGACCTCGAAGAGCAGGGCCGCGGTGGCGCGATGGATGTCCTGCTCGTCCATGGGCTCATTGCCGGGCGATGTCCCGGTCCATGCGCTGTCGTTGCGCAGGCTGCGGCGCAGAAGTTCGATCAGTTCCTTCATGCCCGGATTAGAGCCGAAAAGGCCAAAAGGATTCCCTTGCGCCGAAGGCGCCCGCGTTCCAGGCGGGGCACGGCGGCCAGGAACGCCAGGCACCGATATCGGGGTCCGGCGTCAGGCGAGGGCTCCCCCGCAGCTGGAGCCCTGTCCGGCGGTGCAGCCATAGCAATGATCGGCAACGGCAATCTCCACGTCAATCAGTTGTCTCGGGTCCAGGTCACGGATGTGGCTGCGGGGGCGGCCAGTGGCGGCCAGCGGTATATGCAGCATCTGGTTGAAGTCGCAGTCGTACAGGAAGCCCTGCCAGTCAACCGAGATCAGCGAGCGGCACATCACCTGTTCGAGGTTCGCGTCCTGGTGGGCGAGCCTGAGGGTCTGCATGTAGTTGTTGTATTCGCCCTTGCGCGCCAGGGTCTTGGCGAAGCGATTGATGGGCATGTTGGCGATCGTGTACAGCTTGTTGAAGGTGATGCCGTAGTGGCTTTGCAGATGCTGGTGATACGCGGCCTCCAGCGCGGCCTGGGGTGGCGGCAGTTCCGGCCCCTGCGGGTTGTAGACGAGATTCAGCTCGAGACCCGAGCCCGGCCGGCCGTAGCCCAGCGCATTCAGTTGGCGCAGCCCGGCCATGCTTGCCTCGAATACGCCGTCGCCGCGTTGGGCATCGACGTTCTGTTCCAGGTAACAGGGCAGGGACGCGACGACCCCGACCCGCTGTTCTGCCAGGAAGTGCGCGAGGTCTTCCTGGCCGGGTTGCGACAGGATGGTGAGGTTGCAGCGGTCCAGCACCTCGACGCCCAGGTTGCGGGCTTCGATCACGAGGTCGCGGAAATTCGGATTCAGTTCGGGCGCGCCGCCGGTCAGGTCCAGTGTCTCGATCGCTGCGCGCTTGAGGAAGGCCAGGATGTCCTCGACCGTATCGCGCTGCATGACCTCCTTGCGGTTCGGACCGGCGTTGACGTGGCAATGAAAACAGGTCTGGTTGCAGACATAACCGAGATTGGCCTGTACGGTCGTCAGGCGCCCACGCTGGATCAGCGGGAAGTCGTCGAGAAGGCGCATCGGTTCGGTCTGTGCCATGGTGCCGTCCTTATCGTGGTGGGAATGGCGGATGCTGCATTGATTCGGGCAGAAAGCGGATATTGCCGTACCAGGCGCGGGTTTGCTGCCCCGTGTTGTCGCAGTCGGTCATCACCGCGACCGCGTTGATCCGGTCTGGTTCGTGGTCATGATGACGGCGAAAATCCTCCAGCACGTTCCGTCGCTCGGTACGCCAGCCCTGGCCCGCGTGTTCCGCGCCTGCCACGGCGATCATCCGTGCCTGGCTTGCGAAGGCATTCGGCCAGTCGCTGCCCGGTTCCGACGTACTGCTCCAGACGTAGTTCAATGCGCGCGTACGCCAGCGCAGGATCGGTGCCTCGTCCACCAGGTAGAGCCGTGCGGGGTAGTCGTCGCCGGCGCGGGTGGTTTCATCGATCCCGGTCAACGTCTCATCGACACGCCATTCCCACTCCACAATGGGTGTCCGCGTCAGGTCGATATCCTCGCGGTAGAACAAACCTGAAGCGGTGCCATCGGTGCAGTTCGCCTCCACGGCCTGCCGGCCATCGATCTCGACCAGCCGGTACTGGGTCGTGCCGGTGAAGGAGTGCGGCGCCCAGGAGATGATGTCACTGGGCGTGAAGGTGGGTGCGTTCATGACGCCGCCTGCAGCCAGGCTGAGCAAACCGGCGATCGCCGTAAAGACGGCCCGGCGGACCGTTCTCCTGGCCGCTCGCGTGCGGCCGCCACCGCGACCCCGGGGGCTGCACGGAGGCTGGTCTTTGCAGCGCCTGTGGCCAACAGTCTTCATTTGGCAGTCCTTGACGAAGGTATTGAGGTCTTGGATTCCGACCAGGTTTTCACGGATCGGGTCCCATGCTAACGGGGCGCTGGCGGCTGCGGCATCAGTGAAAACCGAAATAGGCCTTGGTGGGGTCCTTCTATATTCTCAGCGGAACAGCACGGGAAAGCGGCGGGAC
Source organism: Thioalkalivibrio sp. (assembly GCA_007116035.1). GTDB lineage: Bacteria > Pseudomonadota > Gammaproteobacteria > Ectothiorhodospirales > Ectothiorhodospiraceae > Thioalkalivibrio. The sequence goes on from SKJG01000136.1 coordinate 29,070, forward strand.
GTCTGACCGCGTGAAGCGGGCCGGACCGCGACCTGCGACGCAAGCACCACCACCCAGAGAGGGCGTATGAACCGTACACGTTGGATTCTTTTCGCGGCTGTCGCCCTCGCGGTGCTGGCATTCTTTGCGTTCGATCTGGGGCGCTTTTTCGATTTCGATACACTCAAGGCAGCGCAGGGGGAGATCGAGGCCTTCCGCGACGCCCGGCCGGTACTGGCCACGCTTCTGTTTTTTGTCGTGTACGTCGCGGTGACGGCCCTGTCGCTGCCCGGGGCAACGATCATGACGCTGGCCGGTGGCGCGGTCTTCGGACTCGCTTGGGGACTGGTGCTGATTTCCTTCGCATCGACCATCGGCGCCACGCTGGCCTTTCTGATCGTGCGCTTCATCGCCCGGGAGCCGGTGCAGCGCCGCTATGGCGATAAGCTGCGGGCGATCAACAAGGGGATCGAGCGGGAAGGCGCCTTCTACCTGTTCGCGCTGCGCCTCGTGCCGATCTTCCCCTTCTTCCTGATCAATATCGTGATGGCGTTGACACCGATCCGTGCCTGGACCTTCTACTGGGTGTCGCAGGTCGGCATGCTTGCAGGCACGGCGGTCTACGTGAACGCGGGTACGCAGTTGGGACAACTGGAAGGGCCGGAAGGGATTCTGTCACCGGCGCTGATCGGTTCCTTCGCGTTGCTGGGGCTTTTCCCGCTGGTGGCGCGGCGCGTCCTCGGCTGGGTGCGGCGCCGGCGTGTCTACAAGGACTGGCAGCGGCCGGCCCGGTTCGACCGGAACATGGTCGTGATCGGTGCCGGTGCGGCGGGTCTGGTGTCATCCTATATCGCGGCGACGGTACGGGCGAAGGTCACGCTGATCGAGCGCCACAAGATGGGCGGCGACTGTCTGAATTACGGCTGCGTGCCCTCCAAGGCTCTGATCCGCACCGGGCGTCTGCTGGAGGACATCCGCCGGGCCCGGAACTACGGCGTGCAGTCGGCCCACGCGGAGTTCGACTTCGGTGCGGCCATGGAGCGCGTGCAGCGGGTGATCGCGCAGGTCGCGCCTCACGATTCCCGGGAACGCTACGAGGGCCTCGGGGTGGAGGTGATCGAGGGGGCTGCACGCCTCAAGACCCCCTGGTCCGTGGAGATCACCGAGGCGGGAGGTGCGACCCGCACCTTGACCACACGATCGATCGTGCTGGCGACGGGAGCGGAACCCTACGTGCCACCGATTCCAGGGCTCGAGGAGGCCGGGTTCCTGACCTCGGACACCGTCTGGGGCCTGCGGGAATGCCCGCGACGCCTAGTGGTGCTCGGCGGCGGACCGATCGGCTGTGAACTCAGCCAGACCTTCCGCCGTCTCGGGGCGCAGGTGATCCAGGTCGGCCGCAACCCGCGGCTGCTGCCCCGAGAGGACCCGGAATTTTCCGACATGCTGATGGCGCGCTTCGCGGAGGAGGGCGTCGACCTCCGGCTGGGTCGCGAGGCGCGTCGGGTCGAGATCGTCAACGGCGAAAAGCGGTTGCTGGTTGCCGCGACCGACGGAACCGAAGAGAGCATCGCCTTCGATGAAATCCTCGTCTGTGTGGGCCGGGCTGCGCGGCTCAAGGGCATGGGCCTGGAGGACGTGGGCATCCGGACCGACCGCACGATCGAGGTCAACGAGTTCCTGGAGACAAACTATCCGAACATCTATGCCTGCGGTGATGCGGCCGGCAAGTATCAATTCACCCACGTTGCCGCGCACATGGCCTGGTTCGCATCGGTCAACGCGCTGTTCGGGATGTTTCGTCGCTTCCGGGTGGATTACTCGGTGATCCCCTGGGCCACGTTCACGGATCCCGAGATCGCCCGGGTCGGGGTCAGCGAGCAGGAGGCGCGGGCGAAGGGCATCGCCTACGAGGTAACGACCTACGGCATCGACGACCTGGACCGGGCAATCGCGGACGGCGAGCCCCACGGCATGGTCAAGGTGCTGACCCCGCCGGGCAAGGATCGCATTCTCGGGGTCACCATCGCCGGCAGCCACGCCGGGGACCTGCTGGCCGAGTTCGTGCTGGCGATGAAGGCGGGCCTGGGTCTGAACCGGATCCTCGGCACCATCCACATCTACCCGACCATGGCCGAGGCGAACAAGTACGCGGCCGGCGAATGGAAGAAGGCGCACAAGCCCGAGCGCGTCCTTCGCTGGTTGGAGCGCCTCCACGCCTGGCGCCTCGGCACCCCGTAGGAGCGACCTCCGGTCGCGATTTCCCCCACCGGATCGCGGCCGGAGGTCGCTCCTACGGGGCTGTGGTAACATACGCGCCTGTTTTCTTTTGTTGTTCGACCCCGCGTACAGGTCGGCGAAGGAGTTCCGAATGCCCTCCGTTTCACTTCCCGATGGCAGCCGCCGTCATTTCGACGTGCCTGTCTCCGTACAGGATGTCGCCCGTGACATCGGCCCCGGGCTGGCCAAGGCCGCACTCGCCGGCAAGGTCGATGGCCGGCTGGTCGATGTGCGCCACGAGATCACCGATGACACCGATCTCGCGATCGTGACCGACCGTGATCCCGAGGGCGTCGAGATCATCCGTCACTCGACGGCGCATTTGCTTGCGCAGGCGGTGAAGGAGCTGTTTCCCTCGGCGCAGGTGACTATCGGGCCGGTGATCGAAAACGGCTTCTACTACGATTTCGCCTTCGAACGCGCCTTCACCCCGGACGATCTCGAAAAGATCGAGAAGCGGATGCGGGAATTGGCCAAGGCCGACCTACCGGTCGAGCGCTCGGTGATGGAGCGCGACGAGGCGGTGGAGTACTTCCGCGACATGGGGGAGGAATACAAGGCCGAGATCATCGCCAGCATCCCCGAAGGGCAGGATATTTCGCTGTACCGCCAGGGCGAGTTCGTCGACCTGTGCCGCGGTCCGCACATCCCCTCGACCGGGCGCATCAAGGCGTTCAAGCTGACCAAGGTCGCCGGGGCCTACTGGCGGGGCGATTCCGACAACGAGATGCTGCAGCGCATCTACGGCACGGCCTGGCCGAACAAGGAACAGCTCAACGCCTACCTGGAGCAGTTGCGCGAGGCCGAGCGCCGGGATCATCGCCGCATCGGCACCGAACTCGACCTGTTCTCCATCCAGGAGGATGCGGGCGGCGGGCTGGTCTTCTGGCACCCGAAGGGCGCCCGCATCCGCCGGGTGATCGAGAATTTCTGGTTCGAGTTGCACGAACGTGCCGGGTACGACTTCGTGGTCACGCCGCACATCGCCAACCTGGAACTCTGGAAGACCTCGGGCCACGCCGACTTCTACTCGGACTCGATGTACGAGCCGATGGAGGACGACAACCAGTCGTTCCAGCTGAAGCCGATGAACTGCCCGTTTCACGTGCTGGTCTACAAGGACCGGCTGCACTCCTACCGGGATCTGCCGCTGCGCTGGGGCGAGATGGGTACGGTGTACCGGCGCGAGATGTCCGGGGCGCTCCACGGGCTGATGCGGGTCCGGGGCTTCACCCAGGACGATGCCCACATCTTCTGCCGGGAGGACCAGATCGAGTCCGAGATCATCGGCGTCCTCGAGCTGACGCTGGAGCTACTCGAGGCTTTTGGATTCAAGGACTTCGATATCCATCTTTCCACGAAACCCGAGGATGCGGTCGGGTCCAACGCGATCTGGGAGCATGCGACCGACGCATTGCGTTCCGCGATCGAAAAGAAGGGACTGGACTACACGCTGGATGAGGGAGGTGGCGCCTTCTACGGCCCGAAGATCGACATCAAGATTCGCGACGCGATCGGTCGGCAGTGGCAGTGCTCCACGGTGCAGCTGGATTTCAACCTGCCCGAGCGCTTCGACATGGAATACGTGTCGGAGAGCAACGAGCGCAAGCGCCCGATCATGATCCACCGGGCCCTGTTCGGGTCTCTGGAGCGTTTCTTCGGGGTGCTGATCGAACACTATGCGGGCCTGTTTCCGCTGTGGCTCGCTCCCGTACAGCTGGCCCTGCTGACCATCACCGAGCGGCAGGATTCGTATGCTCGCGAAGTGCTTGCGGCCTTGCGGCAAAAGGGTCTGCGAGTCGATGCCGACTTGAGAAACGAGAAGATCGGCTTTAAGATTCGCGAGCATACGCTGAAACGCGTACCTTATCTGCTGGTCCTGGGGGACCGGGAGATGGAAACCAATACCGTTGCTGTGCGCACGCGCTCCGGCGAAGATCTCGGGAGCATGGGGCTGGATGCCCTGTTGTCCCGGCTCGATGTCGAGATCGCAAGCCGCGGTAACTGATTGCCGATCAAGCTGACTGGAGAATAAGGCTATTAGCGGAGCCAAGAGTGTTCGAATGAACGAGCAGATCGTCTGCCCGACCATTCGCCTGATCGATGCCGAGGGTGAGAATCGCGGGGTCGTCAAGACGGAAGAGGCCCTGGGGATGGCCCTCGAAGGGGGCATGGACCTGGTGGAGATTTCGCCCAATGCAGATCCCCCAGTATGCCGGATCATGGATTACGGCAAGTTCAAGTTCGAACAGGCCAAGAAGGCGCAAGCGGCCAAGAAGAACCAGAAGCAGGTGCAGGTCAAGGAGGTCAAATTCCGGCCCGGCACCGACGAAGCCGACTATCAGGTCAAGCTTCGAAATCTGACGCGCTTCCTGGAGGCCGGTGACAAGGGCAAGGTGACCATCCGGTTCCGGGGTCGCGAGATGCGCCACCAGGAGTTGGGGGGCGAACTGCTGGACCGGATCGAGGCAGACCTGTCCGATATCGCGGTGGTCGAGCAGCGGCCCAAGATGGAAGGGCGGCAACTGATCATGGTGATGTCCGCGAAGAAACGATAGCGGCCTGGACTACCCAGGCCACGACAAGGACCGGCGGGTCTCGGTATACCCGCCGGTCTTTCATAAACGATCGTGCCCAATGGCAACGATCCCCTAGCTGGAGAGGAAAATGCCGAAACTGAAGACCAACCGGGGCGCCGCAAAGCGCTTCGCCAAGACCGGTTCGGGTAGGTTCAAGCGGGCGCAGTCGCACCGCAGCCATATCCTGACCAAGAAATCCACCAAGCGTAAGCGTCACCTGCGTGGCGCGGCGATGATTCACGACAGCGATGTCGCGTCCATCCGCCAGATGCTGCCGCATAGCTAACCGGGGAGAACCGACATGCCACGAGTCAAGCGCGGCGTGACCGCACACGCACGTCACAAGAAGGTCATGGACCAGGCCAAGGGCTACTACGGTGCCCGCCGGAAGGTCTACCGGGTCGCAAAGCAGGCGGTCACCAAGGCGGGCCAGTACGCCTATCGCGACCGTCGCCAGAAGAAGCGCCAGTTCCGCGCCCTCTGGATCGTCCGCATCAACGCGGCTGCGCGTCAGTTCGATCTCACCTACAGCCGCATGGTTGACGGCCTGAACAAGGCCGGGGTCGAAATCGATCGCAAGGTTCTTGCCGATCTCGCGGTGCACGACATCGCTGCGTTCGGGAAGATCGCCGACAAGGCCAGGACGGCACTGGCGGCGTAAGTGGCGACGTTCATGGTGCCGGTTCAACACCAGCGCGCACCATGGACGTTTCCCTCGGCCCGGTAACCGTCTGCTGGTTTCATGGGTGTGGGCGGTCCCGCCTTGCGACGAATACGCCAGCAGGTTGTAACCGAAGGGAGGGGTGCCGAGCCCCCTCCCTTTTTTGTTGGAACAGAAATCCGTTCGCCGCCAGCCCCGGCGCTGCCGGCGAACCGTGGAGAAATCCGACGTGGAACAAGTGGACAAGCTGGTGGCGGAGGCCGTGGAAGGAATCCAGGCCGCCTCCGACCTGGCCGATCTCGATGCCCTGCGGGTGCGTTACCTCGGCAAGAAGGGTGTGCTGACCGCCCAGCTGAAGGAACTGGGACGCTTGCCGGCCGAGGAGCGGCCGCGCGCCGGCCAGGCGGTCAATGACGCGAAGGAACGGCTGTCCGGCCTGATCGAAGTACGCCAGCAGGAGTTGGCCAATGCCGAGGTCGAGAGGAAGCTGCGGGAGGAACGCGTGGACGTGAGCCTTCCCGGTCGCCGTCCCGCGATCGGAGGCCTGCATCCGGTTACGCAGACCATCGACCGTATCCAGGCATTTTTTGCCGGCATGGGGTACACGGTGGCGGAGGGGCCCGAGATCGAGGACGACTTCCACAATTTCGAGGCCCTGAACATCCCCGAGGAGCATCCGGCCCGGGCGATGCACGACACCTTCTATTTCGATGCCCACCGGGTGCTGCGCACGCACACCTCGCCGGTGCAGATCCGGACTATGGAACAGCAGAAGCCGCCGTTGCGGATCATCGCGCCGGGGCGGGTCTACCGCTGTGATTCCGACCTGACCCACAGTCCGATGTTTCACCAGGTCGAGGGGCTGTACGTGGACACGGGCGTGACCTTCGCGGATCTGCGCGGCGTGCTCAGTACCTTTCTGCAGGCCTTTTTCGAGCGCGAAAATCTGCAGACCCGCTTCCGGCCGTCTTACTTCCCCTTCACCGAGCCCTCCGCCGAGGTGGACATTCAGTGTGTCCACTGCGGCGGTGATGGTTGCCGGGTCTGCAAGCACACCGGGTGGCTGGAAGTGATGGGCTGCGGCATGGTGCACCCGAACGTATTCGCGCACGTCGGCATCGA
>SKJG01000154.1 GCA_007116035.1 Thioalkalivibrio sp.
AACGCCTTGAGGCGCTAGGGCAATTCGTGCGCGCGATGCTCGAGAAGCGCGGCTGGGTCGACCCGGCTGACACCAGCGCCTTCCGGGACGCCGGGTACAGCGAGCAGCATGCCCTCGACGTGATCCTCGGCATCGGCTTGAAGACGCTTTCCAACTATACCAACCACATCGCCGGGACCCCCGTCGACGAGGCATTCGCGCACGAGCGCTGGACCGCTCCGGTCAGTTCCTGAATCAGGCCCAGAAGCGCGAGGCTGCCACTCAGAATCCGACGAAGCCAAGCCTGCAGAGGAGTAATGCCACGAGCGTCAGCGACATCCTGATTCATATCAAGCAAGACCTTGGGGACCAGGAGAGAAAACCTTAGAGGCATCGATCCGGCGAATTGACGGTGTCGTCGCCGCACGCTTCAATCCTGGACAAGAGCGTCTTTTGCTGGTGGCCTTCAATCCTGGGGCGATCTCAACAGCAGCGCTGCTGGCTAAGGTTCTTTCTTTCGTTAGAACGTCCCTGGGCGCGGAATCGAGCCGGCGCTGCCGGCACGGCGTTCGGGAGATCCTGCACATCCGCCATCACAGCCTGTTCGCCCCGCGCGACTTCGACGTGTCGCCGCATTTTCAGGTGGTCAAGCCCCTCCTGGAAGGGGAGTTCGATTATCGGGACCTGACCTGGGAGGACCAGGCAGACGGTGAAAGTACACTTTGAGTTCTGATGGACGGACGCCTGCGGATCATGCTGACGTGGGTGGGTTCGGAGTCCGCGCATCGCAGGTAGCGCCGCCCTGCCCGAAAGTAGACGCCTCAGCAAGTCCGGCGGTCGCCTGTATCGACTGAAGTGCGAACGGTCGAATTTTCATGATCCTGACGAATCCATCGGGGACATCCAGGACAGCGAAGCCCATCTGTTCGAGAATCTTTACGGCCCGGCGCTTCTGGTCGATCCGCAAAAAGGGAATGTCGTCGGCGCGAACTCGGCCGCCAGCCGATTTCTCGGCTGCAGTGCCGAGGAACTCGCCAGCCTCAGCCCAGCCGAGCTGCATCCGCACGAGATGCCGCGGCTGGATGCCTTTCTGTTCACGGTTCAGCAACAGGGCTGCTGGATTGCGGATGATCTCTCCTGCCGCGCAAAGGATGGGGGCCTGTTGCCGGCGCAGGTGCGCGTGAGGTTGAGTTGGGGTTCGTCGATGTAGGGTGCCGGTGATCGGCAGCGAGTGCGTGACTTCGCACACCGCGGTGGGCCCCGATGATGGTCTGTGCGCGCATTCGCGCCGGCGACAGGTGGTTTTTCCCTAAGGATTCACACCTAGGGTTTCCTTTCCAGATCAGTGTTTTACTTGATACAGGTTCATCCTTGACTGGTGTTTGCTGGGTGGACTGTTCGGTGCAGCGGGCTTTCCGGCCCCCACCGTGTACAAGCACTCAAGGAGACCGTCATGAAAAACCTGATCGCACCCCTGATTGGCCTCGCCGCTGGATTGCTGACCGCATCCTCACTATCTGCAGGGCAGCCCTTGGACTCACCTTCGCTGGCGGGATCCTTCCAGGAGCCTGTCGAAGCGTTCCAGATTGCGATGGGCCGCAGTCCGTCGGGGACACGCTCGAAATCTTCGCGAACTGAGCTGCCCGCGAGAGCGGAGCCTTCAGTGTCCGGCAACCGGTCCGTGGCAAGAGCCTGCCGACCACCGTACCGGATCCCGGGGCAGTGGCGGAACTGCTCCCGGCATTCAACCGCCGGTCGTTGAACGGATGGATCCCCGGGGTTCGCCGGCACCCGGGGCTATCCGCGGTATATCCGTTGTCCGGGGTCTCCATCTAACCGGACTTTTTCCTCAACGGCCGGTTCACTGGTGGGCGGTCCATGCTCGGGGGCTTCCCGCGAACGATCGGAGGCGTCGGTGGCACCTTGCGGGGCCGGCGGCCGGCGATGATGTCGCCGTATCGCACTGGGGCGTGCCCGGCCGCGAGTTCGAGCACTCGTTAGAACACCATCCCGCGACTCCAGGAGCGGCGTCGGTTGAAGCGAAACACGAACTCATTCAGGTAGCTGGGGAGATGCGCGTTGGCGACCGACCCCTGGTGGGGGCCAAGCAGCCACCGCTTGGCCAGCGAGGCGACTCGGAGTACTGCGGGCAGCAACTTGCCTGGGTCCTCTCCATGGGCCCGAGCGGCGACTTGACTGCGCGATTGGTGATGTCGATGCCTGCCTGAAGGCGGTGGCGGTGAATGGCCAGGACCGGATGCTCTCGTTCCTGCCTCTATCGCATACGCAGGAGCGGACGATGGGCTATTACGCGCCGCTGGTGGTCGGCATCGCAGTTGGCTACGCGCGCTCGATTCCACAACTTGCCGAGGATCTCCTTACGGTCCGGCCGACGATCCTGGTCGCGGTGCCCCGTGTGTTCGAGCGGGTACAGGCGGGCATACGCGGGCACCTAGAAGGCGGCGCCGCGCTCAACCGATGGTTGTTCCAGCTCGCGCTGGCCTCGGGTTGGAGGGCGTTCCTGCACGGGCAGGGCCGCCAGCGCTGGTCGCCCGCGCTGCTTGCGTTTCCGCTTCTCAACAGGGTGGTCGCGCGGCGAGTGCGGGAACGATTCGGCGGACGATTGCGCTTCGCGATCAGCGGTGGCGCGCCGCTGCCGGCCGACACGGGGCGTTTTCTGCTGAGTCTGGGTATCCGGGTTCTGCAAGGATACGGTCTTACCGAGACGAGTCCGGTGATCGCCGTGAACCGGATCGAGGACAACGAGCCGGTCTCGGTCGGTCCCGCTTTGCCGGGGGTCGAGGTACGGACGGGGCTGCATGAGGAACTGCGGACGCGCAGCCCCGCGGTGATGCTGGGATACTGGAACAACGACGCCGCAACGCGGGCGGTCGTCGATGAGGATGGCTGGTTGCACGCCGGCGATCAGGCGCAGGTCGGGCCGCGCGGGCACATCACGATCACCGGGCGTCTGAAGGATATCCTGGTCCTGTCCAACGGCGAGAAGGTGGCGCCCGCGGACGTCGAGCAGGCGCTTGCGGGTTGTCCGATCGTCGAGCAGGTGCTCGTGCTCGGGGACGGCCGGCCTTATCTTGCCGCGTTCGTCGTTCTACGCATTGCGGTGGCGCATTCTGAACCCTGACGACCAAAAACCCGCTGTTTACGAGGGCTCCGCCGTTGGAGAACGCTGCACCACGGAGTCTGTCCGCGAGTGGGCGCCACTAGGTGGCATCACGCACGTTACTCCGGCACGCGAGGGGGTAACGTTGTGGCGTCGGAGGTGGCCGCGATGACGCAGAGAGACAACATCCAGAATCCGGAGGATCGATCGATGAAGCGGCGGCTGGCGGTCGGCCTGCTCACCGCGGGAATGTTCGCGGTTGCGGTATTCATTCATGGCGGTGCGCCGATCGTCCAGGCCCAGACAATGAATGGCTTTGACCTCTCGAACAGTCTCATTCCGCTCACCGAGAT
>SKJG01000181.1 GCA_007116035.1 Thioalkalivibrio sp.
CGGCCAGCCCGCTGACGCCGACGCGACCAGCACGGAATCCCCCGAGCCAACCAAGAAGGACTGAGCACACCACCTGTGGAGTGCGGGAACTCGCTCCCGCCCTCAGGCCCCGAAGCACCCCAAACCCCAAAAGCGGCGGCAAGCCGCCGGACTCCATAGCGCCCGCAGGGGTGCCGCAGCACCTATGGAACGCGGGAACTCGCTCCCGCCATCAGGCCCCGAGCCACCCCAAACCCCCAAAGCGGCGGCAAGCCGCCGCACTCCACAGGAGCCTGCCGCGGGCAGTGGGAAAGCCTCAGGCCTCCTCAGCCTCGATCACCTCCGGCTCCACCGAGCCCGCGAAAATCTCCTCGTAGGCTCCGTACACCGCGGCGAAGACCACCGGACCAAGAATCAGGAAGCCAAGCCCGAGCGGAAGCATCGCGAAGAACGCCAGCACGAAATAGATCAGGCTGAAGATCACCAATGGCCCGATATTGGCGATCGTGCCCTTGATACTTCCGACGATGGCATCACCCAGTTCCACGCCGCGGAAGTACACCAGCGGAATCGAGAACGCCAGCATCGCGAAGATCACCAGATACATCAGGAAGATCACGATCATCCCGAAGAATCCGATGCCGGCGAGCGGCATGCTGACCGCGTCACCGGTGGCGCCCATCTGCACGGCGCCGCCGACGAAGACCGCCATCAATACTGCCATGACCACGGTAGCCAGCAGAGCCACGAGGCCGAGCAGCAGCAACGGGACGCGGCGCTGGGCATCCTGGATCGGCTGAAACAGGTGGCCCACACCCACCTTCTCACCCTGCTCGATGTCATGCGCGATCTTCATGAACCCGGCCACCAACGCCGGGGAGATGACCGCCATCAGCACTCCGCCAAGCAGCGGGATCAGGTTCAGTACCAGGCTGATCAGAAAGAAGATCACCACCACCAGGACCCAGGTCAGCGGGTCGGTCTTGAAGTTGTTCCAGCCGCGGCCAAACAGCCCCCAGCCACGGTTGAGCTCCATGCTGCTGATATCCATCGCCATCTCCCCTTGTGCACGAGCCCCATTAACGACGCATTCGTCGAAAGTTGTCAATCGCCGGCGCAGGATCGAGGCCGTGTTGGCCACCCGGGTACACGAAACGGCGCCTACCCCTTCCAACCGATCGAAAGAATGCGCTTGAAGTCTCCAGGCGCCTGTGCAAAGATGCATTCCATCAATTAGCATTCGCTAATATATTTGAATGGCCGAGAGGCTGACTCAACGAAAACGATTGAAAAATGGAGAATAGATCATGACCAAGCGCTTCATCATGACCGGAATCGGTGGATTCCTGATGGGCATCGCCGCGATGATGCTGACGGCCTTCTCGGCCGCCCCCAACCTGATGATTTCGGAAGACGAGAGCCTCTTCAATTTCGAGGATACGGTCGAGCTGATCAAGACCACTGCCGAGGAACAGAACTGGAAGGTGCCCACGGTGCACATGATCCACGACGCCGTGAGCCCCTACGGCTACGAAGTCGATCGCGTCGCCGTACTGGAACTCTGCCAGCCGCACCACGCCGGCAAGATCCTCGCCGAGGACCGTGCCAAAGTCGTGACCTCGATGATGCCCTGCCGCGTGTCGGTGTATGAAACCTCCGACGGCCGAGTCATCGTGTCGCGGATGAACACCAGCCTGATGGCCCAGGCCTTCGGCGGCACCGTCGCCTCGGTGATGGCCGAAGCCACGAAAGAAAACGAAGCCATCCTGAAGAGCGTGATCCGGTAAAAACCGGCCCACACGCCGCAACAAACGAACCCCGCTCCCGCGGGGTTTTTTTGTTGGACACCCAATCGCCAAGACGGCTCGCCTCCCAGACGACCCCCCGTAGGAGCGACCTCCGGTCGCGATTGCCGGACCCGATCGCGGCCGGAGGCCGCTCCTACGGGCTACCGGTCGTAGACGTCCTCGAAACGCTCGATGTCGTCCTCTTCCAGATACTCGCCGACCTGCACCTCGATGATCTGCAGCGGAATCTTGCCGCGATTTTCCAGCCGGTGGCGCTGGCCGATCGAGATGTACGTGCTCTCGTTGGGCGCGACGGTGAAGACCTCTTCGCCCCGCGTCACGGTCGCGGTGCCGGAGACCACGATCCAGTGTTCGGACCGATGCTGGTGGCGCTGCAGGCTCAGGCTGGCGCCCGGCGACACCGCGATACGCTTCATCTTGTAACCGGATGACTCCTCCAGCACGGTATAGCTTCCCCACGGCCGCTGCACCGTGCGGTGCAGGCGACATTCACTGGCATCGCGCAGGCTCAGCTCGTCGACCACCTCGCGCACCCGCTGCGTCTGCCCCCGCGGCGCAATCAGAATCGCGTCCGCGGTCTCGACCACGCAGAGATCGCGCACCCCGACCGCAGCCACCAGGCGGCCGTTGCCGTGCAACAGCGTGTTGTCGCAGTCAATCGCAAGCGCATTGCCGTGCAGGGCGTTGCCGCGATCATCCTGCTCGGCGAGGTCGTGCACGGCATCCCAGCTCCCGACGTCGGACCAGCCGATGTCGCAGGGCACCAGCCGCACCCGGTCCGATCGCTCCAGCACCCCGTAATCGATGGAGATCGACGGCATCGCCGCGAAATGCGCCTCCACTGCCGGCTGCGGATCGGCCGTTTCGGAAGTGTCCCAGTGGTCGCGGATACGCTGCAGAACCTCGTGGACCTCGGGCAGATGCCGTTCCACCTCGGCCAGGATGCTGGACGCGCGCCAGACGAACATGCCGGAGTTCCACCAGTAATTTCCCGCGGCCAGGAAACCCTCGGCGGTCTCCAGGTCCGGCTTCTCCGTGAAGCGCTGCACCGGTGCCACAGCAGTCCCGTCGGTCACCGCCTGGATATAGCCATAGCCGGTCTCCGGCGCGGTGGGGCGGATGCCGAAAGTCACCAGCGCGCCCTCCTCGGCGGCCTCCACCGCGCGGCGCAGGGCATCGTGAAAGGCGGGCCGGTCGCGGATCACGTGATCCGCCGGCAGCACCACCAGCATCGGGTCTTCCCCACCGCGGCTCAACCAGGCCGCTGCCAGCGCAATCGCCGGCGCGGTGTTGCGCCCGACGGGCTCCAGCAGCGTCTTGAAAGCATGCAGCGCCTGATAGGCCTCGCCCCGCGCGTGCTCCGTACCCGTCACGATCAGCGCATTGGCCGGATCCACGACCGGCTGCAACCGGTCCAGGGTCGCTTCCAGCAGCGACCGTTCCCCCTCGATGCGCAGGAACTGCTTCGGCAGCTGCCGCCGGGACAGCGGCCAAAGTCGTGTACCGCTCCCCCCGGCCAGGATCACCGCATGGGTCATGGTTGTCTCCTCTGATTTCGATGCCTGATGATAACCCCCGAAGCGCCACCAACGCCGCGACATGCACCCCCAGGGCCCGACCGGCCATGGGGCTGCCCTCCGGCGCGATCC
>SKJG01000089.1 GCA_007116035.1 Thioalkalivibrio sp.
CCGGATTGCGTGTCCTTCGGACGGCTACGGACGAATGTCCCCGGTCGCCACGAGCGAGAGTTCGGGAGGTGGATGATCATGAAACGCTATCGTGTCCCTGTTTTGAAGAGTGCGGGGAGGGTGGTGCTTGCGCTGTTGGTAGCTATTGGGGTTTGGGGATTGGTGGCTTGTGGAGGTGGAAGCAGTAATGGGATAGGTGGCGTTAAAGAACCCACAGCCTATGTCTTTAATGCACAGACAGCTGAGAAAGCGGCCTTTTTGGCCGTCGATTTTCTGGATGTATTTTTTGGGATCAGTCAGGTGACGGGCGAGATTCTGGCGTTGGTTGAAGCTGGAAAGGACAGTGAGGATTTGAGTGGCCTTTGCGACCCCGGCGGAACGGCGGTCATGAACGCGCAGCTGACGCCTGAAGGTCGGCTGGGGGTCGGCAACTCGATCTCTTTGGATTTGGACCGTTGTATCGACGGAGTGGTTGGAGGTACCGTCAACTTTTCGGTGGGACAGTACGACGAAAATGTGATCTTGCCGGGCGCTTTTGTCACCATGCGCGTACGCGTGGACCTATCCGGCGGAGATCAGACTACGGAGGCCCGTTTCTTCGTCCAGGCTTTCCGCAATACGGATGGGAGCGAGGTCGGGTTCCGTTATTTCGGTTCTCGGGATCGTGAGGCAATTTGGTCTCTCACTGAACCGGCGCCGGATGGGAAGACGAGCTTCGCTTGCTTCGACTTCAACCTTCTTTTTGTAGACAACGGGGGCGGGGCGGCTCTCGTGCTGGGCGATCCACAGATTGCTGGGGCTGGGTTCTGGAGGACGCAAGGGTTGATCGTGGACGAGCGGAATCGCCTGTTCGGGCTCACTGGTGCTTTCCCTCGTCCTGTGGAGTCCGATCTTCGGTTTGAGCAATCTGGGGGTGAATGGGTTCCGGTTTCTGGGGATGGGCTGAATTTTCGCTCGCAGGCCTCAGGCAGCACCCGATGCATTGTCGTCGGGATTGATGAAGGTATTACCCCCGGACGGACGAACATGGATTTGCGGATTGATGAAGAAGTGCCGGGCGTGGTTGTCTTGACCGTCGATCCCCCTGATGGTCCCCCGATTCGCACGACATGGTTGGGTCTGTTGGACGATTAGGATCAGGACTGCCCAGGGCGGGTCCCGGCGGCAAGATCGTCGGGACCACCATAGGGTTCCCCTTTCTCAGTCAGGCCGCGGTCGGACCGGGTCGAGATGGGTGTGCGGTGGTTGGCGCTCCTGAAGGGATTACTCCCGGCAGGAGCAGTATGAACCTCGCAACCGACCCGGACATGGTCGATGGCATCATCCTGAGGTCCCCTGGGTGGGCGGTCGAGACGACCTGGCGTGCGATCCTGGCTGACTCGGGTGATAAAGGTCTGACAACATGGACGGGAGAACGATCGCGGCTGGAAGCCGTTCCCACGGGGACTGCTACGGGGCGTGGCGGGTCTGGTATTCGGCGAGGAGCAGGGCGAGGGCGCAGGAGGCCATGCGGGTGATGGCGTCGTCGGCGCGGCTGGTGAGCATGATGGGGACACGGGCGCCGACGACCACCCCGGCGCCGGTGGCGTCGGCAAGGTAGGTCAGCTGCTTCACCAGCATGTTCGCGGCTTCGAGGTCCGGGGCGACCAGGATGTCGGCGCGGCCCGCGACCTCGGACTCGATGCCCTTCGCGTGGGCGGCGCTCTCCGAGATTGCGTTGTCGAAGGCCAGCGGGCCATCCAGGATGCCGCCCTCGATCTGCCCGCGTTCCGCCATCTTGCACAAGGCCGCCGCCTCCACGGTGGAGGATATCCTTGGGTTCACCGTTTCCACCGCGGAGAGGATGGCGACACGGGGGGTCTCGATTTTGACCGCCTGGGCCAGTTCGATCGCGTTGCGGATGATGTCCGCCTTGTCTGCCAGCGAGGGGTAGATGTTGATAGCCGCGTCGGTGATGAACAGCGGCCGGGAGTAGGTGGGGACGTCGAAGGCCATCACGTGGCTCAGGCGGCGATCGGTGCGCAGGCCCTTCTCCTTGTGCAGCGCGGCGCGCAGCAGCTCATCGGTGTGCAGGCTACCCTTCATCAGTGCCCCGACCTGGCCCTCGCGCGCGAGGGCCACGGCTCGCTCTGCGGCGGCGTGGCTGTGCTTGGTGGCGACGATCTCGAACTCGGCAAGGTCGATCTCGGCTTCCTCGGCGGCCGCGCGGATACGGGCCTCCGGACCCACGAGGACCGGGACGATGAGCTCCCGGCGCGCGGCCTGCAGGGCGCCCTGCAGTGATTGTTTGTCCACCGGATGCACTACGGCGGTGCGCAGCGGTTCCGGGCTCGACGCTGCGTCCAGCAATTCGTGCAGGTGCCTGCGCTCGGCCATGCGCACGTGGGGCATCACGGTTCTGGGACGCCGTACCTTCCTGGTGGGCGCGATGACGTCGGCGTCGCCCTCGATCACCGTCTTGCCTTCCTGGTTCTTGCACAGGCAATGGAAACGGATGCGGTGCTTCTCGTCGTTCTTCTCCGTGGCCTCGACCGTGACCGTCAGGACGTCGCCAAGCACCACCGGCGCCTTGAAGCGCAGCGTCTGGCCAAGATAGATCGTGCCCGGGCCGGGAAGCTCGGTACCCAGCAGGGTGGAGATCAGGGCGCCACCCCACATGCCGTGGGCGATGATCTCCTGGAAGCGGCTGCTCTTCGCGAAGTCCTCGTCGACGTGGGCGGGATTGACGTCCCCCGACATCACCGCGAACAGCTTGATGTCGTCCATGGTGAGGCGCCGCTCCAGGCGGGCCGTGTCGCCGACCTCGATTTCGTCGTAGGTCCGGTTCTCGATTTCTTTGTCGGAAGGTGACATCAGTTCAGCCTCGGATGTGCAGGCCACCATCGACGTAGGTGGTGACACCAGTCATCGAGTGAGCTGCATCGCTGATGAGGAAAGCCGCAGTCTCGCCGATGTCGTCGATGCTGACCAACTTCCGCGTGGGGGATCGCGATTCCGCATCGGCCAGGAGATCGTCGAAGTCGCGAATGCCCGAAGCGGCCCGGGTCGCGACGGGCCCCGGAGAAATCGCGTGCACCCGGATTCCGGCAGGACCGAGTTCTGCGGCCACGTAACGCACCGAGGATTCCAGGGCGGCCTTCACCGGACCCATGATGCCGTAGTTGTCGATGACCTTCTCGGCACCGTGATAGCTCATCGTGATCAGGCAGCCGCCGTTGCGCATCAGGGGCTCGGCGTGCTTCGCCATGCGCAGGAAGGAGTGGCAGGAGATGTCCATCGCCAGCAGAAAGCCGTCGCGGCTGGAGTCGACCACGCGGCCGTGCAGATCGTCGCGGGGGGCGAAGGCGATGGAGTGGATCAGGAAATCCAGCTTGCCCCAGCGCTCGGCGGCGGCCGTGA
>SKJG01000124.1 GCA_007116035.1 Thioalkalivibrio sp.
CTGGCATTGGGCGCCACGAAGGGCGAAACGCTCTGGAAGGTGGTGGTCCCACTCGCCACGCCGGCGATGATGACCGGACTGATTCTCGCCATCGCGCGGGCCGCAGGCGAGGTGGCGCCGCTGATGCTGGTCGGGGTGGTGAAGCTCGCGCCGACGCTGCCGATCGACGGGAACTTCCCGTTCATCCACCTGGAACGCAAGATCATGCACATGGGCTTTCACATCTACGATGTCGGTTTCCAGAGCCCGCACGCCGAGGCCGCGGAACAGTTGGTGTACGCCACGGCGCTGATCCTGGTCCTGCTGATCGTGATGTTGAACCTCACCGCGATCACCATCCGCAATCATCTTCGCGAGAAATATCGGGCCGAGAGTGATTAAGCTCGGACCTTTCCCTGAATATAAGGTACCCACGTAATGGCATCGGAGACTCCCATGAGCCAAAGGAACCCCGCAGCGGCCAGCATGAGTGCCGGCCTGTTCGAGGGCAGCACCCGCACGGTCCGCTCGCTGGCGGACGAGGAAATCGCGATCTCGGTCGAGAGCCTGGATCTCTACTACGGGGATGCGCAGGCGTTGAAGAACATCACCATGCAGATTCCAAAGCAGCGTGTCACGGCGTTCATCGGCCCCTCCGGTTGCGGCAAATCCACGCTGCTGCGTTGCTTCAACCGCATGAACGACCTGGTCGACTCCTGCCGCATCGAGGGTGCGATCAACCTGCATGGCGCCAACATCTACGACCGGAAAACCGACGTCGCCGAGCTTCGTCGCCAGGTCGGCATGGTGTTCCAGAAACCGAATCCGTTTCCGAAGACGATCTACGAGAATGTGGCCTATGGTCTGCGCCTGCAGGGCGTGAACAACAAGCGGGTACTGGACGAGGTGGTCGAGCGTTCGATCAAGGCGGTGGGTCTCTGGGAGGAGGTCAAGGATCGGCTGCAGAGCAATGCATTCGGCCTGTCCGGCGGCCAGCAGCAGCGCCTGGTGATTGCCCGCGCGATTGCGATCGAACCGGAAGTGATTCTGCTCGACGAGCCGACTTCTGCGCTCGACCCGATCTCCACGGCGAAGATCGAGGAACTGATCGAGGAACTGAAGGAGCAGTACACGATCCTGATCGTCACCCACAACATGCAGCAGGCTGCGCGCGTCTCGGACTACACCGCCTACATGTACCTGGGCGAACTGATCGAGTATGCGGACACGATGCACCTGTTCACCAACCCGCGCGAGAAGGCCACTGAGGACTACATCACCGGCCGCTACGGCTGACAGGGCCGCATGGCTATCACCACGAAACTGACGATTGGCGACATCAACGAGAGGTCGGGATGGAAAACAAACGGATCGGTGGACATTATTCGCATCGGTATGACTCCGAACTCGAGGAGGTCGTCAACCGCGTGCTCGCGATGGGCGGGCTCGTGGAGGCACAGCTCACGAATGCACTGCGAGCCTTTATCGAGGGTGATACGCAGGTCGCGCAGGAAGTCAGCGAGACCGACGCGAGGGTCAACAGCTTCGAAGTCAGCATCGACGAGCGTTGCGTCGAGATTCTCGCCCGGCGCCAGCCGGCCGCGATGGATCTCCGCCTGATCGTCGCCGTGATCAAAACCATCACCGATCTGGAACGGATCGGTGATCTGGCCGGCGCCATCGCGCGCATGGCGATTCGCCAGGCGGAGGGGGATCGCCCGCGCAAACAGTTGTTCCGGGACATCGAAACCATGGGCAACCGCGTGATCACGATGCTGCACGATGCACTGGATGCCTTCGCACGCATGGATGCGGCGGCAGCGGTCAACGTGGTTCGACAGGATTTCGCGATTGACAGTGACCACGAGGCCATCCTGCGCCAGAACGTGACCTTCATGATGGAGGACTCGCGCAATATCGGGCGCATGCTGGACATCACCTATGCGGCGCGAGCCCTCGAGCGGGTGGGCGATCACGCCCGCAACATGTGCGAGTACACCATCTACCTGGTCAAGGGGCGCGATGTACGTCACATCGATCTCAAGGAAATGGAAGCGATCGCAACGGGTACGGTTCCCGAAGAGAAGTGAAGGCCTGATCATCACCAAAGCTCCGCAGGGAATCCGCTCGTGCGCAACGCCCTCCCCTGCATGGCGGTCCCTTGCGGGAGGCGAGCCCGCTCGGCGACCGAACGGCGCGCCACCCCGAATGATCAAAACGCAGCGCCTATGCAGTGCGGCGGCTTGCCGCCGCTGTGGGGAGCTGGGTTTTCCCCGGCTACGAACAGCGGGAGCACGCTACCGCACTCCGTAAGCGGGAGTGTGGCGCGGGCAAGGGCCGCGGGCAGTCATAAAAACGTCATCAGGATGTCACCCGCGCCGGGCAGACTCCGCACTTGGGAGTCTGTTCGAAGTGCAGGCGATGGATATCCGAAAACTCTGGCTGACACTGGTGGAACGGGCAGATCCGCAGCGGGCTGCGGATCACGAGCGCATTAGGGTGATCGAAAGGGTACTGATTCATCTCCGGAGCAGGGAGAAGGCGCTCTTGGATCAAACGGCGGCAGTAACGGAGGGGGACCAGCGCGCGGACCTTGCCAACAAGCTGAGTGTGCTGCGTGCGCAGAGGGCGAAGGGCCTTCGTGCGCTGCGCGAGCTACGGGCGGAGAGACGGATCCGTACGCGAGGGCGAGCGCCCGGAACGGAAGCGGAGGGGCCGCCCGTTCGAGATCCTCCGGGGTTCCGAGACTGTCAATCTCCCGACCAGAGCATGCGCCCGGACTCCGAGAAGTCGTAACCCTGCAGCTTGTCGGCTTCGCGGCGCGACTCTCCCGACTGGATCTGCAGCAGCAGTTCCCGGAACAGGGTCCGGAAGTAGATCGAGCGGTTCAGCACGAAATCGAAGGCCTCCCAGCCCGTGGGGAAAAAGGCGAGGCCGAACTCGCGTGCCGCCGCCCGCGTGCCCGGGGTGATGTCGGCTTCCCCCATCGCGACCAGGGCGGCCGACTCACGCTCGGAATGTGCAACCGTCACGGTGTTCAGTTTGCTCGGGTCGTCGGCACCGTGTCCCAGCGTCTCGCGGAGGAACCGCTGGGTTCCGGAGCCCTGTTGCCGCATCACCCAGCGCAGGCCCGCGTCCACCAGTTCCTGAAGGGACTGGTGCGCGCTGGCGACCGCCGGGTTCAGGATCAATCCCTGTTCACGGTGGAAGGCACGCACGATGACCCAATGCCGGTGCTGCGGAAACGACCGGATCAGCGCCGGATGGCGCAACTGGCTTTCCTGGACGGGACCCCAATGCACGCAGCAGGCGTCGACGCGATGCCCCTGCAGCAGTTCCAGGCCCAGACGGGTGACGATCGGCGTGAAGCTGACCAGGGCCCGGGAGCGCATGCGATCGGCGAGCCTCGGGATGACGCGATGGAGCAGGGGATCGTCGCTGCCGGCAACGATGAGGCGGTCGGTCAGCAGGCCGCCGTGGCTGGATTCCAGCATCCACTTGTCGACCAGTTCGCGCGGGAACAGCCATTTGCCGGTGATCTTGGTGCCGGGGATCTTGCCCTCGCTGACCAGCGCATAGACCTTCTTTTCATGGAGGTTGAGGTACTCCGCCACCTGCTTCACGCTCAGGAAGCGGGGAGACTCCGTGACTGCGTTCATGACTTATTCCGCCTCATCTGCGGCTGCGCGCCTGCGTGGCTCCGGTCGTGCCTCGGGTCGAGCCTCGGGAATCGCGTCGAAGACCAGGCTCTGTGCGCCGTGGTAGACCAGGAAATGGCGGCCCTTCGCGCGTGCGATCAGGGTCACCCCGATCTGTCGGGCAAGGTCCATTCCCTGCGATGTAACTCCCGAACGCGATACCAGGATGGGGATGCCCATCAGGGCCACCTTGATCACCATCTCGCTGGTCAGGCGGCCGGTGGTGTAGAAGATCCGTCCCGTGCCGGACAGGCCCTGAAGCCACATGTGTCCGGAGATGGCGTCGGCCGCATTGTGCCGGCCCACGTCTTCCACGAAGATCTCGATCGCCTCCCCATGGCACAGCGCACAGCCGTGCACCGCGCCCGCGCGGCGGTAGACCTCGTTGTACTCGTTGACCCGCTGCAGCGTTCGGTAGATCTCCGACTGGCGCAGCACCACCGGGGGCAGCCGGAGCTGTTCGAGCTTGTCCATCAGGTTGCCGAAGACGGTCCCCTGGCCGCAGCCTGTGGTCACCGTGCGATGCGCGAGCTTCTGCTCCCAGTCATCGACGCCGTTCAATGTCGTGACCGCGGCCGAGTCCGTTTCCCAATCCACCTGGACCGAGCGTATGGATTCCAGCGACTGCAGGAAACCCTGGTTGCGGATGTACCCGAGGACCAGCAGTTCCGGAGCGCTGCCCAAGGTCATCAGGGTCACGATCTCGCGCTTGTCGACATAGAGGGTTAGCGGTCGCTCGCCGGCGACATGCACGTCGCGCGGCAGTCCGTACTCATCGACCACTTCGACCGGGTGCGATGGCGACAGACCCGCAGCCGTCATCACGGGCCGGTAGCGCGGGCCTTCTGCAGGGGAGTTCATTGCGCGGGGATGTCCTCGGCTGACGGGATCGAGACTGTGCTCACCGTGGGAATGAAGCAAAATTCATTCCCTTGTTAATCGCGGTGAAAAAGGCCAGTCTGAAGGACCTCGGTGGGACAGAATGTCGCAATTGGATGTGTCGAAATGTCCTTGTCGCCGCAGAGTCCGGGCTTCAACCGAGATCTTTGGCTGGTAATTCAGCCGGGCTGGGCCGGCGTTTGGCGTGGTACGCGTCTTGCGTGCGCCTAGGCGGAGCAGAGCAAACACGTATCGCGACGAGCCGCACATGAATGAATCGAAACCAGATCTGAACCCCGCGGCGACCGCGTCAAACGCTCCGGATCCCGCGTTGCCCGACAGCTTCCATGTCGGCGTGTTGATGGAGCGGCGCGATCGGCCGGATTCGCGCTGGCTGCGCGAGAGCTGGGATCTGCTCGGCGTGGTGCTCGAAGCCGCGTCCGCCTCCAATGAGGGCCGTCGCTGTATCCGGCAATCGGACCATGGCGAGCAGTATCTCTGGTCAGGCTTCCGGGTTCGGCTGCATCGCGACGAACTGGAAAGCTACTATCACAACCTGCTGTCAACAGAGCCAAAGATCTTCGTGATCACACACACGGACCCCGACGGCGCGCCGGAGCCGTTCCTGGTGTCGCTGAGCTACGACGAGGCCAACGCCTACGAAACGGGCTGTGATGAAATGGTTTACAGCGCCGTGCTGCCACCGGTCCTGTACTCCTGGGTCGAACAATACGTCCTGGAGAACTATGCTCCTGAACGCCGGATCAAGCGCAAGCGGGATCGTGCCGGCAAGGGGGGCGAGTGCGAGTGAGCGCGTCGAGGCCGAAGATGTGGGCGCAGGGATGACGAAATCCGACTGGAAGAAACTGCGGGAAGAGGATCGGGATCCGGAAGGCGAGAGCTTCCTGCGCCGCTGGGCCAAACGCAAGGCCGAGGCGCGCGAAGGCGATCCGGACCCTGTCGAGCCATCGGCAGCGCCGGATCCCGCTGCAGCGGGTCAGGTCGAGCTTCCCGAAGCCCCCCACCAGGCCAGGGAGGCCCGGGTGCCTGCCGAGGTGCCGCCGCGCGCCCCCCCGGAGCGGTCGGACGCTGACATGCCATCGCTGGATTCGCTTGATCAGGATTCCGACTACAGTCCCTTTCTGTCCCGTGGCGTGAGTCCCGAACTGCGCCAGACCGCCCTGCGCCAGTTGTTCCGGCAGCCGAAGTTCAATGTCGAGACCTGCCTGGACGACTTTCAGGACGACTTCCTGAATTTTCAGCCTCTCGGTGACATCGTCACCGCAGACATGCGCCACATGGCGGAAGTGGAGGCGCAGCGCGAGGCGGCCCGTGTCGCAAGGGCTGCGGAAGATGCGCCGCCATCCGAGCCTGATCGGATCGCGGAAGAGCCGGCGGGCGGGGAAGACAATCGGCCCGCGCCCGGCGAACCTGCCGCGGCCGATGTGGCGGGCGAGGCCGATGCCGGGGCAGAGGCCGGTTCCGAGGCGCCGGGGCACGCGGACAGTGCGGGCCCCTCCGATGACCAGACCAGGATGAAGAGTTGATGGCGATCGATCACGAACGCAACGGGCTCGCACGCGGCAAGGCCTTCGAGGCCGCGATGCAGCTTTCCGTGGAACCCACCTCACGGGTCACCTACCACTCGCAGGGTCGGGTGTTGATCATCGGTGTCGATGAGGAGGGCGTTCTCGATGCGGCCCGCCGCCTTCGCGAGCCTCTGAACCCCGCGATGCTGTTGACCACCTCCGGTGATGCGCGCGAGATCGACGGAATACCGGTGCTCCATTCGAACGGACGCGAGCCGCTGATTGAAGGCTACCTGGGCCGTTTTCGTGTGACCCTGGATGTGGGAGGCAAGTCCGCGAACGTAGCCACCCTGTTGCGGAGCAACTGGGAGTACTTCGACCTGGTCCTCGATCTGGGCCTGGCGCCGCTGATCCTGGCCGAGTGGCCACCGGTCGGTTATTTCGCCCCCGGTTTCGGGGACCCGGAGGCGCTGGACCGCGCCATCGAGGATGTCAGCGACTTGAAGGGCGAATTCGAGAAGCCCAAGTTCTTCAGCTACGACCCGGAGATCTGTGCCCACGGGCGCAGCGGAATCAAGGGCTGTACGCGCTGCCTGGACGCCTGCCCGGCGATCGCGATCCGCTCGCTGGGCGAGACCATCGAGGTGCAGCCCGAGCTCTGCCAGGGTGGCGGTATCTGTGCGACGGTCTGCCCCACTGGCGCCATCATCTACACCTACCCGCGCCCGGCGGACCTGATCGAGCGTACGCAGACCCTGCTGCAAACCTACCGCGACAGTGGCGGGGAGGAGCCGATCCTCCTGTTCTACGACGACGAGGCGGGCGCCGAGACCCTGGAGGTCCTGGAGCCGCTACCCGGGCAGGTGCTGGCCGTCGAGGTCGATGAGGTTGGCAGTGTCGGGCTGGATGTGCTTCTCAGCTGCCTTGCGGGCGGTGCGCGCGAGGTGATCCTGCTGGACACGCCGGCACTGCCGGGAAAGGTGCGGCGCAACCTGCTGGAGCAGTTGGGCTACGCGCATTCCGTGCTGCAGGTTCTCGGCTATCCGCGCGAATCACTGCGACTGGCGCAGGCCGAGGCCTGCCGGGACCTGCCCGGCGACCCGATGCCGGCGCTGCGTCCGGAACGCATCGAGGGTTCCAACCGCAAGCGCGCTACGCTGTTCCAGGCGCTGGATCACCTGAATCGGGAGGCGCCGACGCCGCAGGCGGAGATCCCGCTGCCAGCGGGCGCTCCGTTCGGTGAGGTTCGTGTCGACCGCGATGCCTGCACGCTTTGCATGGCCTGTGCCTCCGTGTGCCCCGCGCAGGCCCTGTCCGCGCCCGGCGATCTTCCGCGGCTGGACTTCATCGAAGGCAACTGTGTGCAGTGCGGTCTGTGTGAACTCACCTGTCCCGAACGCGCGATCACCCTGCGCGCGCGCCTGATCACGGAGCCGCAGCGGCGTGACGCGCAGCGCGCCCTGAACGAGGAGGAACCCTTCGCGTGCATCGCCTGCGGCAAGCCCTTTGCCACGCAGAGCATGATCGACAACATGACCAAACGCCTGGAGGGCCACTGGATGTTCCAGGACGAATCATCCAGGCGGCGCCTGATGATGTGCGAGGACTGCCGTGTGATCGATATGTTCAGGGATGGCAGTGACCGGAAGGTTTGACCCGCGGCTTTCCGGGTGCGCGGACACATTGTCGCTTTGCGCGCCGATGTGCCGACAAGCCGGGTAATGGGTATGCTTTTTCCTTTCTATTTGTCGGAATTTTCCTCCGGGTCATGGCCCACTGATTGCATGGGCATCCGGAGACAGGAGAGATGATGCAGGAGCGGTGGTTACCCGAGGAAGATCAGGCCCGAGTCGGAATGTATACGCTGCTGGCCAGGTTGCTCGCGGCACCGGCGGATCAGGTTCAGCTGGAGGAGCTGGCGAACCTCGATCTTGGGGACAACCCGGCGGGAGAGGTTGCGGTGGCCTTGTCCATGTTGAAGCTCGCCGCACAGCAGGCTCGGGCTTCGGAGGTCGACGACGAGTACCACACGCTGTTCATCGGGATCGGACGGGGAGAGCTCGTACCCTTCGGCTCCTGGTACCAGACGGGCTACCTGATGGAGAGGCCATTGAGTGAGTTGCGCCAGGACCTGGTCAGATTCGGCTTCGAACGGGAACCGGGCAACCCTGATCCCGAGGATCACGTGGCATTCCTCTGCGAGGTCATGGCGCTGATGGTGAATTCCAGGGAGATCCCCGAGACGGCACAGCAGCAGTTTTTCAAGGCCCACATGGCGAGTTGGATGCCGGCATTTTTTCGCGATCTGGAGGGCTGCGAGGCGGCCTGTTTCTACAAGGCGGTGGGGCGTCTGGGAACCGTGTTCCTGGCGCTGGAAAAGTCCTATCAGGACACGAGTGAGCGGTAACCATGAACGCCCGGGCGGAGCTTGGGGTGGTGGGTGCTGCAAGGCATTTTTGGGTTTGGGTTCCATCCAGTTGAGGAGTAGCGAGACATGAATGACAAGTCACAGGATCACACGGTTCAGGCGCCATCGAGCGAGCGCCGGCGCTTCCTGAAAAAGGTCGGGTTGGCGGGGTCCAGTGCGGCCGCGGCCGCGGCGTTGCCGGGCATCGTTGCAGCGTCGCCCGATGCCAATGAGGCCGTCTCCGAGCCGGCCAGGACCGGCTATCAGGAGACAGCCCACGTCCGCGACTACTACCGGACCGCGTCGGACTAGTCTGGGACTCGCGTCGAAAACCAGGAACCTGCATCGATCCCCGTGAGGGTCAGGAGCAACGAAACATGAAACTGATAAAAAAATCCCACACCGAGTCAACCGCCGAGGCGCCGAGCGCGGGTCGCGGTGCCGACGGCAAGGGCGTTTCCCTGAATCGCCGCGCCTTTCTGCGTAACGCCGGCCTGACGGTTGGCGGCGTGACCCTGGCAAGCCAGATGGTGCCGGGGCTGGTCAGAAAATCCGAGGCGGCAACGACCGTCGCGGTCGGTGACGATGTGGAGACCAAGCGCACGATTTGCGGACACTGCTCCGTGGGCTGCGGCATCTACGCGAAGGTTCGTAACGGCGTCTGGGTTGGGCAGGAGCCTGCCTTCGACCACCCGTTCAACCTCGGCGCCCATTGCGCCAAGGGCGCGGCGGTGCGGGATCACGGTCACGGCGAGCGGCGCCTGAAGTACCCGATGAAGATGGTCGACGGCAAGTGGAAGCGCATCTCCTGGGATCAGGCCATCGACGAGATCGGCGACAAGATGATGGAGATTCGCGAGGCCTCCGGCCCGGATTCCGTCTACTGGCTCGGCTCGGCCAAGTTCAACAATGAACAGGCCTACCTCTACCGCAAGATGGCGGCTCTGTGGGGTTCCAACAACGTCGACCACCAGGCGCGCATCTGTCACTCGACGACGGTTGCCGGCGTAGCCAATACCTGGGGCTACGGTGCGATGACCAACTCCTACAACGACATGCTGAACAGCAAGGCCATCCTGATCATCGGCGGCAATCCCGCCGAGGCGCATCCGGTGTCCATGATGTTCACGCTCCGCGCCAAGGAGCAGGGTGCCAAGCTGCTCGTGATCGATCCCCGTTTCACCCGCACCGCCGCGCACGCGGACCAGTTCGTACGCCTGCGCCCGGGCTCCGACATCGCCGTGGTCTACGGCATGATGTGGCACATCTTCGAGAATGGCTGGGAAGACAAGGAGTTCCTGGAACAGCGTGTCTGGGGCATGGACCAGGTCCTCGAGGAGGTTGCGCGCTGGACACCCGACGAGGTCGAGCGCGTCTCGGGCGTGGATCGCGAGACCTGCTATAACGCGGCCAAGCTGATGGCCGACAACCGTCCAGGGACCTTCGTCTGGTGCATGGGCGGGACCCAGCACACCGTCGGCAACAACTTCACCCGGGCCTACTGCCACTTCCAGTTGGCGCTGGGCAACATGGGCAAGGCCGGTGGCGGCACCAACATCTTCCGCGGCCACGACAACGTGCAGGGCGCCACCGACTTCGGCGTGCTGTCCGACAACCTGCCGGGTTACTACGGTCTGTCCGAGGGTGCCTGGAGGCACTGGGCAGCGGTGTGGGATCTCGACTACGACGAGATTGCCGCGCGCTTCGGTCAGGAGACCTTCGAGGAACGCGGTGGCTCCGGTTCCAAACCCATGAACACTTCCGGCATCCCGGTCTCGCGCTGGATCGACGGGGTGCTGGAGGATCGGGACCAGATCGTCCAGCCGGACAACCTCAGGGCGATGGTGTTCTGGGGTCATGCGCCGAACTCACAGGTGCGCGGACCCGAAATGAAGAAGGCCTTCGAGAAGCTCGACCTCCTGGTGGTCGTCGATCCCTTCCCGACCGTTTCGGCGGTCATGCATGATCGCAAGGACAACACCTACCTGCTGCCCGCGACCACGCAGTTCGAGACCTACGGCTCGGTCACGGCCTCGAACCGGTCCATCCAGTGGCGGGACAAGGTCATCGAGCCGCTGTTCGATGCCCTTCCGGATCACGTGATCATCTACAAGTTCGCGAAAAAGTTCGGCATCGCCGACGATCTGACCAAGAACATCCAGGTGAACGGTGAGGAACCGCTGATCGAGGACATCGTCCGCGAGTACAACAAGGGCATGTGGACGATCGGCTACAGCGGTCAGAGCCCGGAACGTCTGAAGGAACACCAGCAGAACTGGCATACCTTCAACACCACCACGCTGCTTGCGGAGGGTGGTCCTGCCCATGACGAGTTCTACGGTCTGCCATGGCCCTGCTGGGGTACGCCGGAGTTCAAGCACCCCGGGACCGCGAATCTCTACGACACCAGTCTGCCGGTGGCCAAGGGCGGTCTGAACTTCCGTGAGAACTTCGGCACCGAGCGGGACGGCGACAACCTGCTGGCCGAGGGGTCCTATCCGGTGGGTGCCGAGATTCAGGACGGTCACCCGCGTTTCAGCGCCGACCTGCTGAAGCAGCTCGGCTGGTGGGACGACCTGACCGACGAGGAGAAGGTGCTGGCCGAAGGCAAACCCTGGCATCTCGACCGGTCCGGCGGCATCATCCGCGTCGCGATCGAGCACGGCTGTGCGCCCTTCGGGAACGCCAAGGCCCGCTGCGTGGCCTGGAACTTCCCCGATCCGGTGCCGATCCATCGAGAGCCGCTCTATACCACCCGCTACGACCTGGTCGAGAAGTATCCGACCTATGCGGACCGGCGCGGCTTCTTCCGGCTGCCGACCCGCTACGCCTCGGTGCAGGCGAAGGATTACAGCAAGGACTACCCGCTCATCCACACCAGCGGACGTCTGGTGGAATATGAGGGTGGCGGTGACGAGACGCGCTCCAACCCGTGGCTGGCCGAACTGCAGCAGCAGATGTTTGCGGAGATCCACCCCGTCGATGCGAACAACGCCGGAATCCGCGATGGCCAGGACATCTGGCTGGAGGGGCCCGAGGGCGGTCGCATCCGAATCAAGGCGATGGTCACACGGCGCGTCGAACCCGGCGTGGTGTTCACACCGTTCCACTTTGGCGGCCACTTCCAGGGCAAGGATCTGCGCGCCAATTATCCGGAGGGCAGTGATCCCTTTGTGCTCGGCGAGGCCTGCAACACGGCGTTCACCTACGGCTACGACTCGGTGACCGCGATGCAGGAAACGAAGTGTTCGTTGTGCCGGATCCAGCCCGCTTGATGCATCGGCAGTGGAAAGGCAACCAGATCTGAGGAGAGCCCATTATGGCCAAGATGAAGTTTCTTTGTGACGCCGAACGCTGCATCGAGTGCAACGGGTGTGTGACCGCTTGCAAGAACGCGAACGAGGTGCCCTGGGGCGTGAACCGGCGCCGGGTGGTTACGCTGAATGACGGCGTGCCCGGTGAAAAGTCCATTTCCGTGGCGTGCATGCACTGCACCGACGCCCCGTGCGCAGCGGTCTGCCCGGTGGACTGCTTCTACACCACCGCCGACGGCGTGGTCCTGCACGACAAGGATCTGTGCATCGGCTGCGGCTACTGCTTCTACGCCTGCCCCTTCGGCGCGCCGCAGTATCCGTCGCCGCAGCAACGGGTCTTCGCGGTACGCGGCAAGATGGACAAGTGCACCTTCTGTGCAGGGGGGCCGGAAGAAGTCGGGTCCAAGGCAGAGTTCGAGAAGTACGGGGCGAACCGCCTCGCCGAGGGCAAGCTTCCCGCCTGTGCGGAGATGTGCGCGACCAAGGCCCTGCTGGCGGGCGACGGCGACATGCTCGCGGACATCTACCGCAAGCGGGTGATGCGTCGTGCCGGCCGTCCGGAAACCTGGGGCTGGGACAAGGCCTACGGCGCGGGCGTCTGAGGTTTCGCGGC
>SKJG01000067.1 GCA_007116035.1 Thioalkalivibrio sp.
AGTCGTAAAACTGGGCGGAGGGACAGGTCGCCGTGCAGATCCCGCAGTTCAGGCAACCGTTCAGCTCGTGGTCGTAACGGAAATCGCCACGGCTGTCGTCGAAGATCTGCTGCATCTCAGCATATGTCGCCATGTTGCACCTCTTCGCTGTTGGCCGATGCAGGAATCCTGTGGTAAAACGCTAGATCAAGTCTAATTCGCGAATCCATTTACCACAGGGTAACCGTCGGATTTGTTGTTCGTTTTAGTAGGTTATTACGGATAAAAAAGGGGCCGGCCCGCTGACGGAACCGGCCGCCGGGGTTCTGCTCGAGCCGGTCAGCCCTTCTTCATCAGGAAGAAGAACTTCCCACCTTCCTCGCGATGCTCCAGGAGCTCGTTGCCGGTCTGCTTGGCGAAGGCCTGGAAGTCCTTCACGGCACCGGGGTCGGTGGCGATGATGTGCAACACCTGACCGCTGTCCATCGACGAAAGCGCCTTCTTCGCGCGCAGGATCGGCAGGGGGCAATTGAGGCCGGACGCATCCAGCTCTTGGTCGAAATTGGCCATCACTCTCTCTCCTCAGTATTTCTCGTGTATGTCTCGGTGTGTCGGTTCGGTAGGGTCTGCCGCCATCCACTCGCGCCAGACCTGTACAGCATCTCAGAAAGCTTGGCGGCTTTATAGGCGAATACGAATTCTAATACAAGAAAGTACTAATTCGACGCGACAATAGGCTTTCCGGCCCTGGCCCAGCCCACGATGCCCCCCACCAGGTTGTGCACATCGCGGATGCCCTGCTGCGCCAGGAAGGCGCAGGCCTGCCCCGACCGTGCCCCGGTCTGGCAGTAGAGAACGACCGGTTTGTCTCCGGCCAGCTCGTCCTTCCGCAGAGGGATCAGGTGCAGGGGAATGGTTTCAGCATGGGGCAGCACGCCACGCGCGGTCTCCGCCATGGAGCGCACGTCCACCAGGCGGTACTCCCGCCCCTCGGCGTCCCATTCCTCCAGGGTCTGCGGGGTAACTTCCGAAATCGCGACTCCGAACATGCCTCACCTCTCGTCGGGTCCGCCTCCAAGCCACCTGCCCTCCCAGCCTAGGCGCACACGAGACGGAACCGGATTGTGTATCGATGCTCGAGGACCCAGAGTCCCCGAGACGAGCAGCTGGCAAGGATACTCCACATATTAGCAGATGCCAATATACGATCGGTCAACCATGGGGATCACTGCCCTGCCGAACGTGCTGTGCTAGCTTTCCCGGGTTATGGAGTGCCACCCCTGCCGAGGAGACTGACATGGAAAAGACCGCGTTCACGAAGGACGGCCATTACGCCGTGACCCTACGCAACCGGGAAGGCCGGTTGCATCCCGCCAACCTCTACGTGCACCGGATCGAGGACGGCTACATGATCGTCCGCCACACCTCCGGTCCCGATGTCGGTCTGCTGATTAAACTTGGCTATGATGACGTGGTCAAAATCGTTCGTACGCACCCGGTCTTGGACCGCAAGCGCTTCATGATCCCCGAGGCGATGCTCAAACCCAAGCTCTGGGAAACCCGCGACAGCATGCGGACCTACTCTTCGGCGCCAGGCCTGGGCAAATAAACAGCTCGAGACCTGCGCACATCGAGGGTCCGCCACGACGGATCCTCGATGCATGAAAAGACTTATTGCAGGCCTGCTCGTTCTCGCCGGGCTGCTTTTCGCCGTCGCCCACGCACAGTCGGGACGATTGCCTGATCTGGGTGATGCCTCCGGGGGTCTTCTGACCCCCAGCGAGGAACTCGAACTCGGCCGGTCGCTGCTGCGGGAGATCCGTCGGGTCATGCCCCTGGTGGACGATCCGGAGGTTGGGTTTTATATCGATGCACTGGGCCGCCGCCTCGTCTCCAATGCGCCGGATGCCTCCGGAACCTTCCATTTCCTCACCATCGACAACAACCAGGTCAATGCCTTTGCGATGCCGGGCGGCATCGTCGGCATGCACACCGGCCTGATCGTCGCCGCCAGGGACGAGGCCGAACTGGCGGCCGTCATCGCACACGAAATCGCGCACATCACGCAGCGCCACATCGCCCGGATGTATGCCCGCGGACGCGACATCAACTTCACCACCGGGCTCGCAATCCTGGCGGGAATCCTCGCCGCCAGCATCGACCCGGAGCTGGGCCAGGCCGCCATCGCGGGCGGCCTGGCCTTCGGGATGCAATCGCAGATCGACTACACCCGCAGCAACGAGGCCGAGGCCGACCGCGTGGGCATTCAGATCCTCACTTCCGCCGGGTTCGATCCGCACGCGATGGCCGATTTCTTCGAGCGCATGCAGGAACTCACGCGGGGAGCCCACGACGCGGTTCCCGAATACCTGCGCACCCATCCCGTGACCCTTGGCCGGATCAGCGATGCGCGCGGCCGCGCCGAACAGATTCCCGGCGACTTCACCCGCGACGACACCGGCCTCTTCGACTGGATGCAGGCTCGCGTGCGCGCCCTGTCCGATCCGCAGCGCAGCGTGCGGGATCACGAGGCCCGGCGCCGGCACAGCCCCGCGCAGCTGTACGAGGCGGCCGTCGCCCACCTTGAACTCAGGCAGACCGACGCCGCCGAGCAGCTGCTGGACCGAATCCCAGCGGGTGAGGCGCCCGCGCTCGTGCTGGCGCTGGCCGAAACCGCGTTGCTGCGAAGGCAGGAGCGGTTTGCCGAGGCGCTGGAACAGCTCGAACAGTTGGATTCGGTCTATCCGGGGCATCCCGTCATCGGGGCCGTCCGGGCCCGAACGTATCATGAGGCAAACCAGCATCGCGAAGCCGTACGGATGGTGGAGCAGGTGCTACGCCGACAGCCCACCCCCGACCCGCATCTGCTCCGCCTGAAGGCCGACGCGGCCGATGCCGACGGACGCATCGCGGTCAGTCGCGAGGCGATGGCCGAGTATTTCTTCCACCGGGGCCAGTACGACGAGGCGGTCCGCCAGTTCGACGACGCACTCGTCGCGCGCGACGCAACGCCGCGGGACGTCGAGCGTATCGAACACAAGCGCGACACGGCGCGTCAGGTGGCGCGGCAGGACTCCCGCTAGTCGGCGAGGACCCCCGCAGGGAATGAAGCGCGGCCTCCACGCGTCAGGTAAGGTGTTCGCGCCGCATCCCCCCGCGCTCAACGTGATTCCCATCCACCAGGAGGTCGAAAACCGATGCAAGTCAACCGCCGTGAATTCCTTCAGATGATCGCCGCCGCCAGCGTCGCCGGCTTCCCCCTCACTGGTCTTGCCGGCAGCAACGGCCGTGGCAACATGTACGAGCTGCCGCGCTATGGGAACGTGAGCCTGTTGCATTACACGGACTGTCATGGACAGTTGAACCCGATTTTTTTCCGCGAGCCCAACATCAACATCGGTGTCGCGGGCATGCGCAACCAGCCGCCGCATCTGGTCGGCGAGGCGCTGCTGAAGCACTTCGGCATCGAGGCCGGCGGCAAGAAATCACATGCCTACACCTACCTCGACTTCGTGGCGGCCGCGGAGAAGTACGGCCGGGTCGGCGGTTTCGCACACCTCTCCACCCTGGTGAAGCAGATGAAGGCTTCGCGCCCTGGAGCCCTGCTTCTGGACGGCGGCGACACCTGGGGCGGCGGGACCGGTACCGGCGTTTGGACCAACGCGCAGGACATGGTCGATGCGCAGAAGCTGCTCACCAGCGACGTGATGACGGGGCACTGGGAGTTCACCTATGGCGCAGACCGTGTGATGGAAGTCGTGGAGAACGACTTCGCGGCGGCAGGCATCGACTTCGTCGCCCAGAACGTGACCGACGTCGACTGGGGCGACCAGATCTTCAAGCCCTACGTGATCCGCGAAATCAACGGTGTGAACGTGGCCATCATCGGCCAGGCCTTCCCGTACACCCCGATCGCGAACCCCCGCTTCATGGTCGAGCAGTGGTCCTTCGGCATCCGGCCGGATGACATGCAGCGTCAGGTCGCCGCCGCCCGTGCCGACGGAGCCGAGATCGTCGTCGCGCTGTCGCACAACGGCATGGACGTGGACCTGAAGATGGCCGGAATGGTCAGCGGTCTCGATGCGATCTTCGGCGGCCACACCCACGACGCCGTGCCCGCGCCGACCCCGGTGACGACCCCCGATGGCGGCACCTGCCTGGTCACCAACGCCGGCTCCAACGCCAAGTTCCTGGCCGTGATGGACTTCGACTTCCGCGACGGCAAGATCCAGAGCTGGAAGTACAACCTGCTGCCGGTGTTCTCGAACCTGATCGACCCCGATCCGGAAATGCAGCAGTACATCACCAACATGCGCAACCAGGAGGTCACCTTCAACGGCGAGACCTTCAACATGGAAGAGAAGCTGTCCGAGGAACTGGCGGTGGCCGACTCCCTGCTCTACCGCCGCGGCAATTTCAATGGCACCTTCGACCAGGTCATCGTCGATGCCATCAACGAGCAGATCGACACCCAGATCTCCTTCTCGCCGGGCTTCCGCTGGGGCACCACCGTCATGCCGGGCATGCCGATCACCTTCGAACACGTGATGGACCAGACCGGCCTGACCTACCCCGCCGTCACGCGCAACGTGATGACCGGCTCGACGATCAAGACGATCCTCGAGGACGTGGCGGACAACCTGTTCCACGAGGACCCGTTCTTCCAGCAGGGCGGCGACATGGTCCGGGTCGGCGGCCTGAAGTACGCGATCAACCCGACCAACAGGATCGGCGAGCGCATCCTTTCGATGGAACTGGACGGCAAGCCGCTGGATCCCGACAAGGAATACGTGGTCGGTGGCTGGGCCAGCGTGCAGGAAGAGCCGGCAGGAAACACCGGGCGCATGATCTGGGACGTGGTGGCCGACTATCTGCGCGACCACAAGACGATCAACATCGGTGCCGCCCAGCTGAACGAACCGGTCGTCGAGGGCATCGGTGAGGACAACCTCGGCTTCGTCCCGACCTCCAAGATCTGACCGAAGCCATTTCGCAGCCCCAGACCCCGCCTCATGGCGGGGTTTTTTGTGCCCGGAGCCACGCGCCTCAGGGTTCGACGATCTGCAGCCTCCCGGCCACACGGGTCAGCAACTCGTAGCCGATCGTGCCCGCGGAGCGGGCCACGCGCTCCACCGGCAGGCCGTCACCCCACAGTGTCACCCAGTCCCCCACCCGCGCATCGGGCACCCCGCTGAGGTCCACCTCGAGCATATCCATCGACACCCGCCCCACCAGTGGACATTCCCGCCCATGCACGAGCACCGGCGTGCCTGAGGGGGCATGACGCGGATAGCCGTCGGCATAGCCGATCGCAACCACGCCGACCCGGGTCGTTCGCGTGGCCGTCCAGGTCGCGCCATAGCCGACGTGAGCGCCCGACTCCAGATTCTTCACCGCGATCAGCGGCGCGGTCACCGTCATCACCGGGCGCAGATCCCGTTCCGGCCCATCCTCCCCCAGCAGGGGACTGGGACCGTAGAGCATGATACCCGGGCGAATCCAGTCGCCCCGCGGGGCCGCGGCGGCAAGCCCGGACACGACCGCCGCGGAATTCGCGAAACTTCGCTGTCCCGGCAACTCGGACACGGCATAGGCGAATTGATCCAATTGCACCCGGTTCTGGGGATGCCCGGGCTGGTCGGCACAAGCCAGATGGGTCAACCAGTGCAGGCCGTTGCGCGCGGCGGGATGGCGCTGGATCTGTTCAAGCAGGATCTGCGCCTTGAGCGGTGCGAAGCCCAGACGATGCATGCCGGTGTCGAGCTTGATCCAGAGCCCCGGCAACGCGCCGCGAAAACGGGCGAGCCCCGGCAATTGCGCCTCATCGTGGAGAACCGGCTGCAGCGCATGGCTGCCACACACCTCCCATTCCGATGCTTCCCGCGGACCCTGCAGGACCAGGATCGGCCCCGTGACGCCCGCGCAACGCAGGACCAGGGCTTCCTCGATGCAGGAAATGGCAAAACCCTCGGCAAATCCATCCAGTTGCGCGGCGGCCCACTCGATACCGTGCCCGTAGGCATCGGCCTTGATGACCGCCCAGACGCGCTGTTCCGGAGCCAGCGCGCGCACCCGGGACAGGTTGTGGCGCAGCGCCCCGGCGTTACGCTGGATGCGGGCGGCGCGCTTCACGCCTGGACGCCGACACCATAGACGTCGGGGTGATAATTCTCGAAGCGCGTGTACTGGCCGTGGAAGGTCAGCCGAACGGTGCCGATCGGGCCGTTACGCTGCTTGGCGATGATGATCTCCGCGGTGCCCTTGTCCGGGCTGTCCTCGTTGTAGACCTCGTCCCGGTAAACGAAGGCAATCAGGTCCGCGTCCTGCTCGATCGCGCCCGATTCGCGAAGGTCGGACATCACCGGGCGCTTGTTCGGGCGTTGTTCCAGCGAGCGGTTGAGCTGGGACAGAGCGATCATCGGCACGCCCAGCTCCTTCGCCAGGGCCTTGAGCGAACGCGAGATCTCGGAGATCTCGGTGGCTCGGTTCTCGCGCGACCCCGGGGACTGCATCAGCTGCAGATAGTCCACGACGATCAGACCCAAACCCTTGTGCTCGCGCATCAACCGGCGCGACCGCGCACGCAATTCGGTGGGCGACAGAGCCGGGGTATCGTCGATGTACAGCGGCGCCTCCGAGAGCATGGATACGGCACTGGTCAGGCGCGGCCAGTCCCCGTCGTCCAGCCGCCCCGAACGCAGTTTCTGCTGGTTGATCCGCCCCATCGACGACAGCAGGCGCATCGCAATCTGCTCACCCGGCATCTCCATGCTGAAGACCGCGATCGGCTTCGCCGTCTTCATCGCCACGTACTCGGCGATGTTCATCGCGAACGACGTCTTCCCCATCGACGGTCTCCCGGCAACGATGATCAGGTCGCCCGCATGCAGGCCGGAGGTGAGTTCGTCCAGATCCTGGTAGCCGGTGGCGATGCCGGTGATCGGGCTCTTGGTCTCGAACAGGTGCTCGATCTGTTCCACCGCCGCGGCCAGCAGCGGTTTCATGCCGCGGAAGCCCTGGGCACCCCGCGCCCCCCGCTCCGCAATCGCGAAGACCTTCTGCTCGGCCAAGTCCAGCAGTTCGCGGGTCGGACGCCCCTCCGGCGCAAAAGCGGAGTCGGCCACCTCGGTACCGACGGAGATCAGGGAGCGCAGAACGGAGCGGTCCCGGACGATATCGGCGTAGGCCTTGATGTTGGCGGCGCTGGGGGTCTGGCTGGCGAGTTCGCCGAGATAGGCAAGGCCGCCGGCGTCCTTCAACTGACCGGCGTTCTGCAACTGCTCGGCGACGGTGACCATGTCGAACGGTGCGTTGCGCTCGGCGAGCGCGGCGATCGCGCGAAAGATCAGCCGGTGGTCGTGCCGGTAGAAGTCATCGGCGCCGATGCGATCGGCGATCCGGTCCCAGGCCTCATTGTCGAGCATCAGCCCGCCAAGGACCGACTGCTCCGCCTCGACCGAATGCGGCGGCACGCGAAAAGCCTGGGTCATGACGGTCCTGCCACGGAGGCCATCCCGGGTTCGGCCCCCGCCCGGGGCCCAAACCCGTCTCGGGTCATTCCTCGCCGATCACGATGACGCGGATGTCGGCATCCACATCGGCATGCAGATGCAGCTGGATCTCGTATTCTCCCGCCTGACGCAGGGGGCCTTCGGGGAGACGAATCTCGCGCTTCTCCACTTCGACGCCACGCGCGGTCACCGCATCGGCGATGTCGGACGCACCGATCGAACCGAACAGCTTGCCCTCGGCCCCGGACTTCGCGGTCATCTCGATGACCATGCCGGTCAGACTCTCGCGCCGCATCTCGGCGGCAGCCAGTGCCTGCGTCGCTGCGCGTTCCAGTTCGGCACGGCGGGCCTCGAACTCGGCGATGTTCTGCGGCGTGGCGAACTTGGCCTTGCCCTGCGGAAGCAGATAGTTACGGGCATAGCCCGGACGCACACGGACCTTGTCACCGAGACCGCCCAGGCTATCGATTTTTTCCAGCAGAATGACTTCCATCTTGGTTTTCCTGTAAATCGTTGAATGAATCCACACCGGTCGCGCAGAGTTTACACGCGAACCATCCGAACCGTTCAGTCCTCGCCACCCTTGTCGCGCGCCAGGAACCGCTCGCGCAGGTTTGTCACGCCGTCGATCGCGCCCAGCGCGGCGATCAGCAGGAACATCTGTGGCAGTGCGAGCACCAGCAAAACGTACATACCGGCCAGCCAGAAGTTGCTCATGTTCTGTGCGTGGGTCAGTGCATGCATCACGGCCAACCCTTGGAGGAAGAACAGCACCGCCAGGATGAAGGCCAGCTCCAGCGCCAGCGGCACACCCGCCAGCTGCCCGAACAGTGCCAGCATCACTGCCGCGATACTGAGATAGTGACCCATCTGCAGGGCGCGGAACTCGGGGCCGAAGGCGCCAGGGTTGAACAGCAGCGCCTGCCAGTAGCGTGCGACCACCAGACTCAGGACCATGCTGAGCAGGAAGATCCCGGCCAGCAGGCCGGTCAGGAAGGGAGCGACCGTGACCAGCGCCGCTTCCAGGTCGTCCGCCCCCGGACCGCCCGTTTCCACGAACGGCGCGAGCATCTGCATACCGACGGAAACCCAGGCCGCCTCCAGGTCCGGCACCAGCAATCGGGCCGTCAGCACCAGCGCCCCGGCAACCAGCGCCGCCATGGACAGGGTCGTACGCCAGGATACCGACTGCCGCAGCACCTCGCCCATCGCCGCCACCGGCAGCCACTGCGCAAGGCCAGCCATGATGCCGACCAGTGGCGACCCACCCATCAGCGCCAGGACCAGCGCACCCAGGATCAGGGAGGCGACGCCTGCGACGAAAAGCGCCTGCCCGAGTCCCAGGCGCAACGCCACCAGGGCGACGACCGCCCCGCTGAGGATTGCGATGGGCGGAACGAATATCCCCAGCGCGCCGAGGCCCGTTGCCGCGCCCACCGCGCGCCAGCGCCCCTGCATCGCAAAGTCGGCCAACACGCGCATTGGCGGCCCCTGCGTTCCGGAAAGGCCTAGAACTGGTTGTCGGTGTACGGCAACAGCGCCAGGAAACGCGCGCGCTTCACGGCGGTGGCCAGCTGGCGCTGGTACTTCGCGCTGGTCCCGGTCACCCGGCTCGGGACGATCTTCCCGGTCTCGGTGATGAAGTTCCTGAGCAGATTCAGGTCCTTGTAATCAATGTACTCGATACCTTCGGCGGTGAAGCGGCAATACTTGCGACGGCGGGAAAAACGGGCCATGACAGTGACTCCTCAGACAATCGGGTTGAAGCAATCTGGAATAGGGAATGGGTGCGGTTCCGGGGACTAGGCGCGGGCGTCCACGTCCTCTTCCTCGTCTTCTTCCTCGTCGCGTCCGCCACGGTCATCGCGACGGGGACGGGCCTTGCCGCTCTCTTCCTCCTCGCGGCCCTTGGACAGGGGCGAAGGTTCGGAGTCCGCCTTTTCCATACGCATCACCAGGTGTCGAAGGACCGCGTCGTTGAAGCGGAACGCGCTGACCAGTTCCTCGACCGCTTCCTCGCCTGCCTCGACGTTCATCAGGACGTAATGCGCCTTGACCAACTTCTGGATCGGGTAGGCCAGCTGGCGACGCCCCCAGTCCTCGAGCCGGTGGACGACGCCCTCCTGGCTCTCAACCATCGCGCGGTAGCGCTCGATCATGGCCGGGACCTGCTCACTCTGGTCGGGATGGACCAGGAAAACCACTTCATAATGACGCATGCAAACTACTCCTTACGGGTAACAGCCTCCCGCCCGGAACAGGGATTCCAGCGGTGAGGCAAGAAGTCGCCGAGAGCGGCGAGAAAAGCGCGAAAGCATAGGCGATCGGCCGGCGCAATACAAGGCGAAGCGGTCCGGGCGGGGGCCCGCGCAGGGCGGAAATGGCCGATCAGCCTCGTGCCCGCTGGCGCACCGCCTCGAACAGCGCGATGCCGGCGGCGACAGAGACGTTCAAGCTGGCAACGCTCCCTGTCATGGGAATGGCCGCGAGGTGATCGCAGGTCTCGCGCGTCAGGCGGCGCAGTCCCTCCCCTTCCGCTCCCAGCACCAGTACCGTGGGCACACTTAGATCGACCTGGTACAGCAACGTGTCGGTGTCGCCCGCGAGCCCGACGGCCCAGAGACCCTGGTCGCGCAGGGTCCGCAGGGTCCTTGCCAGGTTGACCACGGAAATCAGCGGCACGGTCTCCGCCGCGCCCGAGGCAGCCTTGGCGGCCGCCGGCGTCAGCGAGGCACTGCGATCCCGGGGCACGATCACCGCGCGGGCCCCGGCCGCATCGGCGCTGCGCAGGCAGGCACCCAGATTGTGCGGGTCGGTCACGCCATCCAGGGCCAGAAAGAGCGTTCCGCCCGCGGCGACCAGGTCCGCAAGATCGGCCTCGGTCGCGCGCCGACGTGGCAGCGTCCAGGCCACCACACCCTGATGGCGCAGGTCGGCATGGCCACGGTCGAGACGGTCCCGGCGCACCCGCTCGACACTGATCCCAAGCCCCTCGGCAAGAGCGATGATACTGCCCAGGCGCGCGTCAGCCGAGTCCGCAGCCACCTGCAGGCGCTTGACCCTCTCGGGGGCATTGGCCAGGAGCGACTCCACTGCATGTAGACCACCGACGACCTCCGTCGGATTCATGAGTCCGAATCCCGACGCCTCCTGCGTCCCGAGCGCCGACGGCCGGATCCGGCCGCCGAATCATCCCCCGCGGGGGTTTCGGCCTGGATCTCCTTCACCTCCGGCTTGGTCTTGGACGACGGCCGGATCAGCATGGCCACCTCACCCTGGGGTTCGGCGCGGCGCCGGCGCCGGCGTGGCGGCTCTGGCGCGGGAGGGGATTCGGTGGATTCCGCTTCGCGCGGTGCCACCGGGGCCTGCCTCGGGGCCTGCCTCGGAGCCGGCGTCTGCGGAGCGGAGGGCGTGGAATCGACCGCATCCGCAGGGGGGTTCCGGCGGCGGCGCCCCTTGGGCTTCGCCTCAGGCCGGGCCTCGGCCTTTGTCGGCTCCGGCACGTTAGCGGGTTGCGGCGGTGCATCCGCCTCCTGCGCCGAGGCTTCGTCGTCCCGAGGCGCCGGCGCCTCGGGCTTGCGCCCGCGACGACCCCGGCGCCCTTGCTTGCGTCCGTCGCCCGCCTCACGTCCGGCACCCGCCGCCTCCCGCTTGGGCTTGCGTGGCGCGGCGTCGGTCGCTCGGCCTTCCTCGTCCACCAGACGCAGGTCGATCTTGCGATCGTCGAGGCTCACCCGGGTCACCTGGACCTTCAGGCGGTCGCCGATACGGAAGGTCCGGCCTCCGCGCTCCCCGGTCAGGCGATGGCGGATCGGATCGAAGTGATAGAAGTCGTTATCCAGGCTGGTCACGTGCACCAGGCCGTCGATGAAGACATCGACGATCTCCACGAACAGGCCAAATCCGGTGACCCCCGAGACCACACCATCGAAGACATCGCCGACCTTGTCCTCCATGTACTCGGCCTTCAGCCAGGCGATGGCATCGCGGGTGGCGTCGTCGGCGCGCCGCTCGGCCATGGAACAGTGCTCGCCCAGGGTCTCCATGTCACTGTGCGAGTACGCGAACCCTGCGATCTTGCCGCTGCGCAGTACGTGGCGGATACCGCGGTGCACGA
Source organism: Thioalkalivibrio sp. (assembly GCA_007116035.1). Classification (GTDB taxonomy): domain Bacteria; phylum Pseudomonadota; class Gammaproteobacteria; order Ectothiorhodospirales; family Ectothiorhodospiraceae; genus Thioalkalivibrio. The sequence goes on from SKJG01000067.1 coordinate 11,608, forward strand.
GCAGGTCGGGATAACGGCGGATCGGTGACGTGAAATGCGCATAGTCGTCGAGTGCCAGGCCGAAGTGGCCGCTGAGGCCGGGACCGTAGACGGCCTGGCTGAGCGAGCGCAGTACCACGGTCTGGATCAACTGCTTGTCCGGGCGGTCGGCGGCCGCGCGCAGCACCGCCGAATAGTGCGTCGGCGTGGGCTCATCGCCACCGTCCAGCGTCAGGCCAACCCCGGAAAGGAAATCACGCAGGTCGTCGATCTTCTCGGTCGGGGGTTGGTCGTGAATGCGGTACAAGGCCGGCACCTTGTGCTTTTTCAGGAACTTGGCCGCGGACACGTTGGCGGCGATCATGCATTCCTCCACTAGCCGGTGGGCATCGGTGCGCTCCACCGGCACGATGCGCTCGATCTTGCGCTCGGGACCGAACTCGATCCGGGTCTCGGTGGAGTCGAAGTCGATCGCACCGCGGCGATTGCGTGCAGCGTTGAGCACCTTGAACACCGCGTGCAGTCGCTCCAGATGCGGCAGTAGTTTCGCGTGCTGCTTGCGCAGGGACTCGTCGCCGTCGACCAGCATCGCCGCCACCTGGGTGTACGTCAGGCGCGCGTGGGAGCGCATCACGCCCTCATGGAAGGTGAAGCTGCGCAAGGCGCCGCGCTTGCCGATTTCCATCTCGCAGACCATGCACAGGCGCTCGACATCGGGATTCAGCGAGCACAGGCCGTTGGACAGCACCTCCGGCAGCATCGGGATCACCTGCTTCGGGAAATACACCGATGTGCCCCGGTTGCGCGCCTCCTTGTCCAGCGCCCCCTCCCTTTCCACGTAGTGGGAAACATCGGCGATCGCGACCCAGAGCCGCCAGCCCGCGTTGGTTTCCTCGCAGTACAGGGCATCGTCGAAATCGCGTGCGTCCGCACCGTCGATGGTCACCAGCGGCTTCTTGCGCAGATCCAGCCGTCCCTTGCGGGCTGCCGCGGGGACCTCGGCACCGAACCGGTCGGCGGCGGCGGTCACCTCGTCGGGCCATTGGAACGGCAGCCCGTGCGCGCGGATCGCGATGTCGATCTCCATGCCCGGGGCCATGTGTTCGCCGAGGACTTCGACCACTTCCCCGCGCAGGCGGGCCTTCCGCGACGCCTGCGGCCGAATGCGCACCACGACGATCTGGTCGTCGCCGGCCACGCCCAGGCCGTCAGGCGGAATCAGGATGTCGTGGGTGATCCGCTTGTTGTCCGGGGTGACCACGCCGACCCCGTCCTCGATCCGGATGCGACCGACCACCTGCTCGGAACCGCGCTCGAGGATCTCGATGATGCCTCCCTCGCGCCGCCCCCGGTGATCGACGCCCATCACCCGCCCGAGCACGCGATCCCCGTGCAGCACGCCGCGCATCTGCCGCGGCGACAGAAACAGGTCGTCGCTCTGGTCGTCGGGGACCAGGAAGCCGAAGCCGTCGGGATGGCCGATCACCCGTCCGCGCAGCAGGTCGGCCTGCTCTACCGGCAGGTAGGCGCCACGGCGGTTGCACAGCAACTGGCCGTCGCGCTCCATCGCACGAAGGCGCCTGCGCAGGGCCTCCGTCTGTTCCTCGCTCACAATGCCGAGGCGTTCCGCGATCTCCTCGAACTCCAGCGGGTTGCCGGCCTCGATCACGCTTTCCAGGATCAGTTCGCGGCTGGCGATCGGGTTTTCGTACTTCTGTGCCTCGCGCTCGAAATTCGGATCGACCGGCGGACGGTTGCTGCGTTTTCTGGGCATTCACTTCACTCGTTTTGGAGCCCCCCGAGGCCTTGGCCTTGGTCGGGTCCGCAATTGGAACCCGGGGGCATGACAGATCAATTGACACGTCCGGCGGAGGACTCTATATTGCGCGCTCCTGAAGCGCAGGACCTCACGGTCCATCCTCGTGCCGAGGTGGCGGAATTGGTAGACGCGCTAGCTTCAGGTGCTAGTGGGCGTAAGCTCGTGGAGGTTCAAGTCCTCTCCTCGGCACCATTTCTTCCCTCATCCCTTTTTCCGTTCTCCGGCTTGGCCGTGCCTACCTGGTGATGCGTGCGCGCCAAACGTGCCACGCCGTTGCGGCCAATCCCAAGCGCCGGGCCGGAAAGACTCCGACCTGCACGGCTTCGATCAGCCCGCAAACGGGTCACGCAGCACGATGGTCTCGTCCCGGTCCGGTCCCGTGGAGATCATGTCGACGGGCAGACCCACCACGCTGCTCAACCGTTCCAGGTAGCGCTGGGCGTTGGCGGGCAGCTTGTCGTAGTGACGGATTCCCAGGGTGGACTCCTGCCAACCCGGCATCTCTTCGTAGATCGGCTCACAGGCCGAATAGGCCTCGGCGCCCGCCGGCGGAATATCCATGACTTCGCCGTCGCAGCGATAGCCGACACAGATCTGCAGGTTCTCCAGCCCGTCGAGCACGTCGAGCTTGGTGATGCAAAGACCGCTGATGCTGTTGATCGCACCGGCGCGGCGCAGCGCCACCGCATCGAACCAGCCGCAACGGCGCGGCCGACCCGTGGTGGATCCGAACTCGTTGCCGCGGTGCGCCAGATGCTCCCCCATGCTGTCGAACAGCTCGGTCGGGAATGGCCCGGCCCCGACGCGGGTGGTATAGGCCTTGGTGATGCCCAGAATGTAGTCGAGGTCGCGCGGGCCGACACCGGAACCCGTGGCGGCACCACCCGCCGTCGTGTTCGAGGAGGTGACGAACGGGTAGGTGCCGTGGTCGATGTCGAGCAGGGTGCCCTGGGCACCCTCGAACATCACGTCGGCGCCCTGCGCGCGCAGCACGTGCAGGCGGCCGCTGACATCCCTGACCAGCGGACGCAGGCGCTCCGCCTGGGCAAGGCTCTCGTCGAGCACCGCCTGGAAGTCGATGGCGTCGGCCTGAAAGTAATTCTTCAGCACGTAGTTGTGGTAATCCAGCACTTCGCCCAGCTTGGCGGCGAATCGTTCCCGGTGGAACAGATCGCTGAGGCGCAGGCCACGTCGAGCGACCTTGTCTTCGTAGGCGGGGCCGATACCACGTCCGGTGGTACCGATCGCGGCCGCGCCTCGGGCGCGCTCGCGGGCGTGGTCCAGCGCCACATGGTGGGGCAGGATCAGCTGACAGGATTCGGACAGGCGCAGACGGTCGACCACGGGTACTCCGCGTGCCTCGAGCATGTCCATTTCTTCCAGCAACGCGGAGGGAGACAGCACCACCCCGTTGCCGACCAGGCACTCGACGCCGGTCCTCAGGATTCCGGAGGGAATCAGGTGCAGCACCGTTTTCTGGCCACCAATGACAAGCGTGTGGCCGGCGTTGTGTCCGCCCTGAAAGCGCACCACCGCAGCGGCGTTCTCGGTCAGCAGGTCGACGACCTTCCCCTTGCCCTCGTCACCCCACTGACTCCCCAGCACTACTACGAATCGTCCCATTGGCCTACGGCTCCTCGACATTCCATTCATGACCGCGCTTCTGCAAGCGTGGGCCCTGCGTCAGTGCTTCTCCGGACTCGCCCGCAAGCAGGCGGCGCACCCGGACCCCCCGGGCACGCAGATCCGCGATCGCGGATTCCAGACCGGCATCCCCCTCCGCCGGTGCCAGCACACATTCGCGCCGCGGCTCCGTCCATGCCGGAACCAGGCGCAGCAACAGCCTCAGATCGGTACTGAAGCCCGTCGCGGCCCGGGCCCGGCCGAACACGCGTCCAATCTCATTGTAGCGGCCGCCGCGCGCGATTTCCTGGCCGGAACCCGGCACAAAGGCCGCGAAGACCAGGCCCGTGTGATACGAGTACCCGCGCAGTTCGCCGAGATCCACGTGGACATCGAGGTCGGGATACACGGCCTGGAGGCGTTCGATCACGGCTGACAGGTGATCCAGCGCGGATGTCACCTGCACGGGCGCCGCTGCAAGCATGCCACGGGCCTCGACCAGCACCTCGGGTCCTCCGTTGAGGTCCACCAGCGCACGAAGCAGCTGCGCCACTTCGGCATCCAGCTGCCACGCCGCGAGCGTCTCGTCGATCTCCGGGATGGCCTTGCGCTGGAGCAGATCGAAGAACACCTGTTCCCGGCCGCTGTCCAACCCCGCCGTGCGGGCCAGCGTGCGGTAGATGTCCACATGGCCCAGATCGATACTGGCACCGCGCACGCCACATCGATCAAGGGTCGCCAGCATCAACCGGATGATCTCGACGTCACTATCGAGACCATCGTGCCCGAACAGCTCGGCCCCGGCCTGCAGGGGGCTACGCGATCCGGACCACTCATCCGCGCGGGTGCGAAGCACGCTTCCGACGTAGCAGAGCCGGGACGGGCCCTCCTCACGCATGCGATGGGCATCGATCCGCGCCACCTGCGGCGTCAGGTCCGCCCGCAGGCCCATCAGCTTGCCGGTCAGCTGGTCGGTGAGCTTGAACGTCTGCAGATCCAGCTCGCGCCCCGCTCCGGTGAGCAGGGAATCGAGGTATTCCGCCATCGGCGGAATCACCAGGTCATAGCCCCAGACATCGAACTGATCCAGGATCGCGCGGCGCAGAGCCTCCAGGCGCCGCGCGGCAACGGGCAGGGCCTCCTCGAGTCCATCCGGAAGCAGCCACCGGTTCACGTCGGTCATCGTTTTCCCTGTATCAACAGTGCTTCCCTCAGCCACGCACCCAGGCCAGCAGGGCAAGGCCGAGCAGCATCGAGATGAGCCCGAACAGCCGCAATGTCCCCTCCGGCAGACGGGCGAGTTCCAGGAGGCCCTCCCGGTAACGGCGCGGCACCAGAAACGGCAGGAGCCCCTCAAAAACAAGCAGCAGCGCGAACGCTGCTGCCAAATCCGACCATACCACTCAGAAAGCCGTTATGGACTCTGCCGATCGTTCACCCCGGACGGGTCCTTGAAGTAACGGAAGAAGTCCGACGTCGGATCCATCACGTACGTGCTGCGCTCACCCGACAGCGAATTGCGGTACGCAATCAGGCTGCGGTAGAAGCTGAAGAAGTCTTCATCCGCCCCGAAGGCCTGGCCCAGAATCTCGGTGGCCCGCGCGTCGCCGACACCGCGGATCTCCTCGGACTCCCGGTAGGCGTCCGCCAGGATGACGGTACGATCACGGTCGGCACGCGAGCGGATGCGCTCTCCCTCCTCCTGACCGCGGGCCCGGAAGTCCTGGGCAACCCGCTGACGTTCGGCGCGCATGCGATCATACACTGATTCCGACACCTCGTCCGGAAGGTCGATGCGGCGGATGCGCACGTCGACCAGGGTTACACCCAGTTCGCGCGCAGTCTCCAAGGCCTCCTGGCGCACGGCACCCATGATGGTCAGGCGCTCGCCGGCCACGACCTCGGCCAATTCGTACCGGGCAAACTCGTTACGCATGCCGTCGCGAAGGATCTGCGCCAGCCGCTCCTCGGCGTTGCGTTCGTCGCCGCGGGTGGCGCGGAAGAACTGCCCGACATCATCGATGCGCCACTTGGCGTAGAAGTCCACGATGACGTTCTTGGCCTCGCTGGTCAGGAAGCGGTCCGGCGGGATGTTGAGCGTCATGATCCGGGCTTCGAAAAAGCGCACGTTGTTGATCAACGGGAACTTCAAGTGCAGACCCGGCTCGAGGTCCACCTTGCGCACTTCCCCGAGCGAGAAGAGGATGACGCGTTCACGCTCGTCGACCGTGTAGGTGGACATGGCGATCAAGATGACCGCAACGATGGCGGCGATACCTGCTATGCGAAACATTAGCGCACCTCCCGGGCACGCGGATCAGGCCGTGGGGCCGCCGGTCGGTTCATGCCCGCGCTGGGCGTGCTGATTCCGAAGCTGCCGCGCGTGCCGTCCAGCGGTTCCGGGGTCGGGCCCGGGAGCGCGCCCGCACCGGTCCCTCGAAGCAACTGGTCGAGCGGCAGCATCATCAGGTTGTTGGTCTGCGCAACGTCCAGCATCACCTTGTTCGAGTCCTGGAAGATGGCCTCCACCGCCTCGATATAAAGACGCTGGCGGGTCACGCTCGGTGCGACCTGGTATTCCGCGAGCAGCTGCGAGAAGCGGGAGGCGTCACCCTCGGCTCTGGCGATCGTCTGATCCCGGTAACCTTCCGCCTCTTCCAGGATACGGGCCGCCTGACCGCGAGCACGCGGGATCAGGCCGTTGGCATAGGCCTCGGCTTCGTTCCGGAAGCGGGCCTCGTCCTCACGGGCGCGGATCGCGTCGGCGAAGGATTCCTGCACCGGCTCGGGCGGCTGCGCCTGCTGCATCGACATGGCCGTGACGATCAAGCCCGCGCCGTAGGAATCGAGGGCCTGCTGCAGTGTCTGGCGCGAGCTGATTGCGATCTCGCCACGGCCCTCACCCAGGATGAAGTCCAGCCGGCTCTTGCCTACGCTCTCGCGAATGGCCGATTCCATCAACTGCTGCACGGTGACGTCGGGATTGCGCACGTTGAATTTGTAATCGACGACGTCCAGCACGCGATACTGCACCGCGATGTCGACGTCGATGATGTTTTCGTCGGCGGTCAGCATCAGCGCCCGATTCTGCAGCGTACGGATGCTGTCGACGTTTTCGACCTCCACACGCTCGATCGGCCACGGCAGATGCCAGTTCGGCCCGGGAGACGAGACTTGCTGGAAGGCCCCGAAGCGCAACACCACGCCCCGCTCACCTTCGCTCACGATGTAGAAACCGGAAGCCAGCCACACCACCACTGCAATGATCAGCGCGAGGCTCACCACGGCCTTGGAATTGCGACTCATTCCCGAGCCACCGTCGTCGCCTGAACTGCCACTGCCACCGCCACCAAAAAGGCTGTTGATCTGCTGAGTGACCTTGCGCATCATTTCTTCAAGATCGGGCGGACGCTGCCCGCCGCCACCACCGCCCCCGCCGCCGCGTTGACCGCCGCTCCAGGGATCGCGCTGGTTGTTTCCCGGTTCATTCCAGGGCATTTACTGTGACTCCTACTATCGGTACAAGCGTATGAACGTGAAACCCGCGTTTGGTTCGCCAAGTGTTCTACGTAGGGGCCGGCATTTTAGGCACCACCCCCCCACCTAGCAAGCCCGGAGTACCCCGTCGACGCAGGGATCGGTCTCTCGCTCTCTGCGTTGGCACAAGCGGGAAGAAGGTTCAGGCAACGTAGCTCACGTACTCGGGATCATACATCTGCGCCTCGACCCAGGCCTGCAGGTCGGCTGGATGCTCGATTCCCGCCAGCCCCTCGGCGAAAGCCACCGCCGCAACCGCAACCGCGATCCGGGCCGAGACCTCGCGAACCCGAGACAGCGCCGGGAACAGGCTGCCCTGCGCGAGATCCTCGTCGCGCACCGTCTCGGCCAAGGTACGGGCGGCCACCATGAACATCGCATCGGTGACCCGCGAGGCCTGCACCGCAACCGCCCCGAGGCCGACACCGGGGAAAATGTACGAGTTGTTGCCCTGACGCGGCACGAAGCGCCGCCCGTCGAGATCCAACGGATCGAAGGGGCTGCCGGAAGCAAACAGTGCCCGGCCGTCGGACCAACCGTAGGCCTGCTCGGCCGTGCACTCCGCTCGGGACGTGGGGTTGGAGAGCGCAAAAACGATCGGGTGGTCGTTCAGGCGTGCCATGCTCTCGATGACCTCGCGGGTGAATGCACCCGGCACCGCACCCACGCCGATGATGGCCGTCGGACGCAACGCCTCCACCGCCTCGAGGAAGCTCACGAGCGGTGGGTGTTCGTGGGCATAGGGCCGCTTGTGTTCGGCCAGCGCCGAGCGGCCCCGTATCACCAGGCCCCTGGAGTCGACCATCCAGGATCGGCGCCGCGCAACGCCCTCTTCCATGCCTTCCGCCACCAATGCGGAGGTCAGCAGATCGGCGATGCCGGTGGCTGCCTCGCCCGCACCCAGAAACAGGAAGGTCTGGTCACGCAGGGGGCGGTTGGTCACCCGGAGCGCCGACAGAATGCCCGCCAGCGTGACCGCGGCGGTGCCCTGGATGTCATCGTTGAAGCAGGGGAACCGGTCACGGTACGCCTGCAGCAGGGGAAAGGCGTTGTGGTTGGCGAAGTCCTCGAACTGCACCAGGATCCCGGGGAAAACCTCCTGCGTGGCCTCGAGGAATTCTGCCATCAGTTCGTCATATTCGATGCCGGCGAGGCGCCGTCGGCGCAGGCCCAGGTAGAGTGGATCCTCGAGCAACGACTCGTTGTTGGTCCCGACGTCGAACATCACCGGCAAACAACGGCGCGGATGCACCCCGGCGCAGGCGGTGTACAGGGCCAGCTTGCCGATCGGGATTCCCATGCCGCTGGCGCCGAGGTCGCCCAGACCCAGGATGCGCTCACCGTCGGTGACCACGATGATCCGCGCGTCCCGGTAGGGCCAGTTCCGCAGAACGGAGGCCACTTGGCCCCGGTCCTCCGCCGAGACGTACAACCCGCGCGGGCTCCGGTAGATGTGGCCGTATTCCTGGCAGGCCAGCCCGACGGTCGGTGTGTAGATCACCGGCATCATTTCGTCGGGGTTTTCAATCACCACCCGGTAGAAGAGCGCCTCGTTCCGGTCCTGCAGGCTCTGGAGCATGATGAAACGCTCTAGTGGCGAGTCGATGCGCCGGAAGTTCTCCAGCACTCGCTCCACCTGTTCCTCCTGGCTGGACACATGCGGCGGCAGGAGTCCGGTCAGCCCCAGCACATCGCGTTCGCGCGCAGTGAAGGCCGAGCCCTTGTTCAGGGAGGGATCGCGCAACAGCGCCATGCCGCGGGGGAACCATTCGGGGAGGGGGCCCGGCAGAGCCTCGCCAGGTAGCTGCTGCGGCATCGCGGAATGTCCTCGGCGGAGCGGTAAGGAATGGGCGGAAGGCGCACAGGAAAAACGCAGATGGACCGGCTCCGAAGACGCAGTATCCGGCGCCCCTTCAGGCGCGTCAACCGGTCCGCAAAGCGCCCATGCTCAGCCGCCGCCGTTGGGCCCGAGGCGTTCGAGCCACTGCTCGATCAGGGGATCCAGGGTACCCTGCTGCCACGCCGCGGCGACCGCGATTGCCACGACGACCAAAAACAGGAAGGTCTTCCAGGGCCGTCTCTTCTCCGCGTAGGGATCGTCCAGGGAACGCCGCGAGCCGGGTGGAAGCGCCGCCACGCCGGTGAGCGAAGCACCGAAAGGCGGATTGATCCTGGCCCGGGTGTTCACGGCCCAGCCGTTGGCGTCCAGCAAGGGTGCCAGGTTGCGCCGGCGCAGCTTCAGCCAGGCCAGCAGCACCGAAGGGCCGGAGATGGCCAGCAGCACCCCCAGCGCGACCAGCGGCAATTGCCACCAGGCGAGCTGGAACAGTCCCGCGACGACCGCGGCGAGCGCGGTGCCAATGGCGCCGATCGCCAGACCGATCGCCGCGAAGATACCGGCAAACCGGGCGATATCAAACGGTGTCTGCTGGGCGCCCCCGCGGCCGGACTCGGCCCGCGCGACGGCCCCGGTGACGCCGGACATCGCCTCCTCCTCCACCGCCTGGTCGCGGGAGGCCGCAAACTTCTGGATCTGCTCCTGGATGATCCGGGCGATGCGCTTGTACGGAGACCAGAACGCCTGCCATACGCTGATCGGGTGCTCGACGAGCTTCACCACCGTCGCGTTCCAATCACGACCGCGGCGATCATAGAAAACACCGTTTCGACCGACCATCACATGATCGGCATCCCCGTCCGTGAGACCGGCGACAATGGTCATCGGCGGATGCCCGCTGCGCTCGCAGTGGCAGTAGACCAGATAGGTACCGCTGAAGTGGGCGAGCGCGCTGTGCCGGGTCATGTCGTCCACCCGCAGGCACAGGTCGCAGCTGCGGCGATCGAGATACAGCGTGCCGGCCTGGAAGATCGCCTTGCGGCGGGTACTGTAGAAATCCCGCAGCGACACGAAGTTGTTCAGCAGCGCGAAAAGATCCCGATGATAACGGGCCAGGCGCTCCACCGCGTCGATTGACGCGGTCTGCGCCTCCACGGCCCTGTCCCGCTCGATCAGGTCCGTGATCGCCTCTTGCACACCGCCATCGACCATGGCGCGGAGGCGCTCTTCCCCCAGGGATGCCACGCGCTCGCCCGCCCTGTCTGCCAGCCAAGCTCGATAGGGAGCGAGGCGGGCGGAGACCGCGTCCCAGTCGTCCATGCTCAGGCTCTCGCGCTCGCCCAGGAGCGGATGGACGACATCCCGGCGCAGGCGCTCGACACGATCGGCCCAGGCCGGATTGACGCCTTCCCCCAGCGGCAACTGCCGTCCCGCTGCGACCTCGGCCAGCGGCAGCGCCGCCACCGACGCGGCAGAAACGGCAATGTCTCCGGCAGCCAGCGCGGCGTAGACCTCTGCGTCCGGGTTCAGCGCGCCGGTCGCTCGCGCGTCGAAAGCGGCCAGACGACAGCGCGTGAAATAATCATCGACCTTGGCGCGCACCGATTCGAAGACCTCGGCCGCCATAGCAGTCGCGTCCGCCAGGGGCCGTACTTCGTCCGGGTTATCCTGCCCCGCTGTCCACCAGTGGAGAAAGGCCTGGGCCTCGGTGAAGAAGGCCTCCAGCTTCTCCCGCGAGACCCCGGGCTCACCGCTCAGATCAGCCTCCGGCCCGAACCGCTCCATGATCTCCCTCATCACCGAGCGGATCTCCTCGTCCTCACTCAGTCCCGGGGGGACGATGCCATCGCCGTTGAAGCTCTGGGCGCTGAAGATCGCGGCCTTGTCGGAGCTTTCCTCCACGGAAACCGCGTCCGCGCCGGACCGGCGCAGGTTGGCGAGGATCTGGCGGGCGGAAGCAAGGAGTCGGGCGCCCTCGGGCGTCGAGTCATCGATCGCGTGCAGGGGCAGCGCATCGCCGCCCTCGATGAGCTTGCCCGGATCCTTCAGCAGCGAGCACGACCAGGACACGGCGTCGAGGATTTCCGGCACCCGGACATGGCCATCGCCGTCGGCGTCGATCAGTTCCAGCGTGCGCGCGTCGAACTCCAGGCCGGAGGTTGGGCAGCTCAGCACCGACCAGAGCTTGGGATCGAGCTCCCTCAGATGCGTAAGATCCTCAGCGGTATCCAGACGAACCTGATCAAAGCCGCCCGAGCGAAAGAAACGCCAACGATGCGGTGCACGCCCCAAGTCCGTCATCACCCCCCCAGTGGACCGCCACGGATTCAGGTCCGAACCATACTGTCGGCCGCAGCCACGTGCACGACCTCGCGTTGCGGTCCCGAGGGAACCGTCGGCATCCTGGCACTGCAAGAGTACAGCGCTGGACCGGTCGCGCAAAGAAGCGAACAATGACGAGCAGCGCGCCCTAACTGAGAAGGAGAAACCATGGCAAAGGCAGACCGCTCAGCGAAGCAGGCCAAAGCAAGGACCGTCTCCCTGGTGCTGGGCTCGGGCGGGGCCCGCGGTCTGGCCCACATCGGCGTCATCGAGGAGTTGGAGGCGCACGACTACGAGATCCGCGCAATCGCGGGCAGTTCGATGGGGGCGCTGGTCGGGGGCATCTTTGCCATGGGCGAACTGACGACCTACCGGGACTGGGTCGAGGGCCTCAGCCAATCCGACGTCATCGGCCTCCTCGACTGGTCGTTTTCCGGGGGCGGCATGATCCGCGGCGACAAGCTCATGGGGAAACTGAAGGACCTCGTCGGCGAGAGCGACATCGAGAATCTGCCGATCAGTTACACGGCCGTGGCCGTGGATATCGAACGTGGCAGGGAGATCTGGATGACCGATGGTTCCCTGTTCGACGCGATCCGCGCGTCCATCGCGATCCCCGCGGTGTTCGCGCCGCACCGATACCGCGGGCGGACGCTGGTGGACGGAGGCCTGCTCAACCCGGTGCCGGTCGCGCCGACCCTGCGCACCCTGACCGACCTGACCATCGTCGTGGACGTCAATGGACCGGCGCCGACGACCAACAAAAACGGGGACGAGGACGACGAAGAAGCGGGCGAAGAGTCCGGCCTGCTGCGGCGGATGATGGGGTACGTGGAATCGCTCGGCATGAACGGCACGCCCGCTGCGGAAGGAATGGCCCTGTCGGAGGTCCTGATGCGCTCACTGGAGACGATGCAGGGGGCCCTGACCCGACACCATCTCGCGGTCTTTCGTCCCGATCTCGTGATCAGCATTCCCAAAAGCGCCTGCATGGTGCACGAGTTCCACAAGGCCCGGCCGGTCATCGAACTGGGCCGGGAGACGGCCCGCGAGCGGTTGCAAACCCTCGATAACGAAAAGGCTGGCACACCGTATTGACGGCTCGACCGCGAGGGGGAGACGAGCAGTCGGCAGCTCGCGATATACTGGGCGGCGCGACCGCTCGGGTCTGCTTGCGCGGATCGAGCCATGCAGAGGGATTTCGGCAGCAGGTGCGCATGGCAGTCGCAGCGCGAAGGTGAATAATGAACCGAGAAGGAGATGGGATGAATTCCATGAAGGTCGGAGCAACAAGGTCGTCCGGCGCGGGTCTGATCGGCCTCTTCGTCGCAGTGCTGACGGTCGCCGTTCTCTACGTCGGGGGGGAGTGGTTCGTCACCCAACATGTCAAGGCCGCGCTCACGGAGATACTGCAGCAGGAGATGCACGGGGAACTCGAGGTCGAGTCGGTGGGCCTAGACGGCTGGCTGTTGAGTGGAAGCCGCTCCGGCGATGCCGTGGTTCTGCTGCCCTCCAACGAACGTGTACCGGTGGAATTCAAGATGATCGGTAACCCGATCACCGGTTCGACCATCACGGTGGAGGGAGACCAACGCCTGAAGCTGCGCTTGCGGGATCTGTTCGGAGACATCTTCTGACCGGTCGGTCAAACGGCAAGCAGCAGAGTGGCGCCGAGGGGAGCCGTTCGATCTCCGCGGCGCTTTCACCGGCCGGACGACCCCCCACGCCCGACCAGACCCGCGTGCAAAATACCGCGCGCCGGTGCTCGTGGGCCGGCGCCCCGAACACCCTGGCAGCCATTGGCATGTCCATGTCTTGATGTACTCGCATTGCGGGCAGGCGCTTCCGCATCGGTGGCTGGCTCCCCTCTCCATTGAGGAAGCCCGCCTGTGAAGGTCACAGGCGGGCTTGGGTAGCCCTCGATCTGCACGGCACCATTCAGGTGGCCGGGGGGCGTTCATCCATCAGGAATTGCCCGCCGAGCTTGATCAGCGCCGCTGCCACGGCGACGCCGAGCACCAGGATCAGCGCCTCGGGGATGTTCGGCTGGTAGGACTGCACCGCACCGTACCAGTGGGCTGTCTGTCCCAGCGACACCAGCTGCCCCGTGATGATGAAGCTGTACTGAACCCACAGCACGCCCAGAATGCCGATAAAGGCGAGGATCCGCGGGGCGTATTGCAGCAATACCAGCGCCAGGATGAAGGGCACCAGCATCCAGATACTCGCCCAGCCCAGCATGCCGACCACGGTGCTGTGAGCCTCGTAGGCAACGCGCACCAACAGCAGCCCGGCGAACAACAGTGCCGTCTGCCGAAAGATTCGTCCGGCAGTCTCGGTCAGCGCGCTTTGCGGACGCAGCAGCACGATCGCTGCGGCTCCGCTCACCAGCGCCGAGACCAGGGTGATGACCGAGAGGAACGCTCCGTGGTAGTCAGGACGACCGATTACCGTGCCGAAAACCGCGCCGATGGTGATGGCCGCAGCCGCCGCGATCAACAGCGTACCCCAGGCCAGCGGCAGATCGAACACGCCGTGGCGGCCTTTCAGATCCAGCACCAACTTCACGGCCAGGAGAACCAACTCGATGGAATACAGCGTGCCCATCCACCAGATCGGCGAACTCGGATTTGGCGACAGCAGGATCCAGACCATGTTGAGTAACGACCCCAGTTCCGTGGCCAGGGCCGTGAAGCCTCCAAGGAGCATCCCGATGGCCATGATCAGCAGCGCCCGCGTGTGCCGCGTGATGGCTTCATCTTTCATGATCAGGCCGTAGGCCAGGATCAGTGAAACGCCGGTGCTCATCAACGCAAGGAAGATGTAGGTCACCAGCGGTAGTGTCCAGACCAGCGAACTGTTGGTCGCGAACAGATGCCCGAAGAACATCTCGTACAGACCCACCGCGCCGCCTGCCACCAGCCCGGCGGCGATCAGGATCCAGGTGGGTGTCAGAAAGTCTTTCCGACTGACGTTGGAGTTCATGATTTACGCTCCTTGATTTTCGCCGGCGGGGCGAGCGGGTTCGAAACGGCGCTGGGGCTTGTAGTCACGGATGTAAATGACCCGTGGCCGCGTTCCCAGCTCTTCGCGCAGCCCCTTGCCTCCGTGCCTGGCCACCAGCTTGCTCACTTCGCTGTTCGGGTCGTCGATATCGCCGAATTGCCGTGCACCCGAGGGACAGGCGTCGACGCAGGCCGGCGCCAGACCCTTGACCAGGCGGTGGTCGCAGAACGTGCATTTTTCAACGGACCCGGCGGGCCGAACGACCGGATACGTCGTGCCGCGCTCCGGGTTGCCGTGCGGAGAGCCTTCGCCTCCGGATTCCTCGAGCATCTCCCGGGGCGAGAAGCACCCTTCGGCCAAACGGTCGCGCTGGGCCCAGTGTTGATGCGGCCTTTCCCAGTTGAAACTGATCACGCCGTACGGGCAGTTGACGATGCAGGCCTTGCAGCCGATGCACTTCTTCGTGTCGTGCAGCGTCAGGCCGGTCTGCCTGTCCTTGTACATCGCCTGCGTCGGGCAGGCAGCCACACAGGGTGCGTTGTCGCAGTGGTTGCACATCGTCGAGATGTACTCGTAGCGAACGGCCGGAAATTTGCCGCTGGTGCGCGTGATCTTGTCGCACCAGTTGAAGCCGACCGGCGTGTTGTTTTCGATCTTGCACGCGATGGTGCAAGCGGCGCAGCCGACGCACAGCTGCTGGTCAATCACCATTCCATATCCCATGACGAATCTCTCCTAGCAGTTGTCGGCTTCAAGCCTTCTCGATGCGAACGCCAATCTGGCCGGAAAACACCGAGGATCCGGACAGGCGGTCGTAATCGCGCGGGATCAGCTCGTTGTTGTTGCCGCCGATTGCCGTGCGTCCGAAGTCTTTCGAAACATGCCGGCCGTAGGCCCAGTGGCCCATGCCGAAGGCCTTGACCACGCAGCCGGGCCGCACACCTTCCCAGACGCTCGCGGTGCAAGTGATGCTGCCCGAGACCGAGGTCAGGCGAACCGTGTCGCCGGTCTCGATGCCCAGGCGCTCGGCGTCGACCGGATTGATCTTGGCCGCATCGCCGAACTTGAGATCTCCGGGCTCGACGTCACGCTCCCCGGTGTACCAGTAATGGTTGCAGCCGCGGCCTTCGCGGTTGAGCTTGTGCTTGTGGTCGATGAACAGCATCGGGAAATCGTCCTCGCTGCCGTGCCGGAACGGGCTTTCATAGTGCGGAATGAACGCCAGTTCGCCGCGGGCCTCGTAATTGCAGGTAGCCAGCACGTTGTCGATATCGGTGTCGTGCCGATCCGCGTGCGATTGCAGCGCATCCTTCAGGGTCTCGGAATAGAACTCGAAGTTACCGGTCTTGGTTCCCATGTTGCCCCAGCGCGACTGGAACGGATAATGGTCGCTGGTCCACATGCCGGCCTCGAGGAACTCGGCCCAGCTGTTGAACTTGGTGCCACCCACGTCGGACTCGGGATCCCAGAACGGTTTGGTCATCATCTTGACCATGATCAGTCCCAACTCGTCACCGTTCGTCGGGTGCGCACCGGTCTCGGGATCGACGAACTCGTTCTTCAGGTACTCCAGCGGCGCGCTGAAGCCCTTGCGGTCCAGCGCCTCGGCCAGCAGCCAGGGAATCTCGGACTCGTCCTGGCGGACGTCGCCGACCTTGACCATGGGCTGCTGGATCCCGACCACGCCGTAACCGTTGCCGGAGTTCGCCACCACGCTCCAGCGCTCGAACATGCTGTGCGAGGCCGGCAGGATGATGTCGGCAAATATGGACTGCTCCGCCAGATTGAGCGTGGAGTGAACCTGGAAGGGCACCTTCTTCATCGCCTCTTCCCATTCCTGCGCATGCGGCTGGGCGTAGACGAAGTTGTTCCAGCTCGCGTAGAGGACCTCGATACCGTAGGGATCTTCTTCCAGGATGGAATTGGCCGGCTGGGAGCTGATCACCCCTGCACCCGACACGCCGCGCGCCAGGGCCGGAAACTCCAGCCGCCCGCGCCGATCGATCATTTCCATCGCGATACCGGCCTGCGCCAGTTCGTCCCGATACGCGGCGCCATCAGGCAACGATGCGGTGGGCCGCGAGCTGAAGCGCATGCTGCCACCGTCGTTCTCGGCCGCACCGAGCAATCCGGTGAGGGCATGACCGCACATCGAGCTGTAGGCGCCGCGGGTGTTCATGTGCATCCCGCGCGAGAGCCAGATCCCCACGTTCGGAGCCGCAGCGCCGAGGTCACGGGCGACACGAACGATCTGCTCGACCGGAAGGTCGGTGATCTCGGCGGCCCACTCCGGGGTACGGTCCTTCAGCTCCAGGTTCCACCACTGCACGAGGCCGTGGGTGTAGCGTTCTTCGAAGTCTTCTTCAGACACAGACTGTCCCGAAACGAAGCGGTTTTCGCCATCTTCGAAATCACCCACGAAGGGCTTGTGCCAGAGGCCCTCGGTCAGAATGACGTGTGCCAGCGCCAGCGCCAGCGCCGAGTCGGTTCCCGGCTTGAGCGGCAGCCACTCGTCGGCCTTCTGCGCGCTGGACGAGAAGCGCGGATCGACGATCCCAACCTTGGCGTGCTCGAGCATGTTGCCCCACTCACGCGTCGCAAAGGAAACCTGGCGGTTGGCGGCGATCGGATCGGCGCCAAAGCAGAGTTGGTAGCGGCTGTTCTTGATGTCGTACTGGCGGTAACCGAAGTTGCCTTCGAGGAAGTAGGGGCCGAACTTGTCGGCTTCGGCGCAGATGGCCGAGTGGGTAATGGCGTTCGGCGATCCGATGATGCGACTGATATTGGACAGCATCACACCACTCATGAAGCCGTAGCGGCCACGGGTGGTCATGTACTTGTAGGGTTCGCCCTTGCGCCGCAGTTCCATGAGCTTCTCGGCGAAGGTGTCCATCGCCTCTTCCCAGGTGATGCGCACAAAACCCGGGTCCTCGCCGCGGCCTTTGTTCGGATTGGTCCGCTTCATCGGGTAACGCACACGGTCCGGGTCGTACAGCTCGGTCAACGCCATGCTCTGGCGCACGCAGCCGGACTTGCCGGTGATTTTGGAGTGCTGGTTGCCGCGCACATGGAAAACGCGGCCATCCTGTACGTAGGCCTCCTTCATGCACCAGGTGGTACAGCCCTGACAGACCGTCGGAACCCACTTGCCCGAACCCGGAGCCGGGATCGGGTCCGCGGCGTGTGCGAGGCCGGCACGCACCAGGCCCTGGGTAATCGGGTTGAGTTGAAATGCGGTGACGACGCCCAGCGCGCCCGTTCCTGCCAGGAAGGCCCGGCGACTCAGCTTGCGTTCATTGAACCATTGCATGCGTGGCATCCTCCACCTGTTCGATGTTTCGAGAAACAGCAAACATCACACCCGCACGGCGGATCATGATCTAGCGCATAGTTCGTCGGGATTGTTCAATAAAACAGAACGTTTCATGGTCCGATTGGCCACTATGGAACCACAAATTCGAATATTGGAAAATGCTGCAGCTTGCGATTGTGTGATGAATCGGGCCACTCGTCCCGTGCTTCGGATCATCGTTTTGCTTTCGTTAGCGCCGGCGCTCGGTGGAGCCCAGAACTCATCCAACCACCGCGACGGGCACCGCGGATGGGTGCCCGTGTCCACCCCCCATCCGCGAGGTGGACAGGTCCGGCTCGACCATGGGTTACTGTTGACGTATCCGATCCTGAGATGGCCGGAGAACACCTGCCCCAGGATGGCCGGCCCCTGTCATCGGCCGCATCGAACAACCTAAAATGACCGACATGACCCCTACCCAGCCGGCTTACTGCACAAATGCCCCGATGTCTCGCATCCTGCTGTTCCTGTCCCTCTTCCTGTACTCGATCACGGCGCTTGCGGTAGGTCCGAACAGCCACACTCCGCAAGCGGAGAATGAGTGCGTCGTCCTGGTTCATGGTCTTGGACGAACCGAGCACTCCTTCCTGCTCATGGAAGAGTTGCTGCCTGCCGCGGGTTACCTCGTGGTCAACCTCGACTACCCATCGCGCGCGATGACGATCGACGAGCTGCTGGGCCATGTGACCGAAGTGGTGGCCGCCTGCGAGAAACGGACGGTCAATTTCGTCACCCATTCGATGGGTGGCATCCTGGTGCGCCGATGGCTGGAACTTCATGCTTTCGAAAGCCTGGGCCGCGTGGTGATGCTGGCACCACCGAACCGGGGGTCCGAAATCGTCGATGAACTGGGCGACCTGGCCGTTTACCGCTTTCTGACCGGACCGGCCGGGCTCGAACTCGGCACCGGCCCTGATGGTGTCCGGAGCCTCTTCGGTCCGGTGGACTTCGAGCTGGGAGTGATCGCTGGGAACCGGTCACTGAACCCGTTCTTCTCCGGCATCATCCCGGGCGAGGACGACGGCAAGGTATCGGTCGAGAACACGACGGCGGAAGGGATGACGGACCACATCGTCCTGCCAGCGACCCACACCTTTCTGATGAACAATCCCCTGGTCATCGCCCAGACGGTCATCTTCCTCCAGCATGGCCGGTTCGAACACGACCTCACTTTTCGGGAACTGATGCGTCGGCTGACGCATCGCTGAAATTCTCGCACGGGCCATGCGGGTCGCCGGCCGGGAGAAGGCAGGCTTTCCGCCCCCGAAGGCGCTGGTGTTGCGTGGCCACCGCCGCTTTGTCGCGAACACGATGCACCCGCTGCTGTAAACGATGGCCGCAGAGGTGACCGCAACTGTCGCAGTAACGTATCGTTTCTCCATGCCACCCCCGAACCCGTCTGCCCCGTCGCTGTTGCTGCTCTCCGGCGGGATCGAGAGCGCTGCGTTGCTGTACCGACTTCGGCAGCTTGGGGAGCCCGTGCATGCCCTATGGGTCGACTATGGCCAGCGCAACGCCCGGCGCGAGCGGGCGGCAGCCGCGAGTCTCTCCGAGGCCTGTGGCACACCACTGCAGACGATGGACCTTTCGGGACTGCGTGATCACTTCACCCGCGAATCCGAATGGGTAAGCCATGTCCCGCTGCCACAGCGCAATCTCGCGGTGCTCGCCCTGGCGGTCAACCTGGCCCAGCATCTCGGTGCCCGGCGCATTCTGCTCGCCCTGAACCGCGATGATCGCGAGCACGGCCCCGGGAGCCAGCCGGCCTTCCTGCAGGCCTTCACGAATCTTGCGGGGACGCTGGTGCCGGGTCTGGAGGTCCTCGCGCCCCTGCACGACCTGGACAAGGCGCAGGTCATTCGCAGTGCCGCGTCCACAGGCATCGACTGGACACGGACCTGGAGTTGCCTGCTCGATCGCCCGCAACACTGTGGCCGTTGCCCGCAGTGCGAGGCGCGACACGCCGCCTTCGCCGCCGCCGGCGTGGCCGACCCCACGGACTACCTTCAACCGCCAGACCGCGGGGACCGGTGACGCCCCTTCCCGTCCGAACGCGGGTTCGCATCGGTGGCGGGGCCGTGAAATCCGTGGACGTTCCCGTCGCATCGGACGATCCCGTCGGCATCGTGCCCACGGTCGCGATTATTCCGCTGGCACCTGGCGGGACTGCGCAAACTGTCTTTCCACCTCGACGGAGGGACGGCTTGTCAGCCGGCTGACGACGACAATCGCCACCGTTGCCAGTATGAAACCGGGAAGCAGTTCGTAGACATCGAAGACCCCACCAGACAGTTCCTTCCAGACGATGACCGTCAGCGCACCGACGACCATGCCGGCCAGGGCTCCGTTGCGGTTCATTCGCGACCAGTAGAGGGACAGGATGATCACCGGACCGAAGGCCGCGCCGAAACCACCCCAGGCGTAGGACACCAGGTCCAGCACCCCGGCCTCCGGGTCCATCGCGAGATACAGGGCAATGACCGAGACCCCGATGACGGCGGCACGGCTGATCCAGACGAGTTCCGTCGCGCCGGCACCACTGCGCACCATGCCGCGATAGAAGTCGTTGGTGATGGCACTGGCGGAGACAATCAGTTGGGAATCGATCGTACTCATGATGGCGGCGAGGATGGCGGCCATCAGGATGCCGGCCACCCAGGGATTGAACAGCGCCCGGATCAGCTCGATCAGCACGGTTTCGCCATCGGCGATGGGTGCATCCGCGAAGTAGGCAATCCCCAGATAACCCGTCGCGACCGCACCGATCAGCGCCAGCACCATCCAGCTCATGCCGATCAGCGTTGCGCGCGGGACATCACGCTCGGAACGCAGCGCCATGAAGCGCGCCAGGATGTGCGGCTGGCCGAAATAGCCCAGACCCCAGGCCAGCAGCGAGATCATGCCCATGAAGGTCATGCCCTTGAGGATCGCCGTGTGGCTCGGGTCGACGCTGACCACTTCGATCTGGACACTGCCCCAGCCGCCCACCAGCACGACCACGAACATGGGCACGACCAGCAGTGTCAGGAACATCAGGATGCCCTGCAGGAAATCGGTCCAGCTGACCGCGAGAAAACCGCCGAGGAAGGTGTAGCTGATGATCACGATGGCACCGACCCATACCGCGGTCTGGTATTCCATCCCGAAGGAACTCTGGAACAGCAGCCCGCCGCCGACCAGGCCCGCCGAGATGTACAGGGTGAAGAACACCAGGATCACCACCGCGGAGATGATGCGCAGCAGTCGGGAGCGGTCGCCGAAGCGGTGTTCGAGAAAGTCCGGAATGGTGAGGGAATCGTGCGCCAGGGCGGTGAAGCGCCGCAGCCGGCCGGCCACGAACACCCAGTTGAGAAAGGCTCCCACGACGAGTCCCACCCCGATCCAGAGTTCGCTCAGCCCGGAGACGTAGACCGCGCCCGGCAAACCCAGCAGCAGCCAGCCGCTCATGTCCGACGCCCCGGCACTCAGCGCCGCGACTCCGGGACCCAGGCTGCGCCCGCCGAGCACGTAATCCGAGAGGTTGCTCGTGCTGCGGTAGGCGATGATCCCGAGGACCAGCATCGCCGCCAGATAGGCGGCAAAGGTGGCGAGCGTCGGCAAGGGCATGTTCATGAGGGATTTCCTTGAGGTGGGCCTGCGACACGTGCGTGAGTGACACAGGAATCATGCGGCGTGTGGCAGCACACTAGCGGGCATCGATTGCCACCGGCAAGTCATGACGCCCGGTCGGCAGCCGCGAGCAGGCTCGCATTGCCACCCGCCGCCGTGGTATCGATGCACAGGTGGCGCTCGACCACGTAGCGTTCCGGCGCGATCACCGTGGTCTCCAGCGGGACGATGGGCCCCGAACGCCCTGCGAGAGCCATGCGCAGGGCGCGGGTCCATGAACCGGGGCCGGCAGCAGCGACCGCGACCACACCGGTCATGGTCGCCAGGGCGTCGGCCGCCACCGTGCCGTCCAGCGCCCTCACCGGTGCGCCAGCATCGGCCAGGGATTGCGCCGCAGCCTGCGCATCCTGCGCGACGATCACGGCGGGACAACCCGCTCTCAGGGCCTGCACCGCCTGGGCCAGCGCGACCTCGCTCCCGGCACCCAGGCACAGCACCAGGCCCTTCGGACGCAGGCCGAGGCGGTTGCTCTCGCCGGTGGGACCCGGCAGGGTCTGCGGGCTCATATCGAAGGCGGCCGCTGCCGCGAGGGCCTGGCGCAGCAGACCGTGGCATCCGGGCAGGGCCCGGCGCAGGACCTCGAGGCGGTCCGTGCGCGCCTCCCAAGTGCGGCCGTCCAGGCGATCGATCGCTCGCTGCAATGCCGTTGCGGGGATGTCCGCGTCCTGGGGTGCTTCCGTCGGCGCAGGGGGCGTCGTGGCGCGTCGCCCGAAACGCGGCAGGTACAGCGGTCCGCCCGCCTTGGGACCGGTCCCGGACAACCCCTCGCCGCCAAAGGGCTGGGAGCCGACGACGGCGCCGATCTGATTGCGGTTCACGTAGATGTTGCCGACCCGGATCCGATCGACGACCTGCTGCACGCGGTCATCGATGCGGGTATGCAATCCGAAGGTGAGACCGTAGCCGCGGGCGTTGATGGCATCCACCACGTGATCGAGGTCGCGCGCCCGGAAGCGGGCCACGTGCAGCACGGGCCCGAAAATTTCGCGCTCCAGGTCCTCGATCCCGTCGACCCTGACCAGCGCCGGAGCGACGAAACGGCCAGTCCCGGGCACGGAGAGTGCCTTGATCGGCGTCCCGGCCTGCGCCCGCGCACGGATGTACCCTGCGATATCCTCCTGCGCCGCGGCATCGATCACCGGCGAGACGTCGGTGTCGGTCCGCCACGGGTCACCGATGACCAGGGCGTCCATCGCCCCCTGCAGCATCTCCAGCAACCGCGCCTCGGCCTCTTCCTGGACATACAGCATGCGCAGCGCGGAACAGCGCTGGCCGGCGGACTGGAAGGCGGAGAGCAGAATGTCGCGCACGGCCTGTTCGGTCAGCGCCGTGCTGTCGACGATCATGGCATTGAGGCCGCCGGTCTCGGCGATGAGCACGGCGTCCGGTCCTGCGTTCGCGGCGAGGCTGCGATGGATGATCTGCGCCACTTCGGTCGAACCGGTGAAACAGACCCCGGCGATGCGCGGATCGGCCGTCAGTGACCCACCGACGCTCGGACCCTCCCCCGGCAGCAGCTGCAGTGCCGCCTTCGGCAGTCCCGCCTCTCGCATCAGGTCGACCGCCCGGGCCGCGATCAGCGGTGTCTGCTCGGCGGGCTTGGCCAGTACGGCGTTGCCCATGGCCAGGGCGGCGGCAATCTGGCCCGTGAAGATCGCCAGCGGGAAGTTCCACGGGCTAATGCAGACGAACACGCCGCGCGCGCAACTTGGATCTTCCGCTTCCAGACGGTCGGCCTCGGCAGCGTAGTAGCGAAGGAAGTCCACCGCCTCGCGGACCTCGGCCATGCCATCCTGGAGGGTCTTTCCGGCCTCGCGGCTGGCGATGGCGATCAGCTCCGCGACGTTCTGCTCGTAGAGATCCGCGACCCGGCGCAGGATGGCGGTGCGCTCCGCGACCGGTCGCGCCGACCAGTCCGCGAATCCGTCCTGCGCCGCCTCCAGCGCGAGGGCCACCTCATCCGCGGTTGCATCGCGGACCGTGCCCACGATCCGGGCTGGATCCCCCGGCGCTACCACGGCCCGTCCCGAGTCCGCCGGTGGACCGCCGCTCGCCAGCATCGGCCCCGCGACCCAGCGCGCATCGGAGAAGGCATCGCGTGCAGCAATCAACGGCCGGCTGGACGCGGGTTCGTGGATGCGGAAGCCGCGGGAATTGCGTCGCTGTGGCATGAACAGATCGGGTGGCCGCCGAATGGCCGGGTTGCTCACCGCATCGCCCAGCGCCTGCAGTCGGGCCACCGGATCACGGGCAATCTCGGCTGGAGTGATGCTGGGATCGACCACTTGGTTGACGAAGGAACTGTTGGCGCCGTTCTCGAGCAGTCGGCGCACCAGGTAGGCCAGGAGATCGCGATGTGCCCCTACCGGTGCGTAGATGCGACAGTGCGCGCCGCGCGACTCGCGCACGATGGCGTGCAGCGACTCCCCCATGCCGTGCAGGCGCTGGAATTCGAAGCGGTCCATGTCGTCGCCGGCCATGGCGAGGACAGCCGCGCAGGTATGCGCGTTGTGGGTCGCGAACTGCGGGTAGATGCGGTCGCGCCGTTCCAGCAGCATGCGCACGCAGGCCATGTAGCTGACATCGGTGCTCACCTTGCGCGTAAAGACTGGAAAGTGCTCGATGCCCAATTCCTGGGCCAGCTTGATCTCGGTATCCCAGTAAGCCCCCTTGACCAGCCTGACCATGATACGGCGATCCAGCCTCCCGGCGAGTTCGTACAGGAATTCGATCACCGGCGCAGCGCGGCGGCCGTAGGCCTGCACCACCACGCCGAAGCCGTCCCAGCCGGCCAGTTGCGGGTCATCCAGCAGCGCCTCGATGACATCCAGCGACAGTTCGAGGCGGTCCTGCTCCTCGGCATCGATGTTGAAACCGATTCCGGCGGCGGCCGCCTGCCGCGCCAGTTCCCGGGCCCGCGGCAGGAGTTCGGCCATGACCGTGGAACGATGGGTTGTCTCGTAGCGTGGATGCAGGGCCGAGAGCTTGACCGAAATGCCCGGGCTCGACCGCACATCGGCCTTTGTCTGATGTCCGATGACAGCGATCGCCCGGGCATAGGCGGCGTGGTACCGCATAGCATCGGCATCGGTGCGCGCGGCCTCGCCAAGCATGTCGTACGAGAAGGTGTAGCCCTGGACCTCGCGCTCACGGGCATTGCGCAGTCCCTGTTCGATGGTCTCGCCGAGCACGAACTGCCGGGCCAGCAACTTCATCGACTGGGCGACCGCGGCCCGCACCAGGGGTTCGCCGACGCGGCGGATCAGGCCGCGCAGGGCAGCGACGGGTTGTTGCGGATGGGCGCCCAGGACCTTGCCGGTGAGCATCAGGGCCCAGGTCGAGGCGTTCACCAGCGACGAGGAGGAATGCCCGAGATGAGCCCCCCAGTCGGACGGCTCGATCTTGTCCTGGATCAGCTCGTCGATCGTCTCGGCATCCGGGACCCGCAACAAGGCCTCGGCCAGGCACATCAACCCGACACCCTCCGCAGTCGAGAGCCCGTACTCGGCGAGAAAGCTCTCCATCATCGAGGGGGTGGTCTCGGAACGCACGCGCTCCACCAGATGTGCCCCGGTAGCGGCGATGGCCTCCCGGGCGGCCTCATCCAGCTGCAGCCGTTCCAGCAACGCGCGCAAAATGTCGGCCTCGGCCGCGTCGAAGCAAGCGCGTATCCGCTTTCGTCCATCGGAACGGGTGGTCTGCGCGGTGTGTTCGAGTGGCTTCATGGTTCCCCCGAAGCAATGGCGGACCGGGTGCGCCCACGGCTTCAGTTTGGTCAGAACGGCGTCGGACGTGCAATTTCCCGGGCACCGGGACGTGCGGCCGCCGATCGCGATGCTGGAATCCGGATGCCCAAACGAAAAAAGGCCCTCCGAAGAGGGCCCCGCTATCATCGAACGCTGACGATCAGTTCGAGAAGAAACGTACCTGCGGGTCAGCCATGTAGGCCCCGACTTCTTCCGGGTTCGCTGGGGTGATGCCGTCAAGCAGATCGGCCTCGGTGGAGTCCGTGTTCGGCAGGGAGATTGCGCACGTCTCGACGGTGGTGGGCTCCCATCGGTCTTGACGCTGCCGACCCGCTACCCGCCAGACAACAGCGCGCGGCCGGACCGGCATTGTGGGCTGCCGGGCTTACCGATCGTCGGGTGTCCCGGCCGGCGACTCCGGTTCCATGGCATCTTCATCGGGTGACATTTGCATATCGCCCTCCGGCGCCCTGGGAGTACCCATACCATCCTCGGGCGTTGGGGCACCCATACCATCGCCCTCAGCGGGCGGGGCCTCCATGCTCTCGTCTGGCGGTGGCGCTTGCTCCGTCGGCGGGAGCCACTCCTCTTGCTGCTGTTCCATTCCTGGTTCATCAGCGGGTTCGAATGGCTCGTCCACCTCCGCGCAACCCACTAGCAGGGCGAGCGGAGCTGCGGCGAGCAGTCCCAGTGTCTTCTTCACGTGTCGCATATCGGAACCCCTGTTCGCTTGGTGAAATCGCTCCCTTCCCTTCGCACGCGACATGCCAAGTGAACTCGCGGATTTAAACTGTGCGCTTGGACAATGACTTATGCATCGAGTCGCGGCACTTCCGGGGCCGTCGGAGGCCGAATCGAACGTATCGTCGCGACACACTGAGTCACTCTGGCAGTGTCAGAACGACACTGTGCGACTTCCTTCGAGCCATGAGCCCTTATGGTCACGCCGGTCCATGTACGTATCCAGCAGGACCTCGGCAGCCCCAGAGCGGGCAAGGCTGCCATGCTCGTCGATCCTGTTCGGTTTTGAATCGCGCTCGCCGGTACCGGCTTCAAGGTTCCGCGTTCGGAACCCCAGGCCACGGGATGAACGGGCGACGGCAGCTTCAGCCGAGAAATCGCCGCACGATCTGGAACACAACGCTCACGACGATCGAAACGATCACCATCGAAGTGATTGGGATCAATACGCGTGTGTTCTCACCCTCGATCCGGAGGTCTCCGGGGAGCCGCCCGAACCAGTCGAGCAGACCGGCCATGTACAGCAGTCCGGCGCCGACCAGCGCAAGACCGATGAAGACGAGTACGACACCGGGGGAAAGATTCATTGCGTCATGCGTGTCGAGTCGGGGGCGTGAGCTCGACGTTGTCCTAGCCTAGCCAGCATTCTGCGCGAAGCAACCCGGGCGGCCTCAAGGCCGCTTGTGCCGAGGCTCGTTCGCTGGCGATTACAGCGCAAGTAACTGGTTTTATTGGTGGGTCGTGTTGGGCTCGAACCAACGACCAATGGATTAAAAGTCCAGTGCTCTACCAACTGAGCTAACGACCCGCATTGAAGGGTGCATAGTCTACGGCCTGAACCGGAAAACGCAAGCAAGGGGCCCGTCCGGGACGCCTGAGGCCGGCCGGCAGGTTCATGGCACCGGGCCGCGGCCCGGCTGATAACGGGTCGGATCGGTGACGCCCGCGGCCTGGAACCCGGCCTGCCGGATTCGGCAGCTGTCACAGAGGCCGCAGGCGCGGCCGTCGGCATCGGCCTGGTAGCAGCTGATCGTCGTGGCATAGTCCAGCCCATGGGCGAGCCCCTGGCGGATGATCTCACCCTTGGTCAGCGCGATCAGCGGGGCGTGGATGCGAAAGCGCTGACCCTCGACCCCGGCGCGGGTCGCCAGGTTCGCCAGTGCCTCGAAGCCCTCGATGAAGGCCGGGCGACAGTCCGGATAGCCGGAGTAGTCCACCGCGTTGGCGCCAATGAAGATATCGCGCAGATCCAGGGCCTCGGCGAGCCCGAGGGCCAGCGAGAGCAGCGTGGTGTTCCGTGCCGGCACATAGGTCACCGGGATCCCCTCCCCGGGACTCTCCGGAACGGTCAACCCAGGATCGGTGAGTGCCGAGCCGCCGATTGCACCCAGATCGACACGGACCACCCGGTGACTCGCCGTACCGAGCGCTCCTGCGACTTCCCGGGCCGCGTTCAATTCGACGCGATGACGCTGCCCGTAGTCGACGCTCAGGGCATGACAGGCATAACCCTGGGCTCGGGCCAGGGCAAGGCAAGTCGCGGAGTCCAGCCCGCCGGACAGCAGGACGACGGCGGCCTTCCCGGCTTCCGGCGCCGCCACTTCCGATGGCTCAACGGCCCGGGACATCGCCCCACAGAAGCTTGTGCAGCTGCAGCTGGAACCGTACCGGAGCCCGTGCCTCCACGATCCAGTCGGCCAGTAGCCGCGGCTCCAGCTCACCATGCACCGGGGAAAACAGCACATCGACCCCCGTCGGCATCGGGCGCCTCTCCAACAGGGCCAGAGCCCAGTCGAAGTCGGCGCGGCCGGCCAACACCACCTTGATCTGATCGCCCGGCTTCAACTGCCCGAGATTTTCCAGGCGGTTGCGCGCGACCTCGCCGGAACCCGGAGCCTTCAGGTCCATCACGATGTTCACGCGCCGGTCCACCGATCCGAGGTCGAGCGCCCCGCTGGTCTCTAGCGAGACGTTCAGCCCGCGATCGCAGAGTTCCTGCAGCAAGGGCAGACTGCCGGGCTGCGCCAGGGGCTCACCGCCGGTCACACAGACATGGCGAACACCGAAGTCTTGCACCGCCTTCAGCACCTGGTCCAGGCTGAACGACTCTCCGCCGCTGAAGCTGTACTCGGTATCACACCAACGGCAGCGCAGCGGGCAACCGGTCAGACGCACGAAGACGGTCGGCCAGCCCACCTGCGCGGCCTCTCCCTGCAGGGACAGAAAGATCTCCGTGATCCGCACCCGGTCGGCGGCCGCCGACGGACGCGCCTGGCGCGAGGCGGTTGCTGCGGCAACCGTCATCGGCCGTCCAGACGGCGCAGTCGATCCTGCGCCAAACGCGAGAGCGTGGTGCCGGGATGTCCGGCAACGACCGCTTCCAGTGCCTCGCGAGCCGCTTCGGCTTCACCGAGTTCGAAGTGCGAGTAGCCGATCTTGAGCAGGGCATCGGCAGCCTTGTCACTATCGGGGAAGCGCGAACGCACCGCCTCGAAATCGACCAGCGCTCCCTCGTAGTCGCCGCTTGCATACTTCGCCTCCGCCAGCCAGTAGAGCGCATTCGCGGAGTAGACGCCATCCGGATACCGCTCCATGAAACGCTCGAGCCGTGTGATCGCCTCGCCGTAATCGCCACTCATCAGGAGGTCGAAGGCGGCCTCATAGGCCGTCTGTTCGTCCGCATCGGGCAAGGGTTCGTCCGTACCCCGCAGCGGCTCCGGCTCGGGCGCCCGGCGGGCCGCAGCGCCGCCCTCGACCAGGGCAAGCCGCTCGTCGAGATTGCGGAACTGGTCACGCTGGCGCGCCTGTAGGTTCCGCAGGTCGTTCCCCATCTGTTCAACCTGCCCGCGCAGTTGGCGCACCTCCGCCTGTAGCGCATCCATTCCCTGCAGCATGTCGGTGAGCACACCGGAATCGAGCATCCGCTGCACGCGATCGAGGCGCATCTCCACCACCTGCAGCTGGTGCTGGGTGACGACGGTCGAGGGGCCGGACTGCGCCCAGGAAGCGGGCGTGGCAAGGAGGATTCCAAGGGCGAGCAGGATGCCGGCGGCCTCGCGCATGCGTCGGCTCCGCAGGGATTCAAGCGCGGTGTTCATAATGACCTCCTCATGCGGGGGAATTGCGAGGACGGAGGTGCCAATCCGTCCCCGCTGCGGTCCCTTCAGCGCCGTACGTCGTACACCAACTCGACACGCCGGTTGCGCGCCCAGGATTCCTCGGTCTGGGTGAAGGCCACCGGCATCTCCTCGCCATAGCTGACCACATCCAGTTGCGTGTCGCGGGCGCCGTTCAGGTTCATGATTCGGCGTACCGCCTGGGCGCGGCGTTCACCGAGCGCAAGGTTGTACTCACGGGTTCCACGCTCGTCGGTGTGACCCTCGAGACGCAACCGTGCGCCGGGGTTCTGGGACAGGTACCGCGAATGCGCTTCCAGCATCGGAATGAACTCCGACCGCACCGTGTCGCGGTCGAAATCAAAATACACCAGGCGCTCGGCCAACGGGCTCTGCGGATCATCCAGGGGATCAACCCGCAGATCGCGGTCGACCCCCAGTCCCCGCGCCTCGGCCTCGCGGCGGGCTCGCTCGGCCGCCTCCGCCTCGGCAGCCGCAACCTCCATGGCCTGCCGCTCGGCCTCGGTGAGATCGCGCTTGGGCTGGGCGCAGGCCGCCAGCAAACCGGCCATCAGGAGAACCAAACCCCAACGAATCGTTGCATTCATCAATGTATCCTCAAAAGGCGTTCAAGTTGGATCAAATGGGAAATCAGAGAGGCGACCAGGCAGGCTCCCGAACCTCGCCCAATCGCGCCGCCAAACGCTGGTGCACCCGTCCGTCGCGGCTGACGGAACCCAGGATTCCGCGACCACGGTCCGTGGTCGAGTAGATGATCATGCTGCCATTGGGCGCAAAGCTGGGCGACTTGTCGTAGCGCCCTCTGGTCAGCAGGGTGACCCGGCGCGTCTCGAGGTCCAGCCGCGCGAGGCGCAGACCGCCTTCGCCACCCTGCACATAGACCAGGGATTTCCCATCCGGCGAGACCGTCGCCGCACCCGCCGAGGAACCCTCGAAGGTCAGACGCTGCGCCGGTCCCGAAGGCAGGCGCATCTGGTAGATCTGGGGCGACCCCGCCCGATCGGAGGTGAAGTACAGCACCTCACCGTCAGGAGACCAGGCCGGCTCGGTGTCGATCGAGTTGGAGCGCGTGACCTGGGTCAAGTCGCCGCTCTGGAGGTCCATCACGTAGATGTTCGGCGTACCGTCGCGCGAAAGACTCAGGGCCAGCCGCTTCCCGTCCGGCGACCAGGTCGGAGCGCTGTTGATGCCGGAGAAGCCGGCAAGACGGCTTCGCGCCCCTGTCTCGACGTTGTGCCGGAAGACCTCGGACCTGCGGTTCTCAAAGGAGACGTACACGAGATCGCGCGCATCCGGCGCCCACTCCGGGGACATGATGGGCTGATTCGAGCGAAACAGCGTGCGCGGATTGGCGCCGTCGGAGTCGGCTACCTCGAGGGTGAAACGGCGTTCGTCGCCCTGACCGACGACCCCGACATAGGCGATACGGGCGCTGAACGCACCCTTGTCACCCGTGATCTGCTCATAGACGATGTCCGAAACGCGGTGCGCACCACGCCGCAGCATCTCCGCGGGCACGGGAATCCGAAAGCCGCCCAGACGTTGATTCGCAAGCACGTCGAAGACGTGGAACTCGATCAGGACACGATCCTCCTCGGGACGCATCCGTCCGATCACCAGGTACTCGGCCCCGACGGCCGCCCAGCGCTCGGAGAGGAATCCATCGGGCCCATCCGGCGCCTGGGGCAGACGCTCGCGCGCAATCACGTCGAACAGGCCGCTGCGCACCAGGTTGGCGCCGACGATCTGCCCGACATCCTCGGACGCACTGCCCGGCCCTTCCCAGACGAAGGGCGTCACGGCCACCGGGATCGCGCCGGTCACGCCTTCGGTCACCGTGACCTCGAGCACCGCCGAGGCAGGGCCGACGGCGAGCAGGAGCAATCCCAACAACCAGACCTGCAGACTTCTTCGCTTCATGATCATCACCTAGCCCGATTGGGGCGAAAAACGTATGCGGATACCACCGCGGACCGCCTCGGCATTCGGAGGCCGGGGCAGCGACTGCAACCGGTCCATGGTTTGGCGCACAGACTCGCAGAAGGCTGCGCTGCCAGAACAACGATCCACGTTGAAACCGAGAATCCGTCCGGTGTCCGGGTTGATGCGGACCAGCACAACCGCCAGATCGGAATCGCGCGTTCCTTCCGGCTTGCGCCAGCGCCGCTCCACCACGGCCTGCACTTCCGAGCTGTAGGCGTCGCGCAACGCATCCTCCCTGGCCCGCCGTTCCGAGGCCTCACGATCGGCCCGGGCAGCCGCCAGCCGCCGCTGTTCCTGCTCCATCTGCTCGCGGCGCCGCTGTTCCTCCAGCTCCCTCGCCTGCGCCTCGCGTCGGCGCGCCTCCTCCTCGGCCCGGCGCCGTTCGGCCGCTTCGCGTTCGCGCCGCTCGGCGGCCTCGCGCTCCCTGCGCTCGGCCTCCTCGGCCTGGCGTGCTTCCTCCGCAGCCTGTCGGGCCGCCTGCGCGGCCCTGCGCTCCGCTTCGGCGCTGGCACGCTCAGCCTCGATCTCGCGCCGTTCCTGTTCGATCCGCGCCCGCTCCGCCTCGGCCATCCGACGCGCCTCCTCGGCCACGCGCTGGGCCTCCTCCCGCGCCTCCTCGGCTGCACGGATCGCCTCCTGGCGCGCCACCTCCTCCGCCTCGCGCTGGCGCTGTGCCTCCTGCTGGCGGCGCAGTTCCTCCTGGCGCTGGCGCTCCGCCTCGCGACGGCGCGCCTCCTCTTCCTGCAAGGCCTCGGCGACGCGCTCCTGCTCGACCGTGCGGATCTCACGCTCGATGCGTTCGAAGGTCTCGAGTTCCATCGCGACCGCTTCGATCACCTCCACGGGCTCGGTCTGGAAGCGCACCGCGGACGACGCCGAATGCGGCGCCAGGAACGATACGTTCAGCAGCAGCGCGGCAAACAACGCCACATGCAGCAGCGTTACCAGCAGCAGCCGACCGAAGTGCTGTCGAATCAGACTGAACACAGCATACTCCCGGATCGCGTCAATTCGCGTCCCTGGGCGGTGGCTCGGTCAACAGCCCGACGCGGCCGGCTCCCGCGCGCTGCAGCGCCACCATTGCGTCCATTACCCGCCCGTAATCAACGTGCCGATCTCCCCGCACAAAGGTCTGCGTACCCGGCTTGGCCGCCAGCAGTTCCTGCACGATCTCGATCATCTGCGGCCCCGCCAGCGGCTCGTTGACCAGCGGACCCTGATTCAGGCTCATCGCGCCCGCGGCGGTCACTGTGAGCACGATCGGCTCACCCGCCCGTTGCTCTGCCTCCAGGGCCTCGGCCTCGGCCTCGGGCAGATCGACCTCCACACCCTGCTGCAGCATCGGTGCCGTGATCATGAAGATGATCAGCAGCACCAGCATCACGTCGATGAACGGAACGACGTTGATCTGCGACATCGGCCGGCGCAGTCGACGGCTGTTGCGGCGTGACGTTTCAGCCATGGGGGAACCTTACTCCCGCGCCTCTGTGGCGCCACGTCCAGCGCTCTGTCGCGCCAGAAGTGACACGAATTCGTCGCTGAAGTTCTCCATGCGCCCCATCACCCGGTCCACGTCGGTGGCGAACCGGTTGTAGGCGATCACCGCGGGAATCGCCGCGAACAGGCCCAGAGCGGTCGCGATCAGCGCCTCCGCAATGCCCGGCGCCACCATCTGCAGGGTCGCCTGCTGCGCACCGGCGAGCCCGAGGAAGGCGTGCATGATGCCCCAGACGGTGCCGAACAGCCCGATATAGGGGCTGGTCGAACCCACCGTGGCCAGGAACTGCAGGTAACGTTCCAATTCGTCGCCCTCGCGCGCGATCGCGACGCGCATCGACCGATGGGTGCCATCCACCACCTGCGCGGGATTCTGACGTACGCGCAGAAACTCCTTGAAGCCCGAGGAGAAGACATGCTCCATGCCGGACATGTCGGCCTTGCGCCGGATGCCGTCGTACAGGTGCGCCAGATCGACCCCGGACCAGAAGCGCTCCTCGAAGTCGTCGGCAGCCCTGTTGGCGACCTTGATGGTCCGGGCCTTGACCAGGATCACCAGCCATGACAATACCGAGGCAATGACCAGGATCACCATGACCAGTTGCACGATCAAACTGGCTTCTATGATCAGCCGGTACAGCGAAAGGTCAACGCTCACTGTTCATCTCCTAGATCCAATTCGATCGCTACCCGTACGGACACCGGAATGGCGACCGGCACAAAACGTTCCGCATCCACGCAGGCCAGGCGAACATTCGCCGTGGCCAGTTCCACTGCATCGCGCAATACCGCCTGCGCGATATCTACGCTCACCCGTCCGAGCGCGGTCGGCCGGCAACTCACCGACAGGGTGTCGTTGAACCGGGCCGGACGCCTGAGATCGAGGCTCACCGAGCGCACGACGAACAGCACCCCTGCCTCGGCCCGCAGGCGATCCTGCTCGAAACCGCGCTGGCGCAGCCACTCCGTGCGCGCCCGCTCCATGAACTTCAGGTAGTTTGCGTAGTACACCACGCCGCCGGCATCGGTGTCCTCGAAATACACGCGCACCGGCCAGGAAAATGCTCCGCAGCGGGCCGCAGCGGCCGGCACCGACCCCATGGGCATCAGCCCCGAACCCCCGTCCCGGCGGGCGGCGTAAAGAGATCCGGTCGCGCCGCCACCCGCTCAGGCAACCCGAGCAACAGGAAGCTCTGCCGCGTGGCCTGACGCCCGCGCGGCGTGCGCATCAGGTACCCCTGCTGAATCAGGAACGGCTCGACGACATCCTCCAGCGTGCCCCGGTCCTCGTTCAGCGCGGTAGCCAGACTCTCGACACCCACCGGACCGCCATCGAATTTCTCCACCAGTATCTCCAGAAGGCGCCGATCCTGGGCATCCAGGCCCGCCGCGTCGATCGCCAGCAGGTCCAGCGCCTCGCCTGCGACCGGCCCGGAAATGAAACCGTCGGCGCGGACCTGGGCGAAGTCGCGGACCCGGCGCAGGAGGCGGTTGGCCAGCCTCGGGGTCCCGCGCGCGCGCCGCGCGATCTCCATCGCTCCTCCAGGCTCGATGCCCACCTTCAGCAGCGCGGCCGCACGACGGACGATGCCGGCCAGGTCCTCCACCTTGTAATGCTCCAGCCGCTGCACGATGCCGAACCGGTCACGCAGAGGCGCCGTGAGCAGGCCCGCGCGCGTCGTTGCGCCCACCAGCGTGAACGGCGGCAGATCCAGTTTGATCGACCGTGCCGCCGGACCCTCTCCGATCATGATATCGAGTTGAAAGTCCTCCAGCGCCGGATACAACACTTCTTCCACCACGGTCGGCAGGCGATGAATCTCATCGACGAACAGCACGTCCCGCGGCTCCAGCGCCGTCAGGATCGCCGCCAGATCCCCCGCCCGTTCCAGCACCGGACCGGAGGTCTGGCGCAGCCCCACCCCCAGTTCATGCGCAATGATATGCGCGAGCGTGGTCTTGCCCAGTCCCGGCGGCCCAGCGACCAGGGTGTGATCCAACGCCTCGCCACGCCCGCGTGCCGCCCGGATGAACAGGTCCATCTGCTCGACCGCGCGCGGCTGCCCCGCGAATTCCGCCAGCCGCAGGGGACGCAGGCTTACCTCGTTACCCCGGTCTTCGGGGAGAGGCTGCATATCGACCAGACGAGACTCCATGATCACAGTATGACTGGAAGGGGTCATCGTTTACACCCGGGATCGACGCAAAAAAATCGAATCCTGAACCCGGTCAACGGCAGACGGACCGGTATCCATTGGGCCTCCGGCCGTTCGCCAACGGTCCTATTTTTTCTCGCGGCCGGCACCGGCGCGGACGACCCGAGGCCCGGCTGCAGGCGCATCTTCCTCAGGAACGCAGCGTCGCGCGCAGGGCGAGACGCACCAGCGCTTCCGTGGTCTCCGCCTGTCCGCGCACTGCTGCGAGCATGCGCTCGGCATCGGCGGCTCGGTAACCGAGGGCCTCGAGTGCCGCCGCCGCCTCACGCTCGATGCCGCGCCCTGGTGCGCCGGCATCCCCGCCGACGGCGGCGCCGAAACCCAGTTCGGTCAGACGCTCACCCAACTCGAGCACCACCCGCTCCGCGGTCCGCTTCCCGATGCCCGGAACGCGCGTCAGCGCGGCCACGTTGCCGCCCGTGATATGGCCTGCGAGCTCGTCGGCCGCCATGGTCGAAAGCATCGCCAGTGCCAGTCGGGCACCGATCCCGTTGACCCGGATCAGGCGCCGGAACAGATCGCGGTCACGTGAGCGCAGAAACCCGAACAGGACGTGCGCGTCCTCCCTGACCACCAGATGGGTGAAGAGCACGACCGGCGCACCGGCCTCGGGCAGACTGGCCAGCGTCGACAACGGCACCTCGATCTCGTACCCGACCCCGCCCACGTCGAGCAGCACGCTGTGCAGATCGCGCGTGCGCAGGATGCCCTCGAGCCGCGCGATCACGACCGCGCCGCCAGGGCCGCCAGATGGCGACTCGCATAGCCGCGGGTGTGGTGCGTATGGGCGTGACACACGGCGACCGCCAGCGCGTCCGCCGCATCGGCGGTCAGCGGCTCCGAGATCTGCAGGATCTGTCGCATCATGTGCTGCACCTGGGCCTTTTCCGCCCGCCCGCTGCCCACCACCGCAAGCTTCACCGCGCGCGGTGCATACTCGAAGACCGGCAATCCGGCCTGGGTCGCGGCGCAGATCGCCGCACCGCGGGCCTGCCCCAGCTTGAGCGCCGACTGCGCATTCCTGGCGAGAAACACCGTCTCGATCGCGAGCGCCGCAGGTCGCAGCTCGGCGATCACACGGACCACGCCAGCGAAGATCTCGCCGAGACGCTCGGGCAATTCGCCGTCTCCGGGGCGGATCACGCCGAAGCCGCAGGCCTGGAGATGGTTGCCCTGCGCATCCACCACCGCGAATCCGGTCACGCGCGAGCCGGGGTCGATGCCAAGGATGCGCATCCGCCTCAGCCGCCGGTCACGGATTCGGGGAAATCGGCGTTGGTGAAGACGTTCTGCACGTCGTCCAGGTCATCGAGCAGGTCGAGCAGCTTCAGCACGGACTGCGCAGTCTCGTCGTCCAACGGTGCCACGGTGCCCGCGCGCATGGTCACCTCCGCGTTCTCGGGTTCCAGACCGCGCTCGCGCAACGCGGCGCTGACACCATCGAAGTCCTCGGGGTCGGCGAGCACCTCGATGGCGCCGTCTTCATCCACCAGCACGTCCTCTGCGCCGCCCTCCAGCGCCGCCTCCATGACCGCCTCCTCGTCCGTGCCAGGGGGAAAGCTGATCACGCCCTTCTTGTCGAACAGGTAGGCCACCGAGCCATCGGTGCCGAGGTTCCCACCCATCTTGGTAAAGGCATGGCGGACCTCGGCAACGGTACGGTTCCGGTTGTCGGTCATGCAGTCCACCAGGATCGCGGCGCCGCCCGGGCCATAGCCCTCGTAGCGGATCTCCTCGTAGTTCACGCCATCGAGCTCCCCGGCGCCGCGCTTCACTGCGCGATCGATGGTGTCACGGGTCATGTTCGCTGCCAGGGCCTTGTCGGTGGCCAGACGCAGGCGCGGGTTGGAACTGGCATCCGAACCCCCGGTGCGCGCCGCCACGGTGATCTCACGGATTAGCTTGGTGAAGAGCTTGCCCCGCTTGGCGTCCTGGGCATTCTTGCGGTGCTGGATATTCGCCCACTTGCTATGACCGGCCATCGTATGTCCCGTATTTCGCTGTAAATGCTGTAGAAAGCGTTTGCATCATGATCCATGCCAGTGTACCCGGGTCCCCGGGCATTGCCGAGCCGGTGCAACGCAAACGCGGCGGCACGGAACCCGGTCAGAACTCACCGGTTTTCAGAAACCGGATCACGGCATCCGCCACCCGGGGCGAGAGCAACAGCCCGAAATGGCCGTGCGGCACCTGCAGGTGCCGGATCACGTCGGGGGCCTCGGTCTCCTGTACCGCGACCGTACCGTCATGCGGTTGCGGCAGCAGTGTGGGCAGCAGGCTCCCAAGGCCCAGGCCCCGATTGCCCGCGATCATCCCGATGCTGCGCCCCTGCAGCAACGGACTGCCACCCAGCAGTCCGCGATCCAGCGCCGCGCCCAGCCAGAGGCGTCCCAGCCTGGAGCGCGCCATGAGGGCCGCGGCCCGGCTCCCGGCCAGGGCGCTGCCCAACATGACGATCCGCCCCGGACGCTGCACCGGTGCAATCGCGAAAAGATGCCGTACGACGACGCCTCCGAGGCTATGCGCCACCAGATGGACGACGTCGCCAGGCACCCCCTCCAGATACGCTGCCAGTCGCCGCGCCGCCTGTTCCGGCGTCTGCCGCCGCGAGGGATAGCGAAAGGCACGGACCTCGTAACCCGCATGGCGCAGCCGCCGGCGCAACAGCAGCATCTCCAATCCGGTCATGTGCCATCCGTGGACCGTGACGACGGTGGCGCGCATGCGGCCGGAATCGCCTGGGTCGGGCATGGACAGACCTAAGTGGCCCCGGGCTGGGCTCGAAGGCGGATCCCCAGTTCTCGCAACTGGGGATCGCTGACGCTCGCCGGGGCCTCGGTGAGCGGGCAGGCCGCGCTCTGTGTCTTCGGGAAGGCCATCACGTCGCGGATGCTCCCGGCACCCGCCATCAGCATCACCAACCGGTCCAGGCCGAAGGCGATGCCGCCGTGCGGCGGCGCGCCCAGGGTCAGGGCCTCGAGCAGGAAACCGAACTTCTCAGCGGCCTCCGCCTCGCCGATTCCGAGCAGGTCAAAGGCCGCGCGCTGCATCTCCGGACTGTGGATACGGATCGAGCCACC
The DNA here is from genome assembly GCA_007116035.1 of Thioalkalivibrio sp. Lineage (GTDB taxonomy): Bacteria > Pseudomonadota > Gammaproteobacteria > Ectothiorhodospirales > Ectothiorhodospiraceae > Thioalkalivibrio. The sequence continues at coordinate 49,152 of SKJG01000067.1, forward strand.
ACCGACCTCGGTGCCGTTCAGGACCATGTCATAGGCCCGCGACAGCGCCGAGCGCGGATCGGCGCGCAGCGCCTCCGGGTCCCCCACGGCGGGCGCCGTGAACGGGTGATGCAGCGCGTAGAAACGGCTTTCCTTCGGATCCCACTCGAACATCGGGAAATCGACGACCCAGAGCGGCTGCCAGCCCTCGACGACCAGGCCACGGTCCTGCCCCAGGCGCACGCGCAGCGCGCCCAGGCTCTCGTTCACCACCGTGGCCTTGTCGGCACCGAAAAAGACCAGGTCGCCATCGGCGGCCTCGGTGCGTTCCAGGATCGCCTGCACCACGGCCTCGGGCAGGAACTTCAGGATCGGCGACTGCAAACCGCCCGGACCCTCGGCAAGACGGTTGACCTTGATGTAGGCGAGCCCGCGGGCACCGTAACGGCCCACGAACTTGGTGTAATCATCGATTTCCTTGCGCGACAGCGCACCGCCGCCGGGCAGCCGCAGCGCCGCCACCCGGCCCTCGGGATCGTTCGCCGGGCCACTGAAGACCTTGAAGTCGACCTCGCGCATCACGTCGGTCAGTTCGGTGAATTCCAGCGGAATGCGCAGGTCGGGTTTGTCCGAGCCGAAGCGTGTCATTGCCTCCGCGTAGCCCATGCGCGGGAACGGGTCCGGGAGTTCCACACCGAGCACGTCCCGGAACATGCTGCGGATCAGGCGCTCGTTCAGCGCCATCACGTCCCGTTCCTCGACGAAGGCCATCTCGATATCGAGCTGGGTGAACTCCGGCTGCCGGTCGGCGCGCAGATCTTCGTCGCGGAAGCAGCGCGTGATCTGGTAGTAGCGGTCCATGCCCCCGATCATCAGCAACTGCTTGAACAGCTGCGGCGACTGCGGCAGTGCGAAAAAGCTGCCCGGATGGGTACGGCTGGGAACCAGGTAGTCGCGTGCGCCCTCGGGCGTCGCCTTGGTCAGCATCGGCGTCTCGATGTCGAGGAAGCCGGCTTCATCGAGAAAGCGCCGCAGGCTGCGGGTGACGGCGGCGCGCAGGCGCATCCGCTCCTGCATCACCGGCCGGCGCAGATCGACGTAGCGGTAGCGCAGGCGGGTCTCCTCGCCGACGTCTTCATCGTCCAGCGGGAACGGCGGCGTACGGGCGGCGTTGAGGACCTCCAATTCCGTCCCGAGGATCTCCACGGCCCCGGTCCTGAGTTCCGGGTTGGTCGTTCCCTCGGGGCGCCGACGCACCCGCCCTGTCACGCGCAGCACGTATTCGCTGCGGACCTGCTCGGCGCGGGCGAACATCTCGGCCCGATCGGGATCGAAGACCACCTGAACCAGCCCCTCGTGATCGCGCAAATCCACGAAGATCACGCCACCGTGGTCGCGGCGACGGTTGACCCAACCACAAAGGGTCACCTCCGAGTCGAGTTCCGCCTCGGTGACCAGTCCACAGAAATGAGTCCGCATTGCGCCAGTTCCCAGCCAGATGAGGCGTGTCCGCCATGTTGTTCGGGTCGCGCCGTCGCGCCCTGGCCCGACGGTCGCAAAGGGCATGGGATGTTACGTTTTGGGCACCCCGGGCGCAAGCTTCGACGGCCCCTTCGGCTGCCCCTTCACGGACGCAGGCCACTCCGGCACGACCACCCCCAGCGACATCACGAACTTCAGGCCGTCCTCGACCGACATGTCCAGTTCGATCGCGTCCTGACGCGGCACCATGATGACGAACCCCGAGGTGGGATTGGGCGTGGTCGGGATAAATACGGTCACCACGTCCTTGTCCGTGCGGTGCTGCACCTCTCCCACTCCGACACCCGTTTGGAAACCCAGGGTCCACAGCCCCTCGCGCGGATACTGCACCATCAGGACCCGGCGGAACGACTGTCCGCCGTTACTGAACAGCGAATGCATCACCTGTTTGACCGCACTGTAGATCGACCGCACCAGGGGGATCCGATCGACGATCGCCTCACCCAGGTCAAACAGCTTTCGACCGACGATGTTCGCCGCGACGATACCGGTGAGAAACACGATCACGATCGCCACCACCACCCCTGTTCCCGGCACGCTGAACCCCAGGATCGCCTCCGGCCGCCAACTGGGAGGCAGTAGCAGGATGGTGAAGTCGAGCATATCCACCAGGAACTTGATGATCAGCCCGGTGACGATCAGCGGAACCCAGACCAGCAACCCCGCGATCAGGTAACGGCGAAGGTGGATCAGCACTTAACCCGCCTTGGCCGCCGGGGTGCATCCTCCCCCGGCACAGGCGGTGGCCGGCGCTGCCGTACCGGTCGAGGGCTTCGGTTCCGCCTTCGGCGCTTCCTTCAGGTTCCGCTGCTTGTCCTTCTTGAAGTCGGTCTCATACCAGCCGCCGCCCGCCAGCCGGAAGCCCGCCGCAGACACGAGCTTGGTCAGTCCGACGGCACCGCAGGACGGGCAATCCGTGAGCACCGGGTCAGAGACTTTCTGGATCACCTCGGTCATTTCGCCGCAGTCACGGCACTCGTATTCGTAAATCGGCATGTTTGCAACTCCGGATTCTTGGCAGGATGGGCGTATTATGCGTCTGAATTTTGCGAATTAAAGCATCACCCTGCGACAATCGCGCCAAGGCACGCGCAGTCCAGAGCCGCGTAGAGACAAACTCGAGGGAAATCAATGGCCGACAAGATCGTGATCATGTTGCTGACCCTGGATCTCGACCGCTACGGTACGCTGGGGGCCCCTTTCTTCCAGGCCACGGTGGCGGCGGTGATGGATCTTGAGGTGGAGATGTACTTCGCCGGGCAGAGCACGCGCCTGTTGATCGAGGGGTTCGCGGAGACCATCCATCCCGGCACGGCGCGCGAGAAATCAGTCTACAGCTTCATGCAGGATGCCCACGCGGCCGGGGTGAAGTTCTATGCCTGCACCGGCGCGATGAAGGAGAACGGGCTGACTCCGGAAAACGCGATCCCTGAAATGGACGGCATGCGCGGAGGCGCGGCCTTCATCGGCGAGGTGATCGAGGACAACGTCGTGACCCTGACCTACTGACATGGACCAGGCCGCCCGAGCGGTCCTGATCACCGGCTGCTCCTCCGGCATCGGGGAACACGTCGCGCTGGGGCTGAAGGGAAGGGGGTACCGGATCTTCGCGACCGCGCGCAGGAGCGAATGTGTCGCGCGGCTGAAAAGCCAGGGATTCGAGGCCCTGCGCCTCGACCTGGACGACTCCGCAAGCATCCAGAGCGCGGCGCACGAAGTGCTGGCGCGCACCGGCGGCCGCGTCTATGCCGTGTTCAACAACGGGGGCTACGGTCAGCCGGGGGCGGTGGAAGACCTGTCCCGGCAGGCGTTGCGCGCTCAGTTGGAGACCAACATCCTCGGCTGGCTGGAACTGACCAATGCCCTGATCCCGGCCATGCGCAAGCAGGGCGAGGGCCGCATCATCCAGAATAGCTCGGTCCTCGGCCTGGTCGGGCTGCGCCTGCGCGGCGCCTATGTCTGCTCGAAGTTCGCGCTCGAGGGCCTCAGCGACGTGTTGCGCCAGGAGCTGCACGGCAGCGGCATCCACGTGGTACTGATCGAGCCCGGTCCGATCCGCAGCCGCTTCCGGGCCAATGCCTTCCTGGCCTACCGACGTTTCATCCGGCCCCGCCAGAGCCACTGGCGCCAGACCTACGAGCGGTCCGAGCGACGCCTGAGCGACCCCGGGCGCGAAGCCCCGTTCACGCTGGGACCGGAGGCGGTCCTGAAGGCCGTGGTGCAGGCACTGGAGGCGCGCCGACCGAAGGCGCGTTACCGCGTCACCTTCCCCACCCGCCTCTTCGCCACACTGAAATGGCTGCTCCCCACCCGCGTCCTGGACTTCATCCTGCGCGCCGTATCCCGCGGCGAGAACCGCTGAGAGCCGCCGCCGTTCCATGAACCTAATCTTCTTCGTGCTGATTGCCGCCGCCTTTCTCAGCGCCGCCTGGCGGGAACTCACCGAAATCGGCACCGACAGCCGGCCCATGCAGGAGCTCTCCCAGGCCGCGATCAGTTCGGCGGGCAGCGCGGTGGAACTGGCGATCGGGCTGGTCGGAGTGATGGCCCTGTTCCTCGGACTGATGAAGATCGCCGAGGCCGGCGGGCTGCTGACCGTCCTGGCGAGGCTGCTGCGGCCGATGATGACGCGACTCTTCCCCAGCGTGCCCCCCGAGCACCCGGCGATGGGGGCGATGATCCTGAACTTCTCGGCCAACATCCTGGGGCTGGGCAATGCCGCCACCCCGTTCGGCATCCGGGCGATGCAGGAACTGAACAAGCTCAACCCGCACCCGGGCACGGCGACCAACGCCATGGCGCTGTTTCTCGCGATCAACACCTCCAGCATCACCCTGCTGCCCACGGGCGTGATCGCCCTGCGCGCGAGCCTGGGCGCGGCGGAACCGGCGGCCATCCTGCCAACGACGCTGTTTGCGACACTTTTCGCGACGATCACGGGAATCACCAGTGCGCTGGTGCTGCAGCGCTTCTTCCCGCCGCCGGCGGCCACACCGCGGGAAGGTCCGGAGGCTCCGGATACCCCGGATCAATCCGAGCCGGCCGCCGCAGGCGGCGAAGAAAAAGATGCCAGTGGGCCGCAGCCGATGAACATCGAGGTCCCGGCCGAAGGCTATCCGGGCTGGGTCAGCGCACTGGTGCTGGTGGGCGTCCTCGCGATCATCCCGCTGACGATCCTGTACGGGCAGGTCATCGCTCCGTGGATCATCCCGGGGCTGATCCTCGGCTTCCTGCTGTTCGGGGTGGCCCGAGGCGTGCGCATCTACGAGGTCTTCGTCGAGGGCGCAAAGGAGGGCTTCCAGGTCGCTTTACGCATCATCCCCTACCTGGTCGCGATCCTCGTCGCCGTCGGCATGCTGCGCGCCAGCGGCGCGCTCGGCGTCTTCGTGGGGCTGCTGGCGCCCTGGACCACACCGCTGGGAATGCCCCCCGAAGCCCTGCCGATGGCCCTGCTGCGGCCCCTGTCCGGATCCGGCGCCTACGGGATCATGGCCGGCATCATGCAGGACCCGGCCACCGGGCCGGACACCTATGTCGGCCTGCTGGTGTCCACCCTTCAGGGTTCCACCGAAACCACCTTCTACGTACTTGCGGTGTACTTCGGTGCGATCCAGGTGCGCCGGGTACGACACACCCTCGCCGCGGCGCTGTCGGCCGACGTGGTGGCGGTGATTGCGGCCGTGTTCATCGTGAGCTGGCTGTTCCTGTGAGGCCCAATCTGGCGCTGCTTCCCGAGCGCAAGGCCTTCCCGCAGAGGGGGCCGCACGCCTACGCGTTGCATATTGATGGCGGGGAATTCATGCCGGCGATGCTCGACGCCATCGCAGGCGCAAGGGAGCGGGTGTTTCTGGAGATGTATCTCTTCGTTTCCGGATCCGCTGCCGAACGCTTCATCGCCGCGCTGGCCGGGGCTGCACGTCGCGGGGTCGAGGTATACCTGCTGATCGACGACTTCGGCAGCCGCGGACTGAGCCGCGAAGACCGTGAGCGCCTGGTCGCGGCGGGGGTGCACCTGGCGCTGTACAACCCGCTCGGGCTGGGCCGCTGGCGCGTGTCCCTGCTGCGCAATCACCGCAAGCTGCTGGCCGTGGACGGAGCGATCGCCTTCGTTGGCGGCATGGGCATCACCGACGATTTCGACCCGGAGTCACGGCGGGACGGTCGGCACTGGCATGAAGTGATGCTCGACTTGCGCGGACCCTGCGTGGCCGACTGGGAGATCCTGTTCGCGCAGTGCTGGCGCCAGTGGAGCATGCAACCCATCGCCCTCCCCGCGCCACCGCCGAAAGTCGTGCCGGGAGCGGCGGACGGGCAGGTCGTGGGCCACATCCGTGCCGGCGGCCGGCCGGTGATGCGCTCCGTGCTGACCGCGATTCGCAAGGCGCGGCGGCGGGTCTGGATCGCTACCGCCTACTTCGTACCCACCGTACGCCTGCGCCGCGCGCTGCGCCGCGCCGCGCGACGCGGAGTCGACGTCCGGCTGCTGCTCGCCGGCCCGCACAATGATCATCCCTCCGTCTGGCATGCGGGCCGGCGATTCTACGGCCGCCTGCTCCGCAGCGGAGTGCGGATCTTCGAGTACCAGCCACGCTTCCTGCATGCGAAAATGGTCCTCTGTGACGACTGGGCCAGCATCGGGTCCAGCAACCTGGATCACTGGACCCTGCGCTGGAATCTCGAGGCAAACCAGACAGTGACGGACCCGGCGTTCGCCGGGAAGCTGGACGCGTTGTTCACCGCCGACTTCGAACACAGCGAGGAATGGTCGGATGCAGCCTGGCGCAACCGCGGCCTGTGGCTGCGCCTGATGGAACGCGTGGCAGGTGCCCTGGACGATTACCTCGTCCAGTGGAGCTATCGACGCGCCCTCCGGCAACCGCCACCCCAGCGTTCGTAGCACCCCAAGCCGCCCCCGGCGCCGCATAGCGGGAGCGCAGGGTGCCCATGAGCGCAAGCGAATTACCCCGCCTGGCTGCAAGCCATCATCGGGCGAGGTGCTGTTCAAGGAAAGCGTTCAGACCCTGCCGGTACGCCGCACCGGTACGCAGGAAACCATCGTTGTGGCCACCGCGCATCTCCAGCAGCGAGACCGGCTCGCCAGCCGCCGCCTTGAGGTCCCGGGCGTGGCGAAAGGGCACGATCTCGTCCTCGCGACTGTGCGCGATAAGGATTGGCGCGTCGATGTCGCGTAGCGCGCCGCGCACATCGTATTCGTAGCGGATCAGCCGGCGCACCGGCAGCCAGGGATAGACGTCTGCCGCGAGGTCTGCGGCGCTGGTGAAGGCGGATTCGAGGATCACCGCGCCGGGGCGCTCGCGCGTGGCCAGTTCCGCAGCCACCGCGGCACCCAGCGAGCGACCGAACACGACGATCTCCTCGGCCGGGATACCGCGGTCCTCGCGCAAATGCCTCCAGGCGGCCGTCGCATCGCGCTGGATCCCAGCCTCGCTCGGGCGGCCCTCGCTCCGCCCGTAACCGCGATAGCTGAGGATGAGCACGGACAAACCGAGGTCGTGAAAAATCTGTAGCGAATCGATGCGGTAGGACAGGTTGCCGCCGTTGCCGTGGAAGAACAGCAGTGTGGCGCGCGCATCGGGCGCGGGCACGAACCAGGCATGCAGGCGCACACCGTCGTCGGCGACGAGTTCCACGTCCTCGTACTCCAGGCCGTGGTCGTCAGGGGTCGTGACCAACGTCGAGGTCGGGAAATAGACCATGCGGTCCTGGGTCAGGTAGACGAAGGCGACCAGCAGGGCATAGGCGCCCGCCGCGATCAGGACCAGGTTCAGAAGAGATCGCCACATGAATCAGCCCCCTGCGGGAAAACACCCACCGGCATCGACCTTGCAGGCCGCTCGATTCGCGCACGGCGCGCTCCTACACAACCAGTCAGGCCCCTGTAGGAGCGAGCCTGCTCGCGAACGCGCCGCAGGCGCGAACCAACGCCGCCCCTTCGCGCGTGACCGGTTCGTCCGGTCCACCAGGACAACGGGGTCCCCGGGCGTCCGCATACCGAACCAGGCTCACTGTCTGCGGTATGAATTGAAATCGAACCTGCCGGCCGTCATGTCGTCCCAGACGTCGCTCTGCAGCACGGCCAGCAGCTTGAACAGGCGACGCAGATCGGCGTCCTCCATGAAGCGCTGATCACTGCTCGCCTTCAATGCTTCCACGAGCATCGCGCACTGATCGCGCGAGATACCCGATACGTTCAGCCCGTCGTCTCCCATCTCAACCTGCATATCAACCTCCACCGTGGGTTCGGACCCCGGCGCCGGAATGCGCCGGGGCAGCCTCCCCCCATCAGGCCGGCTGCGACTTGATCAGTTCCACCCGCGAACGGACATAGAGGTAGTACAGCACCGGGATGATCACCAGGGTGAGCATCGTCGAGACCAGGATGCCGAAGATCAGCGAGACCGCCAGGCCGCTGAAGATCGGATCATCAATGATGAACCCGGCGCCGACCATCGCCGCCAGCCCGGTCAGCACGATGGGCTTCGCGCGCACGGCACCGGCATTCACCACCGCTTCGGTGACCTCGACCCCGCGACGGATCTCGAAGTTGATGAAATCCACCAGCAGGATCGAGTTGCGCACGATGATGCCAGCCAGCGCGATCATGCCGATCATCGAGGTCGCGGTGAATTTCGCGTCCATGAAGAAGGTGTCCATCAGCGCATGCCCCGGCATCACGCCGATCACCGTCAAGGGGATCGGCGCCATGATGATCAAAGGCACCATGTACGAGCGGAACTGGACGACCACCAGCAGGTAGATCAACAGCAGGCCGACCGAATATGCGATCCCCATGTCGCGGAAGGTCTCGTAGGTGACCTGCCATTCGCCGTCCCACTTCAGGCTGAAATTGTACGGATTGTCGGGCTGAGCAATGAACAGCTGGGTGAGCGGCTCGCCAAAGGCCATCGGCTTCTCGCGCAACTGGGAGAACAGGTCGAACATGCCATACAGCGGGCTGTCCACGCCACCCGCCTGATCACCGATCACGTAGACCACCGGCAGCAGGTTCTTGTGGTGGATGGAATGCTCGCGCGTGGTGTCGACGACGTTGACGACCTCGGAGATCGGGACCAGCGCACCCGTCTGTGCCCGTACGTGCAGACCCATGATCGCGTCCAGACTGCCGAGATCGGCCTCCTCGAACTGCAGGCGCACCGGCACCGCGTATTTCACGTTGGTGCCGTAGAGGAAGGTCACATCCTCGCCGGAAAGCGCCGTTGCCACCGCGCTGACCACCGACTGCTGGGATACACCCAGGCGCGCCGCGCGCTCACGATCCACCCGAAGGATGTACTTCGGCCCCGGATACTCGACGGAATCATCGATATCCGTGATGTAGCGGGTGTTCTCGAAAACCTCGCGCACCTTCTTCGCGATCTCGATCTGGCCGGCGTAGTCGGGGCCGTAGATCTCGGCCACGATCGGCGACATCACCGGCGGCCCCGGCGGTACCTCGACCACCTTGACGCGGGCGCCGTGGCGATCGGCGATGGCATTGATCTCGGGCCGGGCCGCCAGCGCGATGTCGTGGCTCTTGCGCTTGCGATCGGCCGCGGCGGTCAGGTTCACCTGGATATCACCGAGGTTCGAACCCTCGCGCAGGTAATACTGGCGCACCAGGCCATTGAAGTTGATCGGCGCCGCGGTGCCCGCGTAGATCTGCACGTCCACCACCTCGGGGATGCCCTTGATGTAGTCGCCCATCTCGGCCAACACCTGCTTGGTGTGCTCCAGGCTGCTTCCCTCGGGCATGTCCAGCACCACCTGGAACTCGTTCTTGTCGTCGAACGGCAGCATCTTCAGCACCACGACCTGGAAGTACACCAGCGACACCGACGCAAGAATCAGCACCAGCGTCCCGGCGAACATCAACAGGCGATTCAGCTTGGCCTTGGCGGTGGTGCCCAGGAAGGGTCGCAGGATCACGTTGAAGATCCGCATCAACTGTTTCGAGGCGGTCTCGGCGCTGTGCTCCTCGTTCCCGGACAGGATTGCCTGCTCGTGGCGCTCGGCATGGCGCCGCAGCACCTTGTACGTCAGCCAGGGCGTGACCACGAAGGCGACTGCCAGCGAGATGATCATCCCCAGGCTGGCGTTGATCGGGATCGGGCTCATGTACGGCCCCATCAGGCCGGTGACAAAGGCCATTGGCAGCAGGGCCGCGATCACGGTGAAGGTGGCCAGGATGGTTGGACCGCCCACCTCGTCGACGGCCTCCGGGATCGCCTCGAGGAACTTCTTCTTGCCCATGCTCATGTGCCGGTGGATGTTCTCCACCACCACGATGGCGTCATCGACCAAAATTCCGATGGAAAAAATCAGGGCGAACAGCGAGACCCGGTTCAGGGTGAAACCCCAGGCCCAGGAGGCGAACAGGGTGATCGCCAGGGTGATCACCACGGCGGTGCCAACGATGAAGGCCTCGCGCCATCCCAGCGCGATCCAGACCAGGATCACCACCGAACTCGTGGCAAAGATCAGCTTCGTGATCAGTGTCTTGGCCTTGTAATCCGCGGTCGCGCCGTAATTACGGGTGATACTGACCTCGACGCCATCGGGGATGTAGGTGCCACGGAGTTGCTCCAGCCGCGTCTCTAGGGCGCTGGCGATGTCCACCGCATTGGTGCCCGGCTGCTTGGCGATGGCGACGGTGACTGCGGGGTGCATTTCGCCGAAGTGGGCGTCCTCGCCGGACGCGGCCCCGTAGCCGAAGCTCACGCGCTGGGTGGCGTATCCCGGACCCTGCACGACCTCGGCGACATCGGAGAGATAAACCGGCCGGCCGTCGTTCATCCCGACCACCAGGGCGGCAAAATCCTGCGGGCGCGTGATGAAATCGCCCGCCTGCACCAGCACCTCGGCGTTGTCCCGGTAAAGGACCCCCGCGTCGCGGCTGAAATTGCTCGCCTGCAAGGCATTGCGCAGATCCTCGACCGCCAGATTGTGACCGGCCAGCGCCTCGGGGCGGAAACGCACGTGCACGACGTGGTCGGGACCACCAACCGTGTAGATGTCCCGGGTTCCCGGGACGCGCTTGAGTTCGGACTCGATCGCGTGCGCCACCGCGGCCAGGTCGTGACCGCCCCGGGTTTCGTCCTCGGTCCAAAGGGTCACGGTCACGATGGGCACGTCGTCGATGCCCATGGGCTTGATCAGTGGATCGCCCACCCCGAGGTTCTGGGGCAGCCAGTCCTGGTTGGAAAAGACCTGCGTGTAGAGGCGCACGAGCGCATCGGTACGGTTCTCGCCGACCTTGAACTGGACCGTGATCTTGGCCATGTTCGGTTGCGAGGTGGAGTAGATGTCGTCGATCCCCTCGATCTCGGAGAGCACCTGCTCGGCGGGTGTCGCCACCAGCTGCGACACCTCCTCCGCGGTCGCCCCATGGAACGGGATGAAGACATCGGCGATGGTGACATTGATCTGCGGCTCTTCCTCGCGGGGCGTGACCATGATCGCGAACGCGCCCAGCAGCAGGCCCAGCAGCGCCAGCAGCGGGGTGATCTGGGTCGTCAGGAACTTCTGCGCGATGCGGCCCGAGATGCCCATTGGCTGCTCCGCCTGCGGCTGACCCTCTTGCGACTTTGCCTCTTCACTCATCGGGACACCTGCTGGCTTTCCTTCAGGAAGATCCCGGCATGCACCGGATCCAGCGCGACCCGCTCACCCTGGCGCAATCCGGCCAGCACCTCGAAGCCCTCCGGCAATTCCCGGCCGACCCGGATCTGACGGAAGCCGATACGTCCGTCGGGATCGATGACGTAGACCGCGACGACCTCGCTGCGGAAGACCACGGCCTCGGACGGCACCACCAGGCGCTGGTCCTCGCCGAGCTTGACCGCCGTCTTCACGAACATGCCCGGAAACAGGCCGGCATCCTCGGCCAGCGGCGGCAGGTTCACGCGTACGCGAAAGGTGTTCGAGGAGGGATCGGCGTAGGGAAAGATCGTCAGGCTGTCGGCGCCGATCCGTTCGCCGGTTTCCAGGATCACCTGCGCCTCCCGATGCCTGCGCAGGTTCCCGATCACCTGCTGCGGTACGTTGATCTCGACCCGCAATTGCTCCAGGCTGATGCCGGTCACCAGGGGCGCACCCGGACTCACGGCCTCACCGACCTCGACATGACGCTCGATCACGATGCCGGCATAAGGCGCGACCACCGTGGCGTAACCGAGCTGCTCCTCAGCTTCGGCGAGGGCGGCCTGGGCCGACTCCAGTCGGGCCTGGGCCGAATCCCTGGCGGCGCGCGCACGGTCGAATTCCGCCTCGGAAACCAGACGTTCTTCGAAAATGCTCTCGATGCGGGCGAACTCGGAACGGGCCTCCGCGGCGCGCGCGCGCGCCTCCCGCAGGTTTCCCTCGGCCGAGCGCACACGGGCCTGTTGTTCGGTGTCACTCAGGCGCAGCACCACATCGCCCTGCTCGACGAAGTCGTCGACGTCGTAAAGGACCTCCAGCACCCGCCCCGACGTCTGCGCGGAAATCGTCGACCGCTGCACGGCCTCGACCCGGCCGTCCATGATCCGTTCCTGCATCAGCGTCTGCCGCTCGACCGTGGCCGTCAGAAACGGCAGTTCAACTGCGGAGGCCACCGGCGCGACCAGCAGCAGCGTCATCGCAGCCGCGATGCCCTTCATCCATTCAAGCGTCATGATCCCGTCCCCAAATGTGCAAATGCGGACCAGCAAGCCCCGCATATTAGATATCCCTAATATACACGAACCCACCCTTCCGCAGGTTTTCCCCTGATCGAATTAGTGTAGTGCAACTTTGCCGGCAACGTAGGCGGTGCTGGACGGCGTGCCAAGCTGATACCATTGCGCAGCCAGACCCTACCGATGGATGTCGGATTATGCCCCTGCTCAGCATCGAGACGAATACCGCGCTGCCCGCTAACAGCGGCCGCCTCACGGCCGAACTGTCCGCGAGCGTCGCCCAATGGCTGGGCAAGCCCGAGGGCTACGTGATGGTGCGCCTTCAGCACAACCCGGCGATGCGTTTTGCCGGCACGACCGATCCTCTCGCCTACTGCGAACTGAAAAGCATCGGCTTGCCCGAGTCCGGGACCGGCGACCTGTCGCGGGAGCTCTGCGCCCAGTTGGAACAGTTGCTGAGCATCCCGGCCGAACGCGTCTACATCGAGTTCAGCGACGCCCCGCGGAAGCTCTGGGGCTGGAACGGCTCGACCTTCTGAAGCGCGGCCCGCCGTCGTGACGGCGGAACGCATCCCAGCGATTCATCCAGGAACGGAACCCCATGCGCGTCTCGCAGTTTCCCCTGAACACCCTGAAGGAGACCCCGGCCGAGGCCGAGGTCATCAGCCACCAGCTGCTGCTGCGGGCCGGTTACATCCGCCGGCTCGCATCGGGCCTTTACACCTGGCTGCCGCTGGGCCTGCGCGTGCTGCGCCGGGTCGAAAATATCGTGCGCGAGGAGATGGACCGGGCCGGCGCGCTGGAACTGCTGATGCCGGCCATACAGCCAGCGGAGCTCTGGCAGGAATCCGGGCGCTGGGAGCAGTACGGGGCCGAACTGCTGCGCCTGCAGGACCGCCACCAGCGCGACTTCTGCTACGGACCCACGCACGAGGAAGTGATCACCGATCTCGTCCGGCGCGAGATCCGCAGCTACAAGCAGCTGCCGGTGAACTACTACCAGATTCAGACCAAGTTCCGCGACGAGCGCCGGCCGCGCTTCGGCATCATGCGCGCGCGGGAATTCCTGATGAAGGACGCCTACTCCTTCCATCTGGAGCCCGAGAGCCTGCAGGCCACCTACGAGGCCATGCACGCAGCCTATACCCGGATTTTCCACCGCTGCGGACTGGAGTTCCGGGCGGTGGAGGCGGATACCGGCTCGATCGGCGGCAGCGCCTCGCACGAGTTCCATGTGCTGGCGGACTCGGGAGAAGACAGCATCGCCTTCTCCGCCGGGGGCTACGCGGCGAACGTCGAACTGGCCCCGGCGCCGAAGCCCCCTGCGGCACCGCCGCCGGCAGAGGCGATGGCGAAGGTGGCGACCCCCGGCGTCCACAGTATCGAGGAACTCGCGTCCTTCCTCGGCATCCCGGCATCACGCACCCTGAAGACGCTGGTGCTCGAGGCCAGCGCGGAGATCGATGCGCCGCTGGTCGCCGTGCTGCTTAGGGGTGACCACGACCTGAATGCCGTGAAGGCCGAGAAGCACCCCTGGATCGCCGCGCCGCTGCGGATGGCGGGGGATGCGGAGATCCGGGCGGCGATCGGCGCCGGAACCGGCTCCCTCGGGCCTCTGAACTGTCCGCTGCCGACCGTGGCCGACCAGGCGGTCGCCGAACTCGCCGACTTCGCCGCCGGGGCGAACGAGGACGGCTTCCACGTCACCGGGCTCAACTGGAGCCGCGACCTGCCGCTGCCCGAGACTGCCGACCTACGCAACATCACCGCCGGCGAACAGGCGCCCGACGGTTCGGGCCCGATCGAGATCCGCCGCGGAATCGAGGTCGGCCACATCTTCCAGCTGGGCGAGAAGTACAGCCGCGCCCTGAATGCCAACGTGCTCGACGAGTCCGGACGCGAACGGGTCCTGACGATGGGCTGCTACGGCATCGGTGTCTCAAGGGTCGTCGCCGCGACGATCGAACAGAATCACGACGACCGCGGAATCTGCTGGCCCGCTGCGCTGGCCCCGTACGATGTCGCGCTTTGCCCGATCGGGGCGAAGAAGTCGCAGCGCGTGCGCGAGGCCGTCGCCGAGCTGCACGACGAGCTCCAGGCGGCCGGCTTCGCCGTACTGCTGGACGACCGCGACATCCGCCCCGGCGTGATGTTCGCGGACATGGAACTGATCGGCCTGCCCCACCGGCTGGTACTGGGCGAGCGGGCGCTGGACGAGGGGCTGATCGAATACCAGGACCGTCGCGACCCGGAGGCCCGGAAGATCGAGCGGGCCGGCCTGGTCGAATTCCTGCGCGAGCGCTCGACCGCTATCGTGTAGAAAACTCGCGCGGCAACGGATCCGGGAGCGGTTCCGGCTCGCAGTCCACGGCCGTGACCCGGGCCTGGGGCGGTCCGGCCCCGAGCCAGGCGCGCAACTCGGACAGCGCATCGGCCGTACCGACGGCCAGCACCTCGACGCTACCGTCGGGCAGATTGCGGGCATGGCCAACGATGCCCAGCGAGCGCGCCTTGCGCTCGGTCGAGGCCCGGAAGAAGACACCCTGCACGCGTCCGGTTACCCGGCAACGCAGGGCCTCGCTACCATGGGTGTCGCTGTTCATGTTCACCTCCGGAGACGACAATGACCGATTCCCTGCGTATTTACCACAACCCCCGCTGCAGCAAATCGCGTGCCGCGCTGGCCTTGCTGCGAGAGCGTGGGCTCGAACCCGAGGTCGTCGAGTACCTGAAGACACCGCCCGACGAGGCGACGCTGAAGGCTGTGCTCGACCGGCTCGGCATTCGGCCACGGGACCTCCTGCGCACCGGCGAAGCCGAGTACCGCGAACTCGGACTGGATGATCCCGTCCTTTCGGACGAACAGTTGCTCCAGGCCATGGTCGAAAACCCGAAACTGATCGAACGCCCCATCGTGCTCCACGCCGGAAAGGCCCGCGTGGGGCGTCCGCCCGAGCGCGTACTGGAGATCGTCTGATGACCGAGATACTCGTGCTGTACTACAGCCGTTATGGAGCCACGGCCCAGTTGGCAAGGCACATTGCCACCGGAGTCGAGAAATCGGGGGCCGTGGCACGCGTACGCACGGTGGCACCGGTCACCACCAATCTGGAGGCCGAGGCACCGGCGATCCCCGACCAGGGTCCGCCCTACGCCACGGTAGGAGACCTCGAGGAAACCGACGGCCTGGCGCTGGGTTCGCCAACGCGTTTCGGCAACATGGCGGCGCCGCTGAAATACTTCCTTGACGGGACCAGCGGCCTTTGGGCCAGCGGCACGCTGGTGGACAGACCCTTCGGCGTCTTCACCAGTACCGCGACGATGCACGGCGGCCAGGAAACCACGCTGCTGAGCATGGCCCTGCCGCTGATCCACCAGGGCATGGTCTGGGTCGGGGTCCCGTATACCGTGCCCGAACTGACCAGCACCGCCAGCGGCGGCAGCCCCTACGGTCCGTCGCACGTCGCCGGCCCCGACGGCAGCCGCGAGATCACGCGCGAGGAGCGCCGCATCGCCGAGGCCCTGGGCGAGCGCATCGGCCGCCTGGCCGCACAGCTGCGGCGGGAAACCACACCGTGAGCCCTCTGCGCGCAGGGCGCTGGCTGACCTTGGGCGGCTATTTCGGTCTGTTCTTCCTGATCCTGGTCTGGACGAGCCTGGTCGACCCACCCCAGCATCTGCCGCGATCACTGGTCCTGCTGGCGCTGCTCCTGCCGCTGCTGGCTCCGCTGCGCGGACTCCTGCATGGACGGCAGCGGACCCACGCCTGGACCAGCCTGTTGGCGCTGCTCTACGTCGCGATCGGCATTACCCTCGCTGCCGCTGCGGAGGACCGCGTCTATGGCCTGTCGATGCTCGGCCTCGCACTGGTGCTTTTCAGCGGCTGCCTGCTGTACGTCCGCGCCTTTGGATGGGAGCGCCGCCGGGCACCGGAGGCCTGACTCATTCCCTGCCCGTCGGCGGGCGCCGCAGTTGCTCCCGGATGAAGGGGATGGTGAGGCGGCGCTGCTCTGCCAGTGCCGCCAGATCCAGCCGATCCAGAAGGCTCAGAAGGACCTCCAGGTCGCGACACTCGTGACGCAGCAGATAGTCGGCCACGGCCCCGCTCAATTCCAGCCCGCGCAACGCGGCGCGTTTCTGCAGGATCGCCTTGCGTTCCAGATCCCCCGGCTGATCCAGCCGGAACACCGGTCCCCACGCGAGGCGGGAGCTCAGGTCCGGAAGGCAGCAGCCGATCGCCTCCGGAGCCGCGCGCGCCGCGAGCAGCAGCTGCCCTCCTCGCTCCCGCACCCGGTTGATCAGCCCAAACAGCGCCCGTTCCCAGTCCGGCTGTCCCGCCACGGTGTGAAGATCATCGAGAACCAGCAGTGCCAGCGCGTCCATCCCCTCCAGCACCGCGCCGGGATCCCGCGCTTGCAGTTCCTGCAGCGCCAGGTAGGCGCAGGACCGCCGCTGCGCGAAGGCCTCGTGGCAAACCGCCTGGAGCAGGTGGGTCTTGCCCGATCCCACCCCCCCGTGCACGAAGACCTGCCGCTCGCCGGCACCGGTCGCACCCGCCGCCATCGCTTTCAGGGTGGCCGCGGCCAGACCGTTGCCGTCGGCGTGGAAGGTATCGAAGCGCGAGTGGTCGCGCAGTCGCAGGTCCAGGGGCAGCTGTCTACCGGGCATCGCTGGATGGCCGGACCCGCCCGATGGGGTCGTGCAACGCGCAAAGATCGCGGCTCGATGCTCCGGCCTGGCGGCAGCCGCCCCGCGGCGGGTGGTCCGCCATCATGCCGGCGGGGACGCCTGGGGAAACGACGAAGTGTCGTGGAAGTGCCGCCAGGCACGACGGCCCCAGACCACGGTGTAGGCCACCCCGCTTGCCACCGTCGTACAGGTCACGATCACGATCAGCAGCTGTACCCAGACCGGATCCAGGTCGAGGATACCCACCTTGAGGATCACGCCCAGTACCAGAAGGATCTGAAAAAAAGTATTGATCTTGCTGATCATCAGGGGCTCGACCTGCAAGGGACCCACCCAGCGCCGGTACGCCAGGGACCCCAGCGAGAGCCACACATCGCGTCCGACCACCAGCACGAGCAGCCAGATGGGCAGCAGGCCACTGAGGGTTACCGCCAGATAGATGCCGAGCATCAGGATCTTGTCCGCAGCCGGATCCAGCCAGGCGCCCAGTTCCGTGGCCCAGCCGAAGCGCCGAACCAGATACCCGTCCAGCGCATCGGTCAGCCCGGCGATGGCCAGGAGGACCAGCGCGGGCCAATAGTCGCCCCGGTAGAGAAACCAGACGACCGGAATCGTCAGGAACAGGCGCGACAGCGTGATCAGGTTCGGTAGTTGGCGAAGGTTCATGGCGGGTCAGCGATGGGCGTGGAACCACAGGTTGACGCCCGGGCCAGCAGCCCGTGGCGCATCGGTGGCCCGGAAGCCCTCGGCCGCGAGCACCTGGTCCAGCGCAGTGGCATCCAGCCCCGTGCGCAGTTCGAGGACGGCAGCCCCCGGCAGCAACTGCCGCAATTGCGCGTCCTGAACGGCCTCCAGCGCGGCCAGGCGGGTACGCAGCAACTGCAGGTCTGCCATGCCGCCGACACCGGAAAAACCGACCAGCGCCGACTCCTGACCCACGAGAACGCGCGCCGTACGCGCGCCGAGGGCGTCCATCACCTCTGCGACCGCCGCTCGCACCGCAGCGGCGGCCGTGGCCCCGGATTGCTCGGCCTGCAGTCGATGGTTCCGATAGTCGACCCAGACGCGCGCACGCTGACCCCCGCCACGCGGGGACACGTGGACCAGCAGGAGACCGTCGGCATCGTAGCGGCGGCTCGGCTCGGCCATTGCCTCGACCGCACCGCCGACCACATCGGCGGTATGGACCTGCCGGCGGTCTTCCAGGTCCCCGAGGGGGAAGAGCAGCGGCAGATCGCGGCGGGCAGACCAGTCCCGCAGCGCTGCCAGCACCGATTCCTCGTCCATCCCCGAGCCCAGCAGCAGCCTGCGCTCGTCGCGCTCGAGGACCACCCAGACCAGGAGCGCCGGACGCGAGCCGACCCACACCGGCACTTCCGCCTCCTGCAGCTCGGCCCGCAGCCGCGACCGGTCAAAGACCAGGAGGAAGCGCCCCCCTCCACGCCGCTCGCGTGACCGCAGCCAGGGCTGCTCGTCAGCCTCGAGCAATGTGGGGACCAGCGCATCAATGGCGGGAGAACGGAAGCCCGCCAGCCGCACCAGCACTTCCTCGAGCCCGGAAGCCAGGGCCGCCTGCTCGCTTTCGGCCTCGACCATCCACTCGATCAGCGCGGCGCTGGCGGGGGCCGCCGGAGCCAGCAGACACAGCATGCCCGCGACGGCAAGGAAACGCCGCCAGGGACCGAAACCCCGGGCTGTCTTGTCAGGAAACGTCACGCACCTCTCCAGAGCACGACCCGCAAGGGTGGACAGCGCGCAACATAGCACAGGCGGCGTCGATTTCCGGAGTGCCTTTTGCATGCGTTACCTGCCGTCGTTACCATTCACTCCCCCGTCCGAGAGAGCCTCCATGCCTGAATCAAGCCCCGGTTTGACCTATCGCGACGCTGGCGTCGACATCACGGCGGGCAGCGAGCTCGTGGATCGCATCAAGCCGTACGCGGCGCGTACACGTCGACCTGGCGTGCTCGCCGGGCTGGGCGGCTTCGGAGCCCTGTTCGAACTCCCTGTCGAGCGCTTCCGCAGGCCCGTTCTGGTCTCCGGCACCGACGGCGTCGGCACCAAGCTGCGCGTCGCCCAGGAACTCGGTCGGCACGACAGCATCGGGATCGACCTGGTCGCGATGTGCGTGAACGACATCATCGTGCAGGGTGCCGAGCCCCTGTTCTTTCTCGACTATTACGCGACCGGACGTCTCGACGTCGATGTCGCCGCGGACGTGATCAAGGGCATCGCCGAGGGCTGCGAACAAGCGGGTTGCGCGCTGGTCGGCGGCGAGACCGCGGAGATGCCGGGCATGTACCAGGACGGCGACTACGATCTCGCGGGGTTTGCGGTCGGGATCGTCGAACGCGACGAGATCCTCGACGGGACCGCGGTGAAGGCTGGCGACGTGCTGTTGGGCCTCGCCTCCAGCGGCCCGCATTCGAACGGTTACTCGCTGATCCGCCGGGTTCTCGAACTCAGCGCGGCCGATCTGCGGCAACCGATCGACGGCCGCGGAGGCGTCCCGCTCGGGGATGCCCTGCTCGCGCCGACCACGATCTACGTACGTGCCCTCCTGGCGCTGTTGAAGACACACCCGGTGCACGCGCTCGCCCACATCACCGGGGGCGGCCTCACCGAGAATCTGCCGCGCGTGTTGCCGCAGGGTCTGGATGGAAGGATCGACCTCGCCGCCTGGCCACGCCCGCCGGTCTTCGACTGGCTGCAAAGCACCGGCGGCATCTCGGAGCAGGAGATGCTGCGCACCTTCAATTGCGGCATCGGCATGGTAGCGGTCCTGCCCGAGGCGAGCGTCGGCGAGGCCACTTCGGAACTGGCCGCAGCGGGGCTCGCGGCCTGGCCGATCGGTAGGGTCGTCAATGGATCGGGGACACCCACCATCCACTACGAATCGACATGAAGCCCGGGGGCGACACTCCGGCGGGCCAGGATTCCAGGCGGCACGCCGTCCGGTCCGATACCGGGGAGAAGCGCCTGGTCGTGCTGATTTCCGGGCGCGGGAGCAACCTGAGTGCATTGATCGAGGCCTGCAGCAAGGGCCGGATCGATGGCAAGGTGGTCCGCGTGATCAGCAACCGACCGCGGGCGCGGGGCCTGAATTTCGCCCGGCAGTCGAGGATTCCCTACGCGGTGGTGGATCATGGCGAGTACCCGGACCGGGAGGGCTTCGACCGGGCGCTGGCCGAGGTCATCGAGGCATCCGCGCCCGACCTGATCGTGCTCGCGGGGTTCATGCGTGTCCTGACCGACGCGTTCGTCGCACATTTTGCGGGCCGGATGGTCAATATTCATCCATCGCTGCTGCCGGATTTTCGCGGGCTGGATACGCACGCACGGGCACTGGCGGCGGGGGTCGAGGTCCACGGAGCCAGCGTTCATTTCGTGACCGCGGAACTGGACGGTGGGCCGGTGCTGATGCAGGCCCCGGTTCCGGTGCATCCGGACGACGATCCCGAGACCCTGGCGGCCCGCGTGCGCGCGGCCGAGCACCGACTGTACCCCGCGGCGGTCGGACTGATCTGTTCAGGGCGAATTCAGGCCGTGGGGGACAAGGTCTGGTGCGACGGCATTCCGCTCGAACGCCCCCTGCTGCTCGATGAAATGATGGAGAATGCCAAACGATGCGCTGGCCACGACTGATTCTTCTGCTGTTCCTGGCAAGCGCGGCACCGCCTGTGCTAGCCGGGTCCATCCCTGCATACACTGCGACGTACGAGGCGCAAGCGTTCGGTAACACGCTGGTGGCCCAGAGCACCCTGAGCTATGAGGGTGACACGATCCGTATGGCCATGGACGCTCATGTGTCCGGATTCCTGCGCATTCTCGGTCGTTTCGAGTTCAACCGCGAGGCCATCTTCAAGTCGGGCGACGGGAATCTGAATCTCGTTCAGACCCGGAGCGTCCAGGTAACCCCGCGCCGGGAACGCAAAGTCGAAACGCGTTTCGACTGGACCACCAATCGGGCGCACGGACATATCAACCAGAAGTCCTTCGACCTTGCAGTGACGCCGGACACACAGGATTTCCTGTCCTCCCTGTACCTGACGATGCAGGCATTGCGCAATGACCAGCTGGGAGACAACATGACCGTCAAAGTGCTTGAACGTGACCGGCTCCGTGAATACTCGCTGACATTGCTGGGCGTGCAAAGCATCGACACGGTGCTGGGTCGGCTGGAGGCACTGCACGTGGTGCGCCGGGACGACAGCAGCGGCGTGGAACTGGCCGGCTGGTTTGTGCCGTCTCTGGATTACCTGCCTGTCCGCCTGGACTATCAGGCCGATGGCAACGTCTTTCAGCTGGAACTCACCAAACTGGAATGGCACCGACCGGTGATCGATCTGGAAGCGGGCCGGCCATGAATACACCCTTCGATCTGGCGGTCATCGGCAGCGGTCCCGGTGGCTATCGGGCCGCGGTGTTGGGAGCCCTGCGCGGGCTGCGCGTGGTCATCATCGAACGGGGCGAGTGGGGCGGATGCTGCCTGAATCGCGGCTGCGTGCCGAAGAAGGACTGGTACCACAGTGCGCGCATGCTCGCGGCGCAGCGGCACTTTGCGGGCCGCGGCATCGACGGCAAGCTGTCCGGCGATCTCGGCCGCGCCTGGGAACACCAGCACAGGGTGGTCGGCACGGTGCGGGACAGCTACCGCGGCTACCTGAAGCATCTAAAAGTCGAGTCCCGGGAAGGACATGCCCGATTTCTCGGCCCCGAGGCCATCGAGATCGAGGGCGCGAACGGGCTTGAGACCGTCGAGGCCCGACACAGCATCATCGCGACCGGCGCCGCTCCCATCGTCCCCGAGCCCTTTGTACTCCAGGAAGAGCGCGTGCTCAGCACCGACATGCTGTTCGATCGCCCCCCGCCTCCGGGGCGACGGGTCGCGGTCATCGGCAGCGGCGTGATCGCGACCGAGTTCGCCTTCATCCTGCAGATGCTGGGCCGGGAGGTCACCTGGCTGACGCGTTCGCCACCACTGTCACGCCTGCGGTTCAGCCCGCAGGCGCTGTCGACGCTGCGGGACCAGATGGCGGCGCAGGGCATCGAGGCACGCCGCGTGCAGCGCTACGAATCGGTCGTGCACGAGAACGAACGGATGACCATTACCGCGGACGGCGACCGCTTCGAGGCGGACTGGGTGCTTCTGGGTACCGGCCGCAAGCCCTTCACCGAAGACCTGCGACTGGACCGGATCGGGGTAACGACGGACTCCAAGGGCTTCGTTCAGCGCAGCGAGACCCTGCAGACCGCGGCGCTGAACGTCTACGCCATCGGCGATGTCGCCGGCGACTGGATGACCGCCAACCATGCGCTGTCGGACGCCACGATTGCGGTCGAGAACATCCTCGGTGGCAACCGAAGGCAGGATGGCCGCTTCGTCCCCATGGTGGTCTACAGCGCGGTGGAGATGGCACGCCTGGGCCTGGACGAGGACACGGCGGAGGACGAGGAACTGGAGCCCGCGGTGGGTTTCGCCGCCTTCGAGACCTCGCCGCGCGCCCTTGGACAGGACGAACCGGAGGGTTTCGTGCGCCTGATCGGGGACATGGACAGCGGCGCCCTGCTCGGAGGCGAGATCATCGGCAGCGATGCCGGGGAACTGATCCACCTGCTATCGCTGGCCCCGGATCGGGAGACCGCGCTGGCCTGGCTCGCCCGGGGCACCTGGAACCACCCCGCCCGCGCCGAGGAGATCCTCAACGCCACCGAGACCCTGGCCTCGAAGTGGCATCTGCAGGACAGCATCTTCGGCACCCCCGGGCACGGCTGAGCGCAGACATCACCGGCAACAGCCGCGCCGCGCAGGAGACAGGGATACCGTCATCGCCAGGGCAAGATCATTCGCCGGCGATGGTCATCGATTCGATCAGGATGGAGCCCGTGCGGGTGTTGCCGCGGACGTCCACGTCGTTGCCCACCGCGACGATCCTGCGATACATCTCCCGCAGATTGCCGGCGATCGTGATCTCCTCGACCGGGTACACGATTTCGCCCTGTTCAACCCAGAAGCCGGCGGCACCGCGCGAATAGTCGCCGGTGACCGCGTTCACGCCCTGGCCGATCAGTTCGGTGACCAGGAGCCCGGTGCCCATCTCCGCGAGCAGCTCCCGGAAGCCCTTGTCCCCCGGATGTGGCTGCACGGTCACGTTGCGCGCACCACCGGCATTGCCCGTGGTGTGCAGCCCGAGCCGGCGTGCGGCGTAGCTGTCGAGGATGTAGCCCTGGAGAACGCCGCCGCTGATCAGCTCGCGTTCCCGGGTGCGCACGCCCTCGCCGTCGAAGGGCGCGCTGCCCAGGGCGCCCGGCAGATGCGGATGCTCCGCGATCCGCATCCAGCCGGGAAAGACCTCCTCGCCCGCGGCACCGAGCAGAAAAGAACTCTTGCGGTATTGCGCGCCGCCACCGACGGCACGCGTGAAGCTTCCGATCAGGCCGCGCGCCATCTCTGGCACGAACAGCACGGGACACTGCCGGGTACCGAGCTTGCGTGAACCAAGCCGCCGCAGGGTCCGCTCCGCCGTCTCGCGGCCGACCGCCTCGGGATCGTTCAGCTCCAGCGGGTTGCGGGAAACGGTGTAGGCATAGTCACGCTGCATGCCGGCCGCATCCCTTGCCACCAGCGCACACGAGAGCGAGTGCCGCGTACTCCGATAGCCGCCCATGAACCCCTGGCTGTCCCCCAGGAAGGACATCGCCCGGCGCGTACTCACGCTGGCGCCCTCCGAGTTTTCGATGCGCGGGTCCAGCGCGAAGCCCGCAGCCTCGATCCGTCGTGCGAGCTCGATGGCGTTGCCGGAGGTGCAATCCCAGGGATGATCCAGGTCCAGCTCCTGCCAGTCCTGCGCCTGATCCTCGGGATCCGGCAGGCCGGCGTAGGGGTCGG